>JBEVIJ010000115.1:0-5105 GCA_040510745.1 Xanthobacteraceae bacterium
GCCTGCGCCAGGAGCTGCTGGCCGCACAACTCGACGCGGCGGGGCTTGCGCCGGTGACGGTGCGGATTCCGTACCCGTGCCCCAACGAAATCTACGAGCGCGAAATGGCGGCGGCGATGGGTCAGGCCAAGGCCCAGGGCATCACGCATGTCATCTTCGGCGACCTGTTTCTCGAAGACGTGCGCGCCTATCGCGAGACGCGGCTCAAGCCGATCGACATGACGCCGGTGTTTCCGGTCTGGCGCAAGCCGACCGATGCGCTGGCGCGAGAGATGATCGCGTCGGGTGTCGACGCGAGGCTGGTCTGCGTCGATCTGAAGGCATTGCCCAAGACCTTCGCCGGGCGCCGCTTTAACGCGGCGCTGCTCGCGGATCTGCCGCCAGATGTCGATCCCTGCGGCGAGAACGGCGAGTTTCATTCTTTCGTTGCGGCCGGACCGATGCTGGCCCGGCCTGTGGCAATCAAGGCCGGCGAAGTCGTCGAGCGTGACGGCTTCGCCTATGCCGACTTTTTGCCGGCTTAAGCGGCGGCCGTCACGGGCCGCTCACTCGGCACAACCTCGAATTCGCGCAGACGGCCAAGCCGCAGCACTTCGATCTTGATCGTCTTGCCGATGCGGTTGCGGTCGAGCAGGCGGATCATGTCGTCGATGCCAGTGACCGGCTCGCCGTCGAGTCGCACCACCAGGTCGTGGGACATCAGCCCGGCCCGATCGGCCGGACCGTCCGCTTGTACCGTCGACAGCATCGCGCCGAGACGGTTCTCGATGCCCGCGGTTATGGCGTGGCGGCGCGGCACCGGCACGGTCTGCGCCGCGACGCCGATGTACCCGCGCCGCACCCGGCCATGCATGATGATCTCGCTCAGCACGTGGTTTGCGGTGTTGCTGGCGACCGCAAAGCAGATGCCCTGCGCGCCCATGATCACTGCGGTGTTGATGCCGACGACCTCGCCACGCGAGTTGACCAGCGGTCCGCCCGAGTTGCCCGGGTTGAGCGCAGCGTCGGTCTGGATCACGTCCTCGATCATGCGGCCCGAGACGGAACGCAATGAGCGGCCGAGCGCCGAGATCACGCCCGCTGTTACGGTCGATTCGAAGCCGAGCGGGTTGCCGATCGCGATGGCGATCTGGCCGCGGCGAAGCGCCTTGGAATTGCCAAGCGGAGCGAACGCGAGGCTGCGCGCGGCGTCTGCACGCAGCAAGGCAAGGTCAGTGTCGGGATCGATGCCGAGCAGGCGCGACTCGGTGGTCCGCCCTTCGGTGTCGGACAGCCGAATTTCCTTGGCGTCGTTGACGACATGGGCGTTGGTCAGGACCAGCCCGTCGGGCGAGATGACGACGCCGGAGCCGACGCCGCCGCGGCCGGGTTTGCCGGCGGTTTCACGCGTATCGACGCGCACCACGGCGGGCCCGACGGCCTCCGCGACCGTGGACACCGTCTGCGAATAGGCATCGAGCAGGACACCGTCGCCGCCGTGTTGCTGCGTCGCAGGCGTGGCCTCGATGGGATCGGGATCGAGCAGATAGGCGATGGATGTATCGAGCATGGGAAATCCCCTGACAGATTGGGGTTGACCCCTATGTGGGCGGTCGAGCCCAAATTTGTAAGGCGTCCGCGGAGGGGCAGCTCCGGTGTAGGCGCAATGCTCGCGCTAGTGCTGGCGGGTCGTCTCGGCGAACACCAGCAGTCCCTGGTCGCTCTCGACCGCCCATTCGCGGAGGCCGGCGGTGCTCACCTCGCCCAGAAAAGTGTCAGTGTCGGTCCAGGCCGAGGTGCGGACTTCTTCCAGCGACTCGACCCAGACGTAGAGTGCCGGCCGCTCTTCCAGCAGTGCGATAGCGCGCGGCGGCAGAGTCCGCTCGGCATGATCGCGGTTGATCAGGATGATGTGTGTCTGCCCGGCGCTGATACCGCAGCATCCGTCATCTTCGGTTGGCGCCGGCACGAAACCGAGTCCGATGTAACGCAACCGTGCGTCGTCCATGTCCTCGACCAGGTACATCGGCGTGGCACGTCGGGGCTGCATCGCGATCTCCGAATCAGGAGATCGATGCTACGTGCTGGGCAAAGTGATTCGCGATGGGGCGAAGACAGTAATCCTCAGATGAATGAGGATCGCTACGTGACCTCCTTCGCGCTCGTTTTGTCCTCGAACACGGTGATCTCCGGTGGCTTGCCGGTGAGGCCGAGCTCGCTCCAGCGCGCCACCACCTGATCGTAGGTCGCTTTGTCGAGTTTGGTGCGCGGCGAGAAATTCTTGATGAACCTGTAGTCCATGCAGGCGTTGATCAGCGCCTTCGAGCCCCACGGCCTGATCTCGGGCGGGTTGAGGCTCGGATCGAGGAACGTGCTCCAGGTCTCGCGCAGGATGTCGATCGATTGCGCGGGGCGAGAGCGCGTCGCCATCGCCCACAGCACCTGATGGATGTTGGTCGGGTCGATGTCGTCGTCAACCACGATGACGTACTTGCCGAAATACGCGCCGGCGGTGCATTGCGCCGCGAGCGCCATCACCTGCGGCGCATGACCCGCGTACATCTGCTTGATCGACACCACGGTGATGCCCCAGCCGGCGGCTTCGGGGATCGACCAGACGCCTTGGATGCCGGGCACGCCGAGCTTCTGCAGGTCAGCCCAGATGCCGGCCGACCGCAGCGCCGCCCAGAACAGCCCGGCCTCGTTCGCCGCGCCGTCGGCCATCAGCGCGCAGGTCAACGTGGGATTGTCGCGATAGCGCACGCGCTCGACGTGCATGTAAGGCGTCGCGCCGGAGGGGCGGCCGTAGTAACCAGTGAACTCGCCGAACGGGCCTTCGGCGAATGTCTCGTCCGGGTAGACGTGCCCTTCCAGGATGATCTCGGCGCGTGCCGGCAGCGGCAGTCCGGTGAGGTCCGAGGTAAACAGCTCGATCGGCGCGCCGTTGATGCCTGAGTAATACTCGTACTCGCTCTCGGTCTTCGGCAGGCTGGTCGCTGCGACGAGAAAGAGCAGCGGGTCGATGCCGTAGGCCGCCGCAATCGGCATCGGCTTGCCCATCTTCCAATACTTCTCGCGGTCGATGGTCGCATCCTTGCCCGGCGACGTGTACACGCCGATCTCGCGCGGGCCCTTGATCATCATGCGGTAGGTGCCGACGTTGACGCGGCCGGTCTCCGGGCATTTTGTGATAACCGCGTCGCCGGTGCCGAGATATTTTCCGCCATCGAGCGGCCACATGCGCTGCGCCGGGAACATGCGGATGTCGATTGCGTCGCCCTCGACGATGTTCTGGTTGCAGATCGCGGTGTCGGCGGGGACTTCCTTTGGCGAAATCTTGCGGCCGAACTTTTGCTGCAAAATCTGAACGGCCTTGAGCGGATGATCGACCGGCTTCTCACCGATCATCAGGCAGAAGCGTGACAGGTTGCAGCCGATCATGTTGTAGAGCGCCTTGTGGCCGGGATGGCCTTTGACGTTCTCGAACAGCAGCGCGGGCGATTTCTCCGAGCCGACCAAGTAGGTGATGGTGGCGGCTTCGAGATCGGGATTGACCTCGGCGGTGATGCGCTTCAATTCGCCGAGTGCTTCGACCTTCTGCAGCCAGATGTCGAGATCGCTGGCGTTGGCGCCGTGCGGTGAGGTCGTTTTGGCTGAAGTCTTCGGCGCCGCCTTGTCCGGCTCGCGCGCCGCCGGCGCCTTGACGCTCATCTCCATGACGCACTCCCTGATTTTGTTGGGAGTGATCCTAGCGGCAACAAACCTCACTGTCGTCCCCGCGAAAGCGGGGACCCAGTAATCGCAGATCGATCGGTGTGTACTGGGATGCCCGCTTTCGCGAGCATGACAACGGAGAGTGCGGCGTCAACCCCGCAACACGCCGCCGGTGCGCTTCGACACTTCGGCGACGATCTTCGCCCCGACCGCGTCAATCTCGGCGTCGGTCATGGTCTTTTCGCGGGGCTGAATCGTCACTGCGATGGCGATCGATTTCTTACCCGCCTCGATGCCGTCGCCCTCATAGAGGTCGAAAACCGTGACGCCGGCGATCAGCTTGCGGTCCACGTTCTGCGCCGCGCGCACGATATCGGCGGCCTTGACCGCGCGTTCGACCACGAAAGCAAAATCGCGCGTCACCGGCTGGAACGGCGACAGTTCCAGGATCGGCTTGGCGCGCGTCGCTTTTGCCTTGGTTTCGGGGATGCGATCCAGGATCACCTCGAAGCCGGCGATTGGGCCCTCGGCATCGAGCGCCTCCAGCGCGCGCGGATGCAACTCGCCGAAATGGCCGAGCACGTTCTGCGGGCCGATTTGGATCGTGCCGCTGCGGCCGGGATGAAACCACGCCGGGCCGCCGGGAACGATCTGCAGGGCCTGCGCCGGCGCGCCGGCTGCGACCAGCACGGCGAGCGCGTCGCCCTTTGCGTCGAATGCATCGACCGGCGCGGCGGTCTTGGCCGACCAGTGGCGGCCGGCGCCCGGGCCTTTGGCGAGCGCACGGCGCACGCCGGTCGCCGCCATGTACTGATCCTCCGGCTTATCTCCGCGGAACACCTGCCCGACTTCGAACAGCGCAACGTCCGGAACCCCGCGGTCGGCGTTCTTTTGCGCCGCCGCAACGAGGCCCGGCAGCAGGCTCGGCCGCATGTCGGACAAATCCGCGGCGATCGGGTTGGCCAGCGCCAGCTCCGGCTGGCCGCCGCCGAACAGCTCGGCCTGCGGCTTCGAGATGAATGACCAGGTGACCGCCTCGACCATGCCGCACGCGGCGAGTGAGCGTTTCGCCTTGCGGGTGCGGACCTGCGCGGTGGTGAGGACCGGCTTGCGCGGCGCTTCGCCGCGATCGAACGGTGTCGACGGCACGCGATCGACGCCGACGATGCGCACGATCTCCTCGACCACGTCGGCTTTGCCCTCGACGTCGGGCCTCCACGACGGCGGCGAAACCTTCACCACGCCGCCCTGACCGGCGACGAAGAAGCCGAGCTTGGTCAGCACGCGGCGCATCTCGGGCAGATCGAGCGCGAGCCCGGACAGGCGCTTCAATTCGGTCGGGGGGAAGTCGATCACCTTTTCCGGGGCCTCCGCCTTGCCGACGACCACAACCTCGGATGGCGTGCCGCTGC
>JBEVIJ010000116.1:0-5666 GCA_040510745.1 Xanthobacteraceae bacterium
GTCCCGCGCGCGGTGTTTGAGGCTTGCTCCGTGAGACCCCCGGTGGGCTGACTTTTCAGGACCCCTCACGCCATTGCGTTTCCTAAGGGCCTAACCACCGCTCTGGGCCGCCGCGACTGCCTGCCGGTTGGACCCGGAGTACGGCTGTCACTTCCAAGGACCCGGTGTTGCGAAGCTGTCGCTACGGGACCTCGCGGCTTGGGCCGCCTGGGCGGGGTGTACGTTCGGCACCCCTCATTTCGCATTCCCAGGCCACCGCCCCCGATCCGCAACGACTGACGCGGCCGCGCCCCTCACGTGGATCGAGACGGGGCCACGATAAATCCACCCTGAGGGGGCGGGGATAAGTTCTCACGAAAATGTGATGAATTTAATCCTAACTATCACCCGGTCGCCGCGGTCTGAAACTCGCAGACCGGCCGGTACATGCCATGCTGCACGCTCGTGCCATCGGCATCGACACTTGTCTGTGTTGGCAGCACCCGGAAACCGATCACCGGCGTATGACGGTCGAGCCCCGCGACCGGCAGCCACATCATGTCCTGGCCTGCCTGCACGATAGCGGCGTTGATCTCTTTGATGTCGTCCGCGCTGATGCCGTCGAATGAAACAACCTCCAGCGCGCCATCGCGCGCCACCGCGAAATCGCGCGGCGTCGCCGCGCCGCCATCGAACAGGTCGCGGCTCCACCCGGTGATGTGGGGCGTCCAGTCGGCAAATCCCCACTGCGAGTTGTACTGCGCGGTTTCAAGCGCCTCCGGCGACTCGACCGTCCACAGCGCCAGGTAGTCCCGTCCGCTGCCCGCCGCGCGGCAGAAGCGCTGGCAGGACAGGAACTGGGGCTGCGCCAGCATCTGCTTGATCTTCGGCCCGCTGTACCAATCATTCCACGCCTGCTCCTGATCGGGCGCGGTGAAGTTGCAGCGGACGATGTAGAGGTGGGTCATGCGGTGAGAGCCAACCGGCGTGCGGATGAAATGACGTGCCGATGCGCCGCACTTGCAATGAACTTACGCCGTCTCATTCGATTATCTCGTCAGCGGTGGCTAGCATCGATGCCGGCACCGTGAGGCCAAGCGCCTTCGCGGTCTTGAGATTGATCACCAGCTCATACCGGGTCGGCGCCTGCACCGGCAGGTCGGCAGGCTTCTCGCCCTGCAAGATGCGCGACACATAGCCGGCCGCCTGCCGGTACTGCTCGACAAGGCTGGGCCCGTAGGAGACGAGGCCGCCCGCGACCGGGAAGTTGCGCCGGTGGTAGATCGCTGGCAGGCGGTGACGGGCCGCCAGTCTGACGATCAGATCGCGGTGGACCACCGTCCGTGCGCTCGCGGTCGCGATTATCACGCCATTCGGCGACCGCGCAAAGGCCGCGAGGCGCCGCTCGATGGCGTTGCCATCCCGCACGTCGATAGGCACGACCTCGACCCCCGCCGAGGGCGCCACGGACTGGATGACCGCGAACTGGCCGATGCCGGACGTGATGGTCGGATCGCGCAGGACCGCGGCGCGCGTGACACCCGGTGCAAGCTGCTTGATCAGCTCCACCCATTTTCCGCTCAGGCTGTATTCGAACTGCATGAAGCCCGTGGCATTGCCGCCCGGCTGCGCCAGGCTCTCGACAAAGCCGGCTCCGACCGGATCGGCGACATTCACGAACACGATCGGCAAGGTTGGTACCGCCGAAAGCAGCGGTGCCATCGAGGCGGTCCCGCTTGCGACGATGACATCGGGCGTAACCGCAACAATCTCCCCGATGCTTTTGCGCAGCTCTTCCGGATCCCCTTTGGGAAAGCGTGAGGTGATCTGCACGTTGCGGCCTTCGACCCAGCCCGCTTGCTGCAATCCCTGCACGAACGCCGCGTTGCGAGCGGGCATGTCGTCATCGTCCTGACCCGCAGCGCCCGTGAGCACGGCGATGCGCCGCACGCGCTCGCGCTCCTGGGCGCGGACGGCGAGCGGTATCGCCGCCGCCGCCGCAACCCCGGCGATGAACGCGCGCCGCTTCATTCGACCGCCTCCCCGGCGGGGGCGAGAGATTTCAAGCTAAAGCTTCTTCACCGCGAGCTTGCGGACCTTCAGCACGCCCGAGCCGTACTGCAGCGTGAACGGGCCTTCCTCGAACATGCCGTTGCGCAGGTCCACCGTCTGCTGACCGTTCAGCTTCACCACGATCTGGCGGCCCTTGGCGATGACCTCCATGGTGTTCCACTTGCCCGCCGCCTTTGGCATCGGATTGACCTCGGCAAAATTCACGATCGCGCCGGTGCCGTAGCTCGGGTCGGGACGGCCGTCGAAGATGTTGACCTCGTAGCAGGTCTTGGCGCCAGGGTTCTTGCCGTCCTGGCAGCGCACGAACAGGCCGCTGTTGACCTTCTCATCCGACCAGAACTCGAGATAGATCTGGTGGTCCTTGTACTTCTCCTTGGTGAGCAGGTGATTGGTGCCCTTGTCGCTGGACAGCTTGTCCGCGACCAGCTCGCCGTTCTCGACCCGCCAGTTGGCGTCAGGTCCGACGCTGTCCAGCGCCGGCACACTCTTGCCGTCGAACAGCTGGGTCCAGCCGTCCCCGGATTGCGCCGAGGCCGGCGAGAACGCGCACAGCCCAATCAGAAATGCGAATGCAATCGTCGCCCAGAACTTCATCACACTCTCCTCCAAGGTTTTACTTGTTATAGCGGCAACGATAGCAGACCCGGCAGGCCGCGTAACGGCCCTTGCGCCGAGGCCAGCCGGCGCTCCAGGATCGCCCCAACGAAACGGGGAGGACGTGCATGCTTTCAGACGCCGACCGCAACAAGGCCGTCGATATCCTGGAAAAGGCCTTCAAGGACCGCAAACAGGCGACCCAGCTTTCCACCACCTGGCCCAACATCACCATCGAGGACGCCTACGGCATCTCCACGCTGTGGGCCAACCGGCGGATGAAGGCCGGCGCCAAGCTGATCGGCCACAAGGTCGGCCTCACGTCCAAGGCGATGCAGCGCTCGTCCAACATCGGTGAGCCGGATTTCGGCTACCTGTTCGACGACATGATGATCGCGGACGGCGGCAAGGTGCAGCACGACGCCTATTGCCGGCCGCGGGTCGAGATCGAGCTCGCCTTCGTGCTGGGCAAAAAACTGATAGGACCGGGCGTCACCCTTACCGACGTGCTGCGCGCGACCGAATACGTCGTGCCGTCGCTCGAACTGGTCGACGCGCGGCTGCAGGACCCGCGCAAGATTTTCGACACCGTGTCCGACAACGCCGCCGCCTCCGGCATCGTGATCGGCGGCCGCCCGGTGCGGCCGATGGACATCGACCTGCGCTGGGTCGGCGGCATCATGTATGTCAACGGCGAGATCGAGGAGACCGGCGTCGCCGCCGGCGTGCTCGGCCATCCGGCGATGGGCGTCGCGTGGCTGGCGAACCGGCTCGGCACGCTGGGCACCGCGATGGAGCCCGGCCACATCGTGCTGGCCGGCTCGTTCACCCGCGTGGTGTTCCCGAAGAAGGGCGACACGCTGCACGCCGACTTCGGGCAATTGGGCGGGATTTCGGTGCAGTACGTTTAGCGCCTCGCCAATGACTGGTGTCATGCCCCGCGATAGCGGGGCATCCAGCAAACACAGATCATGCGATAACAATCCAAACCGAGAGTAACTGGATCGTCCGCTTTCGCGGACGATGACAGCGGAGGAATTTGCCATGGACATGCCCCGCAATCACTTCAAGCACGCCATCGCGAAGGGCGACGTGCAGATCGGGCTGTGGTGCAGCCTGTGCAGCAACGTCGCGATCGAGGTGGTGTCGCATTCGGGCTACGATTGGCTGCTGCTCGACACCGAGCACTCGCCAAACGACGTCACCGACATCCTCGGCCATCTGCAGGCGGCGCAGGCGGGTACGGCATCGCTGGTCGTGCGGCCGGCGTGGAATGACATGGTGTTGATCAAACGCTACCTCGACATTGGCGCGCAGACGCTGCTGATCCCGTTCGTGCAGTCGCCGGAGGAGGCCAAGCGCGCGGTCGAGGCGACGCGCTATCCGCCGAAGGGCGTGCGCGGATTGACCAACAGCGGGCGGGCCAGCCGCTATGGACGGGTCAAGGATTATGTGAAGAACGCCTCCAGCGAAATCTGCCTGCTGCTGCAGGTCGAAACCCGCGAGGCGCTGAAGCAGATCGAGGCCATCGCCTCGGTCGATGGCGTCGATGGCGTGTTCATCGGGCCAGCCGACCTGTCCAACTCGTTCGGCTATTTCGGCAACTGGAACCATCCGGAAATGGAGGCGGCGTTCAAGGACGCCGGCACGCGTATCCGCTCGACCGGCAAGGCGGCGGGCTTCCTGACCGCCAACGAAGAAGAAGCCAAGAAGCTGATCGGCTGGGGTTTCAATTTCATGGCGGTCGGCTCCGATCTTGGGCTGCTCTCGAAAAACGCCGACGCGCTGGCGAAACGGTTCAAGACCGCGTAATCAGGCGCATGGCTTTGAACTGGCAGCATGTCACCGTCGCCGACTACCGCAAGCTGCGCGATGCGCGGCTGCTGGCGCATTACGGCACGCAGTGGCTCGCGCGTGCGGCGCGAGCGTACATCGCCGCGAAGCCGCACGACGGCCACACCAGTCTCGGCTGGGACGACAAATTCCGCGGGCTGGTGACGCATGCACTGCCGGACGGCTCACGGCTTGGCTTGCGGGTGCCCGATCTGACGCTCTCGATCCTCGACACCAACGACGCGCTGCCGCTGGACGGCCGCGCCGAGACCGAGGTGCGCGCCTGGCTCGGCTCCAAGCTGCAGGCGCGCGGCTACGATGCGGCCAAGCTCGATGCGCCGTCGCCCTACCAGATGCCGCACAACGTCGTGGCGCTCGGCGCGCGCTATTCGATCGAGGAACTGACCGATCCGCTCCACGCCATCGCGGTGTGGTTCTCGAACGGGAACGCGATGCTCAAGGCGATCCGCGACGGGCTGGTGAAGCGGCGGCTCAAGGCGCTGGAGGTGCGCTGCTGGCCGCATCATTTCGACATGGACTCGCTGATCCAGCTCGGCGGCAACCGCGCGGTCGGCTCCGGCTTCTGCCCGGGCGACGAATTCTGCGACGAGCCGTATTTCTATATTTCGATCTACCCGGAGCCGTACATTCCCGCGCTGCCGCTGTTGCCGCCGGTCGGGCACTGGCATTCCTACAAGTTCATCGCGGCGCTGGCGCCCGCGCACAAGATCGTCGCCTCGCTCGACCAGCCGCGCGACATCGCCGGCTTCTTCGACATTTCGATCAACGCGGCGCTCGAAGCGCTCAAATAGAGTGGGACGGCTGAGCCGATCGCGCTAGATTGTTGCGTCCGGCAGGAGGCTGCCATGATCGACTGGCTGACCAATCTCATTCTGCAAGCCGGGGCGTGGGTGAGCGGCCTCGTCTTCTCCAAGGACGCACCCAATTTCTCGGTGATCGCCGGCATGACGGCGATGCTCCTTGTCGTGCTGTTCGTGTTCTGTCTGCTGTTCTGCTCCTGGCAACGCTCCAGGCGCAACCAAGGCGGCGCGTGACGCGCCGTGTCGCAGACGGGAATTCTGCCAGTGAGCTAGTCGGTCGAGCCGAAGTACTGCGAGCCGTAAAGGATGATGGCCCAAAGCACCATCAGCATTCCGATTGAGACGAACAGCACTTCAATTCCGGTC
>JBEVIJ010000117.1:0-15169 GCA_040510745.1 Xanthobacteraceae bacterium
CTATTTTTTCCGTTGTTGGGAGCGCCAAACTGGCAATTACGCCTCAGCGCCGCAACGATTATCGGGTGCAACCGTTCTGGCGGTAAGACGCAGAATCTCCGCTTGGCGAGTTTATCCCGCGAGCACGCTTCAGTCGGTGATTTTGATATTGGCCGTGGTGATGACGCCACGCCATCGCGTCATCTCGGCATCCACAAAGTCGGAAAAATCGCGCGGACTGCCCAGCATCAGTTGCGCGCCTTGCTTTGAGAGCCTTTCGCGCACGGCCGCGCTGCTGAATGCCTTTTTGACTTCGGCGTTCAGCCATTCGACTGCAGGACGTGGCGTACCGGCCGGCGCAAACAAGCCGAACCAAGCCCCGCCTTGCAGGTCGGGGAAGCCTGCCTCCGCCATGGTCGGCACATCCGGCAGCGCGGCAAGGCGCTGGTTGGTGGTGATAGCAAGCGCGCGCGTATTGCCGGCTGCGAGTTGCGGTGCCTGCAAGACCAGGGCGTCAAACATCATCTGCACCTGTCCGCCGACCAAATCTTGCACCGCGGGTGCGGCGCCCCGATAGGGAACATGCACGATGTCGGCCTTCGTCACCAACCTGAACTGCTCGCCCATCATGTGGCCGGAACTGCCATTACCCTGCGACGCGTAGCTGACGCGGCCAGGATTTTTGTTGATGTGGCGCAAAAGCTCCGTGACCGTCGTCACCGGCACCTTGGCGTTGACGACGAGCAGGTTCGGAAACGCGGCGATGTGGATCACCGGCGTGAAGTCTTTCACCGGATCGTAGCCGAGCTTGGGATTGAGCAATGGCAGAATCGCGTTTGTCGCGTTTTGGCCGAGCAGGACCGTGTAACCATCATTCGGCGACTTTGCGACTGCGTCCGCTGCTATGGCGCCGCCGGCGCCCGTGCGATTCTCGACAACCACCGCCTGCATGGCTGAATCGGTCAGGTGCTGCGATACGACACGCGCGATCTGGTCGGCGATGCCTCCCGCTGCCGTCGGCACAATGATCTTGATCGGTTTCGACGGGTAGTCCTGCGCTTGCGTGAAACCGCACGCCAGGAGCATCAGACCGAGCGCCACGCCAAAAGACTTTGGCCAAGCCAAAAGCATCGCTTCCTCCCCTGCCCGTTATCTCTGGCGCGCAGAACGTCCACCTATGGACTGCACCATGTCGGGTGGTCGAACTGTAACAGCACCGAAAGGACTAGTCTGTGAGACTTGGCGTACAGCGCCTCGGAGACGCATGTGAACGCACCTACGGCGCGGCCCGGACGTCAACCTTTCGGATCGGCGTCGAGCCGAACAACCCAGTCTTCCAGGCCCGGCTTCGCCGCCGGATAGATTTTCATCACCTCGGGATCGTGGCCCGGCACGATGTGCTGCCGTGATGAAGCGAGCTTCTTCAGCGTCTCGTAGCCTTCGAGCACCTCGGCCAGGTTGTATGTGGTCGGAAAGATGCGGGCCTGGTCGATGTGCGGATAGAGATGAACCGTGTCCGAGGCGAGCATCACCTGCCCGCGCCGCGTCTTGACCCGCACCGCCTGCAGTCCCTTGGCGTGGCCACCGATGTGATGGACCGTGACGCCCGGAGCGATCTCATCGACGCCGTCGTGGAACGTGACGCGCCCGGCATACACGTTGCGCACCATCGAGACGACGTAATCCTCCTCATACGAATTGCGAAGCTGCGCGTGACACATGCAACGCCCGGTGCAGAAGTCCATCTCCTTGTCCTGCACGTGGAAGCGGGCGCGCGGGAACATGGTGTGGTTGCCGCAATGGTCGTAGTGCATGTGGCTGAGAATGATGGTTTCGACCTTCTCCGGGTCGACGCCGACCGCCTTCAATCCGTCACGCAGCGGCTTGAGCAGTTGCCGCTGGCGGCGGTCGGCCACCGTCTGGTCAAAGCCGGTGTCGAGCAGGATGGTGCGCGCCGGACTGACCATCGCCCATACGAAGTAGTCGAGCGGCTGCAGCACGTCATGCGGATCGCCGCCGATGTAGTTTTCCGCAGCCTTGCGGGAGTGATGCGCGTACTTGACGGCATAGACCTCGTAGGTGTCGTCGCTCATGGCACGCTCCAGACCTATTTCTTGGCGCGCATCTGCACGCCGGCGCCCTTCTCGACCGTTTTCGCCAACTCGGTGAAATCCGACTCCGGGCCATGCTCGGCGAGCGCCTTCTCCCACAGCCGGCCCACCGCCTGCGCCACCTCGATTGGAATGCCGAAGTGTTCCGCTTCCGACAGGAACAGGCGCACGTCCTTCACCATCAGCGCCATGCCGAAGCCGTAATCGAAAGTGCCCGGCAGGATCGCCCTCGGAAACTTTTGCGTGGTCGAGGTGTTCATGCCGCTGCCGGCGTTGATCACGTCCACCATGAGACTGGCATCGAGACCGGCTTTGACACCCATCGCGATCGCTTCGGAACTCGCCGCCAGACCGGTGGCCGAGAGGAAGTTGTTGACAAGCTTCATGCTCTGCGCCATGCCCGGCTTGTCGCCGCAGTAGAACACCTTGCCGAACACTTCGAGCGCGGATCGGATCGCCTCGACCTCTTCCTTCGGGCCGGACGCCATCACGGCCAGCGTGCCTTTCTCCGCGCCGGCGACGCCGCCGCTCACCGGGCAATCGATCTGCACGATGCCGCGCTGGCTCATCACCTCCGCGGTCTTGATCGCCGCGCGCGAGCCGGTGGTCGAGAGATCGACATAGCGCTTGATGCGGTTGCCGCGCGTGAGGCCGTCCTCACCGCACGCGACCTTGAAGCCGATGTCGAGCGACGGCAGGCTGGTCATCACGGTCTCGACCCGGTCGGCGACGTCGGACACCGAGCGCACCGCCGTGGCGCCGATCTTGGTCAGCTTGTCCATCGCCTCCTTACGCATGTCGAACACCGTGACCTGATGGCCCGCCTCGACAAGGCGGCGGCTCATGGGCCCGCCCATGTTTCCCAGCCCGATGAACCCGATTTCCATGACGTCACTCCCTTACGATGATTTCTTCGAACCAAACTCGGCCTTGACGCGCTCGGTGTGCTCGCCGAGCGCGGGGATCGGAGCATAGCTGCGAGTCTCGCCCGCGCGCTGCACCGGCGGCGCGGGCATCGAGATCGGGCCGTTCTCGGACCCGATGGTAATACGGCGCAGATGCGGATGTCGCGTCAGATCGTCCGGGCCGTTGACGCGGCCGAACGCGATCTCGGCGGCCTCGAGGTTAGCGCTAAGCGGCTGCACGTCCTGCGCGCCGAACGCCGCGGTGACACGGCCGTCGGTGTCAGCGCGGCGCTTGACGCGCTCGACATTGGTGGCGAACGCCGGATCGGCGGCGAGCGCCTTGTCGCCCATCACCTTCTCCGCCAGCACGCGCCACTCGCGGTCGTTCTGGATCGAGATCAGGATGTCAGCGCCGTCGCGGGTCTTAAACACGCCGTAGGGCGCAATCGAAGGATGCGCGAGGCCGACGCGCTGCGGCGGCGAGCCGCCTTCGTATTGAAGCAGCGGCACGGTCATCCACTCGGCCATCGCATCGAACATGGAAACTGAAATCGCAGTGCCCTGGCCTGTGCGCGCGCGTGCGAGCAACGCTTCCAGGATGGCTTCGTAGGAGTTCATGCCGGCGGCAATGTCACAGACCGACACGCCGACCCGCGACGCCGACGTCTCCGGCCCGCCGGTCACCGAGGCAACGCCGGCCTCGGCCTGGATCAGCATGTCGTAGGCCTTGCGTTGCGCGTAAGGGCCGGTCTCCCCATAGCCCGACACCGAACAGACAATCAGCCGCGGATAGTCTCGCCGCAAACGCTCGATGGCGAAGCCAAGCTTGGCGACCGCGCCGGGCTTGAGATTCTGGATGAACACGTCGGCCTTGGCGAGCGTGGCTTCGAACAGCAGCTTGTCGTCGGCGTTGGTGAGGTCGAGCACCACGGATTCCTTGCCGCGGTTGAGCCAGACGAAATAGCTGGCTTGGCCGCGCACAAGCTGGTCGTAGCCACGCGCGAAGTCGCCCTCCGGCCGCTCGATCTTGATGACCCGCGCGCCGGCATCCGCCAGCTTGCAGGCACACAGCGGGGCGGCGACCGCCTGTTCGAGCGAGATGACGAGGAGGCCTTCCAACGGAAGCGGCATTGCTCAATACGACCTCGGCAGGCCGAGCACGTGCTCGGCGAGATAGGACAGCACCAGATTGGTCGAGATCGGCGCGACGGTATAGAGCCGCGTTTCGCGGAACTTGCGCTCGATATCGAACTCCTCGGCGAAACCGAAGCCGCCGTGGGTCTGCACGCACATGTCGGCAGCCGCCCAGGACGCCTCGGCGGCGAGCTGCTTCGCCATGTTGGCCTCGGCGCCACAATCCGCGCCGGCCTCGTAGAGCGCAGCCGCCTCGCGCACCATCAGCTCGGCGCCGCGCATCTGCATGAAGCAGCGCGCGATCGGGAACTGCACACCTTGGTTCCGGCCGATCGGCTTGCCGAACAGAACGCGCTCCTTGGCATAGGCCGTGGCCTTGTCGATGAACCACTTGGCGTCGCCGATACATTCCGACGCGATCAGGATGCGCTCGGCGTTCATGCCGGCCAGGATGTAGCGGAAGCCCTTGCCCTCCTCGCCGATCAGGTTTTCCGCCGGCACCTTCACGTTTTCGAAGAACACTTCCGTGGTGGCGTGATTCATCATGGTGCGGATCGGCCGGATGGTGAGGCCCTTGTCCTTCGCCGTGCGCATGTCGACCAGGAAAACCGAAAGGCCGTCGGTGCGCTTTGCCACCGCCTCGCGCGGCGTGGTACGGGCGAGCAACAGCATCAGGTCGGAATGCTCGGCGCGCGAAGTCCAGATCTTCTGCCCGTTGATGACATAGCCAGAGTTACCGTCGCGCACCGCCGTGGTGCGAAGGCTGAGCGTGTCGGTGCCCGAAGTCGGCTCGGTGACGCCGAACGCCTGGAGCCGTAGCGTACCGCCGGCGATGCCCGGGAGATACTTCTGCTTCTGCCCGGCGTTGCCATGCCGCAGCACCGTACCCATGGTGTACATCTGCGCGTGGCAGGCGGCGCCGTTGCAGCCGGAGGCGTGGATCTCCTCCATGATCGCGGTCGCCGCCGACATGGTGAGCCCGCTGCCGCCGTACTCTTCGGGGATGAGCGCGGCGAGAAAACCGGCCCTTGTCAGCGCTTCGACGAATTCGGTCGGATAGCCGCGCTCGCGGTCGAGCTTGCGCCAGTATTCGCCCGGGAAGCCGGCGCACAGCGCGCGCACCGACTCGCGGATCGCCTCATGGTCGGTTTCGCTCACGATCGGATCTCGGCGCGGCCGTTGTTCATCGCCACGATACTGCGCTCCGGCACCAGCGCGCGGAAGCTTACCACGTTGCTGTCGCGCCAGAATTCAGTGCGGATCGTCTCACCGGGAAACACCGGCGCCGAGAAACGCCCCGCGAACGAAAGGACGCGTGACGGATCGTAGTTGCAGATTGCGCGAAGCAGCGCGTGGCCGGCCACGCCGAACGTGCCGAGCCCATGCAGGATCGGCTTCGGATAGCCGGCGGCCTTCGCAACCTCGGGATCGATGTGCAGCGGATTACGGTCGGCGGAGAGCCGGTAGATCATCGCCTGCTCGGGCCGTGTGGTCAGATCGCAGGTCAGATCGGGCGCGCGCTCCGGGATTTTGTGAACCGGCGGGCTCTCGCGCGGCGGACCGCCGAACCCGCCATCGGCGCGGCAGAACGTGGTCTGCGTCACCGTCGCGACGAGTTCGCCGCTCGCCTTGTCGGTCACCTTGCGTTCGGTGTAGACCAACGCGCCCTTGCCGGCGCCCTTGTCGATCACCTCGACAATGCGTGTCTTGCCCAGCACCGTGCCCTTCGGCTTGAGCGGCGCGTGCAGCACCACGCCCTGCTCGCCGTTGACGATCTTCACCCAGTCGATGCCGGTGTCGAGGTCGCGCACCCAGAATCCGGGATAGCCGAGCACAGCGGCGAAGGTCGGCAGCGCCTTCAGATTTTTCTCGTAGACGAAATCGAGCTGCTTCTCGTCGAGCGGATCGTGACCCAGGCCCACGCCGAGCGCGTAGAGCATGGTGTCCTTGTCGGTGTAGGTGTGCTCGACGTCGGCGATCTTGAGTGCGAGCAGCTTGTCGTAGTCGATCGCCATCAGATCGGATCCCAGGCGAACACGTCGCCCGAGCGATCGAGCGGCGTAAAGGAGGGCCCGAACGCGCCTTTGAGCTGTGCGTCGAGCTTCTCGGGCGTCCAGCCGTCGGCGCGATGGATCGAACGGATCGGCCGCGGCTGGTTGAACAGGAAAATCTCGTTGTTGCGCACGGAGAAAATCTGCCCGGAGATTCCTTCGGCGCGGTCCGAGGCGAGATAGACAACGAGCGGCGCGATCTTCTCCGGTGTCATCTGCTGCAGCCGTGCGACGCGCTCCTTCTCAGCGTCGGTCTCGGTCGGGATCGAGCCGATCATGCGGCCCCAGGCGAACGGCGCGATCGCGTTGGAGCGCACCTTGAAGCGCTCCATGTCGAGCGCGATGCCGCGCGACAGTCCGACGATGCCCATCTTCGCCGCCATGTAATTGGCCTGACCAAAGTTGCCGATCAGGCCCGACGTCGAGGTCATGTGGATCATGCTGCCGGAGTTCTGCTCGCGGAAGTGTCCGGCCACCGCGCGGCTCATGCCGAACGAGCCGTGCAGATGCACAGAGATCACGTCGGACCAATCCGACCAGCTCATGCGGTGAAAAATGCGGTCGCGCAGGATGCCGGCGTTGTTCACCAGGATGTCGACGCGCTTGAAGGTGTCGAGCGTGGCCTGCACGATCTGGTCGGCGCTCTGCGGCTCGCCGATCGACAGCGTCGAGGCGATCGCCTGCCCGCCCGCTTGCTTGATCTCGTCGACCACCTGCTGCGCCGGACCCGCATCGCCACCGGAGCCATCGAGCGCGGCGCCGACGTCGTTGACCACGACCTTGGCGCCCTGCTGCGCCAACATCATTGCGATGGCGCGGCCGATGCCGCGGCCCGCGCCGGTGACGATGGCCACTTTTCCTTCAACGATGCCGGCCATGCCTGTTTCCCCTGCCTACACCACTCACTGTGTAACACTCCGGTCCTGATCCCAGCCAACGCTTCGCCTGCCGGGGATCTTGTCTTTCGGGCGCCTGGCTGACCCGTATCCCTGTTTTCCTTGTTCCCCAAATGAGGGGATGGAGCGCCGGGAGGCGCCAGGGCGGATCGCCGCCCCTGTACGGCAGGTGACGAGCCTGCCGGGCGGACCTCGCGGCCCGCCATCACATCCACGGCGATGTCCACGTCACCGGGGGTCGCCGCTTTCGGGGTGCGCGCGGCCAATGACGTAGGCCGCTGCGCCTCCCGGGGCTTCACCGCGACGGCAATGTGGCCGCCGCGACTTGGCTCCGTCATCAAACGCCGCGATCGACGACGCCCTCGATTGAGCAAGGCGCGCGCATCATAAGGTCGTTTCGGAGACCGGGGATAAGTGCGTTTTCCGCCGTAAAGTGCGGTTTTCGCGACGGCGCCGATGATGGCGCGTGCGTCCTGAGCTACCGCCCCCACACTTCGTCCGCGACCTCGACGATCAGCCGCAGCTTCGCCCACTGCTCGTGCTCTGTCAGCGTGTTGCCCTCTTCGGTCGAGGCAAAGCCGCACTGACCCGACAGGCAGAGCTGGTCGAGTGAAATAAACTTCGACGCCTCATCGATCCGGCGCTTGAGAACGTCCTTGCTTTCCAGCTTGCCGTTCTTCGTCGTAACCAATCCCAGCACTACCTGCTTGCCCTTTGGCACCAGCCGCAGCGGCTCGAAGCTGCCGGCACGCTCTGTGTCGTATTCCATGAAATAGCCGTGCACGTTGATCTGGTTGAACAGAACCTCGGCCTCTGCGTCATAGCCGCCGGCACCCATGAACGTTGACTTATAGTTGCCACGACAAAGGTGCATCGTGATCCGCATATCTGAAGGGATATCCGACATCGCCGCATTGATGAGCTTTCCGTACAACGGCCCGAGCTTGTCCGGGTCGTCGCCGCGATCGCGCATCTGCTGGCAGTATTTCGGATCGCACAACATCGCGATGAAAACCTCATCAAGCTGCAGATAGCGGCAGCCGGCGTCGACGAAGCCGCGCACTGCGTTCTTGTAGGCATCGCCGAGATCGTCCCAGAACGCATCCATCGACGGATACGCCTTGTTGCTGATCGGCGTGCGAGAAGGCCGCCCGTAGATCGCCGACGGCGCGGGAATGGTGATCTTCGGCGTTTCCTTGGTGTGGGCCTGAACGAATTTGAAGTGCTCGACCATGGGATGCGGCCCGGCCATGCCCAATTTGCCGGTGACCTTCACACCTTCATTGCGCGTGGTGACGGCGGCGAACGCGATGCCGGTGTCCATCACATGTTTCTCTGTGCCATCAAGGCCCCAGAGAAAATCGAGGTGCCACCAGGAACGCCGGAATTCGCCGTCGGTGACGGCTTGCAGACCGACTTCCTCCTGCTTTTCGATGACGCGCTCGATTTCTCTATCCTCGACTTCCTTCAATTCCGACGCTTCCATCTCGCCTTTGGCGAATTTCGCGCGAGCCTCGTGGAGCGCCTTGGGGCGCAGCAAACTGCCGACATGGTCGGCGCGAAACGGCGGAACAGTGCGCTTCATCTCATCCTCCCCACACTTCTTCCGCTGTTCCCACCACCAATTCCAGCTTTGCCCATTGTTCTTCCTCGGCCAAGATATTGCCCTCTTCGCTCGAAGCGAAGCCGCACTGCGGGGACAGGCATAGCTGGTCGAGCGGCACAAACTTCGCCGCCTGGTCGATCCGCCGTTTGAGCTCGTCCTTGGTTTCCAGCGTGCCGGACTTCGACGTCACCAGACCCAGCACCACCATCTTGCCCTTGGGCACGAAGCGCAGCGGCTCGAAGCCGCCGGCGCGCTCGGTGTCGAACTCCATGAAGTAGCCATGCACGTTGATGCTGTTGAACAGCAGCTCCGCCACCGGCTCGTAGCCGCCGGACGCGATGAAGGTCGAGCGGAAATTGCCGCGGCACAGATGCATCGTGACGGTCATGTCATCGGGAATATCCGACACCGCCGCGTTGATCATCGACGCATAGACCGACGGCAGCGCATCGGGATCGTCGCCGCGGTCGATCACGATCTGGCGTTGCTTCGGGTCGCACAGATACGTGAAGTTGACCTCGTCGAGCTGCAGGTAGCGGCAGCCGGCGTCGGCGAAGCTACGCACCGCCTTGCGGTAAGTCGTCCCGAGATCGCGATAGAACTCGTCCATGTCCGGATAGATCGCCTCCGGCACGCCTTCGCGGCCGTGTCGGAAGTGCACCGCCGAGGGCGACGGGATCGTCATCTTCGGCGTCTGCTTGGTGCGCGCTTTCAGAAACTTGAAGTGCTCGATCATCGGATGGCCGTCGAACGCCCCGAGCTTGCCATTCACGCGGATCAGCACTTGCGGCGACTGAACGCCCTGGAACTTGAACTTGCGCTCGCCGGTGTAGGACTCGACACCGGGCAGCCCTTCGAGGAAGTCGGTCTGCCAGGAGCGGCGGCGGTTCTCGCCGTCGGTGATGGACTTCAGTCCGACCGCCTCCTGCTTTCGGATCAGAGCTTCAATCTCGCGATCCTCGACCGTCTTCAACTCATCGGCGGAGATTGCGTTACTCGCGCGCTTCGCCCGCGCATTCTTCAGCGCGGCGGAGCGCAACAGGCTGCCGACGTGATCGGCGCGGAAGGGGGGCTTAGCTCGTTGCAACACACTCTCCTGTCATGCCCGCGAAAGCGGGCATCCAGTACGCTGCACCAGCGCGGTCACAAGCAAGAATTGCGTTTACTGGATCGCCCGCTTTCGCGGGCGATGACACCCAAGCTAGCGGCCCCATACTTCCTCGGCCACCTCCACGATCCGGCGCAGCTTCGCCCATTGCTCCTCCTCGGCCAAGATGTTGCCCTCCTCGGTCGAGGCGAAGCCGCACTGCGGCGACAGGCAAAGCTGGTCGAGCGGGATGAACTTCGCCGCCTCATCGATCCGGCGCTTCAACTCGTCCTTGGATTCCAGCGTGCCGGACTTCGACGTCACCAGGCCGAGCACCACCAGCTTGCCCTTCGGCACGAAGCGCAGCGGCTCGAAGCCGCCGGCCCGCTCGCTGTCGTACTCCATGAAGTACGCCTGGATCTTGATTTCGTTGAACAGGATTTCCGCCACCGGGTCGTAGCCGCCTGAAGCCACAAACGTCGATTGGAAGTTGCCGCGGCACAGATGCATCGCTGTCATCATGCCGGCGGGCGCGTCGGCGATCGCCTGGTTGATCATGTCGGCGTAGATGTGCGGGAGCCGCTCGACGTCGTCGCCGCGATCGCTGACCTGCTTGCGCAGCGCCGGATCGCATAGATAGGTGAAGTTCACCTCGTCGAGCTGGATGTAACGGCAACCGGCGTCGGCGAAAGCCTTGACGGCCTTGCGATAGGTCTGCCCAAGATCCCGATAGAACTCGTTCATGTCCGGATAGATTGCCTCCGGCACCGCCGAGCGGCCATAGCGGAAGTGCAGCGACGACGGCGATGGGATCGTCATCTTCGGTGTCTGTCTGGTGTGATCCTTCACGAAGCGGAAATGCTCCAGCATCGGATGGCCGCTGAACGTGCCGAGCTTGGCCGTAACCCGCAGCATCATCGGCTTGGGATTCACGCCCTGGAACTTGATCTTGCGTTCGCCGAGATAGGCTTCGACACCGTCGAGCTTGCCGAGGAAGTCGTAATTCCAGAACGCGCGGCGATACTCGCCGTCGGTGATCGATTTGAGGCCCGCGGCCTCCTGTTTCTTGATGATGCCGTCGATCTCGCGGTCTTCGATGGCCTTTAGTTGCTCCGCGTCGATCTCGCCGCGCTCGCGCCTGGCGCGAGCCTCCTTCAGTGCGGCGGAGCGCAGGAAGCTGCCGACGTGATCGGCGCGGAAGGGGGGTGAGGTACGTTGCAACACTCTCTCCTGTCATGCCCGCGAAAGCGGGCATTCAGTACGCCCGGTTTCACGATAAAACCAAATCCGGTGTTTCCTGGATCGCCCGCTTTCGCGGGCGATGACACCGAATGGGGTTACTACCGCCCCCACACCTCATCAGCCACCTCGACGATCATCCGCAGCTTCGCCCATTGTTCATCCTCGGCAAGGATGTTGCCTTCCTCCGTCGAGGCGAAGCCGCATTGCGGCGACAGGCAGAGCTGATCGAGCGCGACGTACTTGGCCGCCTCGTCGATCCGCCGTTTGATGGCGTCCTTCTTTTCCAGCGTGCCGCTCTTTGACGTCACCAGGCCGAGCACGACCTGCTTGTTGCCCTTCGGCACGAAGCGCAGCGGCTCGAAGCCGCCGGAGCGGTCGGTGTCGTATTCGAGGAAGTAGCCGTCGATGTTGACATTGCCGAGCAATTGCTCGGCGACGAAGTCATAGGCGCCGCTGGCAATGAAGGTGGAACGGAAGTTGCCGCGGCAGGAATGCGTGGTGATGGTCATGTCGGCCGGCTTGGCCTCCAGCGCCTTGTTGGTCACCTGCGCATAGATCGCCGGCAGCGCATCCGGATTGTCGCCGCGCCCGCGCGAGTGCTCGCGCTCCTTTGGATCGCACATCATCGACCAGGCGGTGTCGTCGAGCTGCAGGTACCGGCAGCCGGCGTCGTAGAAGGCGCGGATGGCCTTCTGGTAGGTCTTCGCAAGGTCGTCGAAGAAGGCGTCCATCTCGGGGTAGGCCTGCTTGCTGATGTTCTGCCGGCCCTGGCGGAAGTGCATCGTGCTGGGCGCCGGAATGGTCATCTTCGGCGTGACCTTGGTGTGCGCCTTAAGGAACTTAAAGTGCTCGAGGTGCTGATGCCCCGAGAAGCCGAGCTTGCCGACGATGCGGATGGCCTCGGCCTTAGTTTCCACGCCGGCAAAAACGATGCCCTTGCCGGTGTCGAACATCTCGACGCCGTCGAGACCCTTGTAGAAATCGAAATGCCACCAGGAGCGGCGGAACTCACCATCGGTTGCGAGCTTGAGGCCGATCTCCTTCTGCTTCTTGACGATCGTCTCGATCTCGCGGTCTTCGACGGCCTTGAGGTCGGCGTCTTTGATCTCGCCCTTGGCGTGCCGGGTGCGCGCCGCTTTCAAGGGCGCGGTGCGCAGCAGGCTGCCGACGTGATCGGCGCGGAATGGGGGTTTGGTGCGTTGCAACACTCGCTCCTGTCATGCCCGCGAAGCGGGCATCCAGTACGCCCGGACTCGCAATAAAGCCAAATGCGAAGATTACTGGATCGCCCGCCTTCGCGGGCGATGACAGCTAAGCTAGCGGCCCCACACCTCTTCCGAGATCTCGACCACCTCGCGCATTTTGGCCCATTGCTGTTCCTCGGTGAGGACGTTGCCCTCCTCGGTCGAAGCGAAGCCGCATTGCGGGGAGAGCGCGAGCTGTTCCAGCGGCGCGTACTTCGCCGCCTCGTCGATGCGGCGCTTGATGTCGTCCTTCTTCTCTAGCGTGCCGCTCTTGGAGGTGATGAGACCCACCACCGCGATCTTGTTGCCCTTCGGCATGAAGCGCAGCGGCTCAAGGCCGCCGGCGCGCTCGGTGTCGTACTCCAGAAAGTAGCCGTCGTAGTTGCACTCGCCGAGCAGCTTTTCCGCGACCGGCTCGTAGCCGCCCGACGCGATCCAGGTCGAGCGGAAGTTGCCGCGGCAGACGTGCGTGGTGATCACCATGTCGGCCGGCTTGCCCTCCAGCGACTTGTTGAGGAGGTTGGTGTAGTCCTGCTGCAGCCGGTCGACGTTCATGCCGCGATCCTTCGCCTTCTTCATCTCGACGTCGGAGCAGAGATAGGCCCAGGCGGTGTCGTCGAACTGCAGGTAACGGCAGCCGGCGTCGTAGAACGACCTCACCGCCTTGCGGTATGCGGCGGCCAGGTCGTCGTAGATGGCGTCGTGATCCGGATAGAACTTCTTGTCGACGGCGCCCGGCTCGAGCCGAAAGTGCATCACCGTCGGCGCGGGAATGCACATCTTCGGCGTGACCTTGGTGTGAGCCTTCACGAACTTGAAATGCTCGACCATCGGATGATTGGAGAAGCCGATCTTGCCGGTGATCTTGATGCTGCGCGGCTTGGTCTGCACACCCTGAAACTGGATGCCGTGATCGAGCTCGTAGATCTCGACGTTGTCGAGCATGCCGTAGAAATCGAAGTGCCACCACGAGCGGCGGTATTCGCCGTCGGTCACGCATTGCAGGCCGACCTCCTCCTGCTTCTTGATGATCTTGGGGATTTCCTGGTCTTCCACCTTGGTCAGCTCAGCGGCGCTGATCTGGCCCTTCTCGCGCTTCTCGCGCGCTTCCTTGATCGCCGGCGAGCGCAGGAAGCTGCCAACGTGATCGGCGCGAAACGGCGGCTTGTTTCTTTTCATTGGGTGGTCTCCTCACTCTGAACTGTTCGTTTCGCAGAACTCGCAGGCGGCTTGCCGGAGCATCGCATGGACGCTTTCAGTGGTCGAGAACGAGGCCCGCCGTCAACCCCGCGCGAACGCCGAACCGTTGCGTGGGACATTTTCCCAACGACGTTTCATCGCTGGGACGGAAGCGGGTTCTGGCGATCAAAATACCGTCCAAAATGCGCAAAAGCCGCACGCCGCAACAGGGCCATTCGCTTGCGCCAATTTGCGCTTTCGACCTAATATCCGGCCCGAAACCGGACGAGTGAAGGGGCCTTGCTCCGGTTACCTTCGGGAGGGATTTTCTGATGATGAAACGCATTCTTGCGGCTTCGGCCGCGCTCGCCATTTCGGCGACCTTGGCCCACGCCCAAGAGGTGAAGGTGGGCGTCAACCTGCCGTACACCGGCATCGGCGCCGAGCTCGCGCAGTGGATCGACCGCGGCATGGAGATGTATCTCAAGCTCAATGCCGACAAGGTGAAGCCTTACAAGATCACGCTGGTCAAGCGCGACGCCAAGAATCCGGGCGGCAACGACTCCCGCGTCGCGACGCAGGAGTTGCTCACGCAGGATAACGTCGACATCCTGGCCGGCTGGGTCTATTCGCCGAACGCGATCGCCTCGGCGCCGGTCGTCACCGCCGGCAAGAAATTCGCCGTGATCATGAATGCCGGCACCGCGCACATCACCCAGATGTCGAACTACTACGCCCGCGTCTCGTTCAGCATGTGGCACGCAGGCTTCGCGATCGGCGAGGCGGCCGCCAAGCAGCTCAAGGCCAAGACCGCGGTGGTCGGCTACTCCGACTTCCCGCCAGGCAAGGACAGCCTGGCCGCCTTCAAACGTTCGTTCGAAGCCAACGGCGGCAAGGTGATTGACGAAATCCCGATGGGCGGCGCCGGCGCGGTGCCGGACTTCACGCCGTTCTTCCAGCGCGTCAAGGACCAGAAGCCCGACGTGTTCTTCGTGTTCGTGCCGGCCGGCGACCACGCCGCGGCGGTGGCGAGGACGTACGGCGCGCTCGGCATGAAGGCCGCCGGCATCAAGCTGATCGGCCCTGGCGACATCACCCAGGATACCAAGCTGCAGGCGATGGGCGACGCGGCGGTGGGCATGATCACCATGCATCACTACAACGCCGACCTCGACAACGCCGAGAACAAGCGCTTCGTCGCGGCCTGGAAAAAGGAATACGGCGCCGAATCGACGCCGGACTTCATGGCGGTCGGCGGCTACGACGGCATGGCGCTCATCGTCCATGTCGTGCAGCAGCTCAAAGGCAAGGTGGCGGATGGCGACAAGGCGATCGAAGCCGCCAAGACCTTCAAGTTCGCCAGCCCGCGCGGCCCGATCTCGATCGACCCGGAAACCCGCGACATCGTCATGAACGAGTATCTGTCCGAAGTCGTGAAGGGCAAGGACGGCAAGCTGCACCAGAAGGTGATCGGCAAGATCGACAACGTGAAGGATGCCTGCAAGGCGCAGAAGATCGCGCCCTGCAAGTAGGCCACGACGCTCGAAGCAACGCCGCCGCCCCCGCGATGGGGCGGCGGTTTTGCATTCTGGTGTGAAGGGGCGATTGGCTTGCAGTTTGCGGCCTTGGCCCTACAATTTGACAACAAGACTGCGGGATCCGGGGGATGAGATGACTTGCCTGTTCGCGGCCGTGGCCGCGACCCGTGCCATTTGGACGGCTCCATGATCGAGAA
>JBEVIJ010000118.1:0-3860 GCA_040510745.1 Xanthobacteraceae bacterium
ACAACGTCGGCAACAAGTTTCCCGAAGAGGCGCGCAAGATGCACTACGGCGAGATCGAGCACCGCTCGATCTACGGCGAGGCCTCGCCGAACGACGCCAAGGAGCTTCACGAGGAAGGCATCGAGTTTCACCCGCTGCCGATTTTGCCGGACGAGCGGAACTGAGGTTTCTCGCCGTCACTGCACCCAGATCAGCAACGCCACGCCGGCGACGATCAGGGACATGCCGAGCGCCTCGCGCGCCGTGGTCGCCTGCTTGAACACAAAATACGAAATCGCCTGCGCGAACAGCACCTCGACCAGCGCCAACGTGCGCACGTTGGCGACGGTGGTGATCGTGAAGGCCAGGAACCAGAATTCCGAGGCGGTCGCGCCCATGAAGCCGGCAAACAGCGACGGCCGCCATGCCCGCGCGATTTCATCGAGGACGCGACGGTCGAACAGGACGAGATAGAGCGTCAGCAACGCCGCCTGGGCCACCAGGCCGCACGCCAGCGTGAAGGTCGCCGGCACAACGAAGCCCGGCAGTTCGAGCGACAGAGACGCGCCGCGATAGCCGACCGCCGACAGCGCGAACATGCCGCCGGCGACCAAGCCGATCAGCGTCGGCTTCAGCCCGCCCTGCACCTTGGCGCCGGGCTTGAACGACATCAGCACGACGCCAGCGGTGGCGATAACGATCGCCGCGACGATGGCCGGCGTCAGCCGGTCGCCGAGAAAAATGAGACCGAAGATGGCTCCCTGGATTGCCTCGGTCTTGATGTAGGCGATCGTCACGACGAACGAGCGGTCGTTCATCGCGGTGAGCATCATCGCAGTGGCGACGATCTGCGCACCGGCGCCGAGGACGATCCAAGGAATGTAGATGAGCCCCGGCCTGGGCAGCGGCATCCCGGTCACGATGAGCACGACGGCCAGGAAGATAAGCGCGAACGGAAAGCCGAACAGGAAGCGCACGTGAGTGGCGCCGACCGTGCCGAGCGTCGCTGTCAGCTCGCGCTGCATCGCGTTACGCGCGGTTTGTCCGGCGGCGGCAAGCACCGTGAACACCATCCAGAGCGAGATCACGCGCGCTCCGCCGTCAGCATGTAGTTCACGTCGGTGTCGCCCGAGAGCTGCCACTCGTCGCGGAACAGATTGTAAATGACGCCCTGCTCACCGGTGACGCGAAGCCTGCCCCGCTCCATCGCGATCTCCAGCTCATTCGGCGTGACGAACTTGTCCCAGCTATGCGAACCGACCGGCAGCCAGCGCAGGATGTATTCGGCGCCGACAATCGCCAGCGCGAAGCTCTTGAGCGTGCGGTTGAGCGTGGCGGCGATCATCAGCCCGCCGGGCTTCACCATCGCCGCGCAGCTCTCGACGAACAGATTCACATCCGCCACGTGCTCGACCACCTCCATCGCCAGCACGACGTCGAACTTTTCGCCGGCCGCCGACAAATCCTCCGCGGTGGTGCAGCGGTAGTCGATCATGAGGTCCGACTGCGCGGCGTGCAGCTTCGCCGCCTCGATGTTAGTCTCCGAAGGATCGGCGCCGACCACGGAGGCGCCGAGCCGCGCCAACGGCTCGGACAAAATCCCGCCGCCGCAGCCGATATCGAGGATGCGCAGACCCTTGAGGCAGCCGAGCTGCTTGGGATCGCGGCCGAACCGCGCTGTCGTTTGGTCCCGGATGTAACCGAGCCGCACGGGATTGAACTTGTGCAGCGGCGCCATCTTGCCGCGCGGGTCCCACCACTCGCTGGCCAGCGCGGAAAACCGCTCGACCTCGGCCTCATCGACGGTCGATGCACGCGCCGACCCGGATTTTTTGGCTGTTTTCATTAACGCTCCGGCCGCCGTTCTAGCTTGAACTCGACGCCACCGCCATTTCCCGCCGGCCCTATCCGCCACGCAGCCTGAGCGCCGCAGTTGCGGCCCTTCCCCGCTGCCGTTATTGAAGAGCCGCCGTCCGCGATGGTGCGGGGGGCAGGCCAATTCCCGCATTTTTTCCAAAGACTTAGTTAGATGGCTCGGCTGGTGATGAAGTTCGGCGGAACGTCGGTCGCCGATATCGACCGCATCCGCAACGTGGCCCGCCACGTCAAGCGCGAGATCGACGCGGGCCATGAGGTCGCCGTGGTGGTTTCCGCCATGTCCGGCGTGACCAACCAGCTTGTCGCGTGGTGCCGGGACGCTGCGCCGCTGCACGACGCCCGGGAGTACGACGCGGTGGTCGCGACCGGCGAGCAGGTCACCGCGGGGCTCCTTTCGCTCGCGTTGCAGTCCGAGGGCATTCCGTCACGCTCCTGGCAGGGCTGGCAGCTCCCGATCGAAACCAGCAACACGCACTCGTCGGCGCGCATCCTCGACATCAACGGCGCCGAGATCGTCAAGCGCTTCAAGGAGCGCAACCGCGAGGTCGCGGTCGTCACCGGCTTCCAGGGCGTGGTGAAGGAAACCAACCGCGTCTCGACGCTCGGCCGCGGCGGCTCCGACACTTCGGCGGTCGCGATCGCCGCCGCGATCCAGGCCGACCGCTGCGACATTTACACCGACGTCGACGGCGTCTACACCAGCGACCCGCGCATGGTGCCGCGCGCGCACCGGCTCAACAAGATTTCGTTCGAGGAGATGCTGGAGTTCGCTTCGCTCGGCGCCAAGGTGCTGCAAGTGCGCTCGGTCGAGCTCGGCATGGTGCACAAGGTGCGCATCTTCGTGCGCTCGAGCTTCGACAAGCCCGAGGACATCGATCCGCGCGTGGATCCGCCGGGCACACTCATCTGCGACGAGGAGGATATCGTGGAGCAACAGGTCGTCACCGGGATCGCCTTCTCCAAGGACGAGGCGCAGATTTCGGTCCGCCACGTGCCGGACAAGCCGGGCGTCGCCGCCGCGATCTTCGGGCCTTTGGCGGAAGCGGCGATCAACGTCGACATGATCGTGCAGAACGTCTCCGCCGACAACAAGACCACCGACCTCACCTTCACGGTGCCGGCCGCCGACTATCAGCGCTCGATGGACGTTCTAAACAAGGCCAAGACCGCGATCGGCTACGACCACGTCGACGGTTCGACCGACGTCGCCAAGGTGTCGGTGATCGGCATTGGCATGCGCAGCCACGCCGGCGTGGCCGCCGAGGCGTTCAAGGCGCTGGCCGGCCGCGGCGTCAACATCCGCGCCATCACCACGTCGGAGATCAAGTTTTCCGTGCTGATCGATGCCGCCTACACCGAGCTTGCGGTGCGCACGCTGCATTCGCTCTACGGACTGGACAAGAGCTGACCGTCCGGCGTAGCGCACTTTCCAAATGATTAACGATGTGGCTGCAATACAACGCAATCGATAAACCGGCGCTTTACCACCCGGCGCAACGCCTCAGAGCTTAAGCATTTGTTTGACGGATGCGCGGCAAGACTGGGGCTTCGCGGTCATGACGGTTGCGCGAGGTTGGGTCGAAATCCATGTCCGATGCACACCGGCTGTTCGCCGATCTGGAAGCGACATTGACGAACGGGGCGGGGCAGCAGCGCTTTACCATCCTGCGCAAGATCACCGACCTGTTTCTGGCCGAGGTCGATTACTATTCGGATGATCACGTCGCGGTGTTCGATCAGTTGATGAGCCGGCTGATCGACCGCATCGAACGGCAGGCGCTGGTCGAGTTGAGCGGCAAGCTGGCCCCGGTCGGCCGCGCACCAGCCAATGTGATCGGCCTCCTGTCGAACAACGACGATATCGACGTCGCCGGACCGGTTTCTCGCACAATCCGGCATCCTGACCGACGAAGAGCTCGTCGCGATCGCGGAATCCAAAAGCCAGGCCCATCTTGACGCGATTGCCGGCCGCAGCCGCGTCAACGAACCGATCACTGACGTGT
>JBEVIJ010000119.1:0-6821 GCA_040510745.1 Xanthobacteraceae bacterium
CAAGATCGCGGTGCTCAGCCTCGAGGCATTCTCCTCCTCGACCGACGAGCTGGCGGAACACGTCAAGGTTCAGCTCGGAAAGTGGACCAAGATGATCAAGGACGCTGGAATCCAGGCCGAGTAAGCCATCGACACTTGTCGGTGCTGATCCAGCCGCCTACAAGCTGGGCCAGCATTCAGGAATTCAGGACCCCGACTCTTGCGGCCGAGCAAACGCCAACCCGACGAATTGCGCGCCGTGTCGCTGGAGCGCGGCGTGGTGAAATACGCCGAAGGCTCCTGCTTCGTGAAGTTCGGCGACACCCATGTGCTGGTGACCGCCACGCTGGAAGAACGCCTGCCGCCGTGGCTGAAGGGTCAGGGCCGCGGCTGGATCACCGCCGAATACGGCATGCTGCCGCGCGCCACCCATGAGCGCACCCGCCGCGAGGCGTCGGCCGGCAAGCAGGGCGGCCGCACCATCGAGATCCAGCGCCTGATCGGACGCAGCCTGCGCGCCGTGCTCGACCTGCCGGCGCTCGGCGAGCGACAGATCACCGTCGATTGCGACGTGATCCAGGCCGACGGCGGCACCCGCACCGCCTCGATCACCGGCGCCTGGGTCGCGCTGCGCGACTGCCTTAACTGGATGCACGCCCGCGAGATGATCAAGACCGACCCGCTGCGCGACCACATCGCGGCGATCTCGTGCGGCATCTTCAACCATGTCGCGGTGCTCGACCTCGACTACGCCGAGGACTCGCAGGCCGAAACCGACGCCAATTTCGTCATGACCGGCTCGGGCAATATCGTCGAGGTTCAGGGCACCGCCGAAAAGGACCCGTTCAGCGAGGAGCAATTGCTGGCTTTGCTCGCGCTGGCGCGCAAGGGCGTCGCCAAGCTGGTGGACCTGCAGAAACTGGCGGTGATGTGAGTTGTCGCACCGCAAGATCACGGACCGGCTGGTGATCGCGACCCACAATCCGGGCAAGCTGGTTGAAATGCGCGATCTGCTCGCGATCTATGGGACCGGAGCGGTGTCGGCGGGCGAGCTTGGGCTCGCGGAACCGGAAGAAACCGGCAAGACGTTCCGCGCCAACGCGCGGATCAAGGCCGAGGCCGCCGCGAAGGCATCCGGCATGGCATCATTCGCCGATGATTCGGGCCTCACGGTCGACGCGCTCGATGGCGAACCCGGCATCTACTCGGCGCGCTGGGCCGGACCGGACAAGGACTTCCGTTTGGCGATGAACGAGGTGCAGACCAAGCTGATGGAGAAACGCGCCAAGGCGCCCGAGCGCCGCCGCGCGCAGTTCGTCTCGGCGCTGTGCGTGGCATGGCCGGACGGCCATCTCGAGGAATTCGAGGCCAAGGTTCACGGCATCCTGGTCTGGCCGCCGCGCGGCACCAAGGGCTTCGGCTACGATCCGATGTTCCTGCCGGACGGGCAGACTCAGACATTCGGCGAGATGTCGAGCGAGGACAAGCACGGCCTGCCACCGCGTGGCAAAGGTCTGTCGCACCGCGCCCGCGCTTTCCTCAAGCTGGCGGAGGCCTGCCTTGAGCGCCGCTGATCCCAAAGAGCCGTTCGGCGTCTATCTGCACTGGCCGTTTTGCCTGTCGAAGTGCCCGTACTGTGACTTCAACAGCCACGTTCGCCACGCCGCAATCGATGAGACGCGGTTCGTGCGCGCCTTCGAGACCGAGATCGCCGCGACCGCGGCGCGCGCGCCCGGCCGCACCGTCTCGACGATCTTCTTCGGCGGCGGCACACCGTCGCTGATGCTGCCCTCGACCGTGGGCGCAATCCTCGATGCGGTCGGCAAGCACTGGACCGTCGCGCCCGGCGTCGAGGTCACGCTCGAAGCCAATCCGACCAGCGTCGAGGCGACGCGCTTCAAGGGCTACCGCGCGGCCGGCGTGAACCGGGTTTCGCTCGGCGTGCAGTCGCTCAACGATGCCTCGCTCAAGGCGCTCGGCCGATTGCACACCGCGCAGGAAGCACTCGATGCGGTCGCCATCGCGCGTTCGGTGTTCGACCGCACTTCGTTCGATCTCATTTACGCGCGGCCGGAACAGACACCCGAGATGTGGGCGGACGAGCTCAAGCACGCGATCGCCGAGGCGGCCGAGCACCTCTCGCTCTATCAGCTCACCATCGAGCCGGAGACGCCGTTCCACACGCTGCACGCCGCCGGCAAGCTCGTGATCCCCGATGACGACACCGCCCGCACCCTGTACGACACCACGCTCGAAACCTGCGAGCGCGCTGGCCTTCCCGCTTACGAAATCTCCAATCATGCGCGGCCCGGCGCCGAATGCCGGCACAATCTGGTCTATTGGCGCGCGCACGAATACGCCGGCATCGGCCCCGGCGCGCACGGCCGCCTCGACATCGACGGCTACCGCCGCGCCATCGCAACCGAGAAGCGGCCGGAATCGTGGCTGATGCGCGTCGAATCGCTTGGCCACGGCATCGTCACCGACGACCTGCTGAGCCGCGAGGAGCGCGCCGACGAGTTCCTGCTGATGGGGCTCCGCCTGGCCGAAGGAATCGACCCGGCGCGCTACGCCGCGGTGGCGGGAAAATCGCTCGATCCCGAGCAAATCAAGATGCTTGCCGCGCACGGCCTGATCGAGAGCGACGGCCACGGCTTCCTGCGCGTGACCAAGGCCGGCTTCCCGGTCCTCGACGCGGTGGTGGCCGATCTGGCAGCATAAGCGCCTCAAGCATGATCCCCGAAAAGTGGAAACCGGTTTTCGGACAGGGATCATGCTCAAATAAAGCGAGGCAACCATGAACAGAGCGTATTGGTTTGGCGCGCTCGCCGCGTTGCTTGCAGCATCCGGTGTGTCACACGGCGCCGAGAAAGTTCATGTCGCGACCCCGTCACGGGTGATCTTCGCCATCCCGTTCTGGGTCGCCGAGCACAAGGGCTACTTCAAGGACGAGAACATCGAAGCGACGCTCGAAGTCGTCGGCAGCGGCAAGGAAATCACGGCGCGGCTGAAGTCCGGCGCGTCGCAGTTCTCCATCGTCGGCCCGGATGCCAGCATCATTGACGCCATGAAGGATGGGCCGCAGCGCGTCGTCGCTGGCATCGTTCGTAAGCCGCCGCTGTTCCTGGTCGCCAGGCCCGGCATCAAGACGTTCGCCGATCTCAAGGGCGCCAACATCGGCGCGCTGTCGCTCACCGACGGCAGCAGCAAGCTCCTCATCAAGATGGCGCGGGCCGAGGGGCTGACTCGCGAGGACCTCAAGATCACGGCGGTTGGCGGCGCGCCGGCCCGGCACACTTTGCTCAAGGACGGCAAGATCGACGCGGGCATGCAGCCAATGCCGCTCAACTATGAGGCCGAGGCGCTCGGCTTCAACAACCTCGGCTGGGCCGGCAAGTACGAGCCGGACTGGCAGTTCACGACCGTCAACACCGACGGCGAGTGGGCGCGCCGCAATCCAAAAGTGGTTGCCGGGTTTGTCCGCGCGCTGCTGCGCGGTCAGCAATTCATCTTCGCCAATCCCGACGACGCCGCCAAGATCGCCGCGCAGGTGCTCAAGACGCCCGAGCCGCTGGCGGCGCGCGCGATCTCCGAGGCAGTGCGACTCGGCATTCTGGATCCGCAGCTCAATGGTCCGAGCTCGGTCCCTCGAAAATGTACGAGAACATGCAGGCCGACGGCACGATGCCGGCGGACCTCAAGTTCGATGTCAAGAAGGTCGTTGACGACAGTTATCTGCGCGCGGCGCAAGCCAGCGTGCGCTAAGTCCCCGAGCCGCCGAACGCGCGCGGCGGCGCGCTGACGGTCTGCCCACCGGTCGGGCCGACGCGCAGCACCGCGAGGCCGCGCTCGTTGGTGCCGTCGGTGCGAAAGCGGAACAGACCGTCGATGCCGGCGAAGCCGGACGGATTCGTCAGCACCTGCTCGGCGAAACGTTGCGCGCCCTGCGTCTTCACCAGCGCGGCCACCAGCGCGACCGCGTCGTAGGACAGCGTCGCGGTGCGGACCGGATCTTGGCCGAACCGGGTGCGATAGCGCGCCGAGAAATTCCGGAAGCCGGCGGAATCGGGCGCGGCGTACCACGCGCCGTGCAGCCTGTTGTCGCTGAAGATGCGCGGATCGTCCCACAGCCCGGTGCCGAGCAACTGGATGCTCCTCGTCTGCACCCCGGCGGCGATCAGGGCGCCAACCACGTTGGGCACCGCGTCCGAGCCGTCGGGTATGAAGATCGCATCCGCGTTTTGCGCCGACTGCGCCACGATGTTCGCCTGCGCGGCCAATTGCGTTGCCGAGCCGAGCTGATAGCGCTCCAGCGCCACGATGCGGGCGCCCTTGCGCGCGGCAATCTGCTGGAGCGCCGCCTCGACCACCGAGCCATAGGCATTCTCCGGCACCATCGCCGCGTACGAGCGCTTGCCGTTGGCGACCGCGAAATCGACGATGCGGTCGACGTCAGACTCCGGCAGGAAGCTGAGCAGATAGGTGCCGCGCGCGGCGACGCTCACGTCGGTCGAGAATGCGATCACCGGCACGCCGCGGGTGCGCGCCACCTGCCCGACCGCCTGAACGGATTGCGCGAACAGCGGACCCACGATCAGCTCGGCACCTTCGCTCAGGGCCTGCTGTGCGGCTTGCGACGCGCCGCCGGGCGTGCCGGCGTCGTCCTTCACGAGGAGCTGGATGTTGGGGCTGTTGAACTCGGCGAGCGCCATCTCGGCGGCGTTCTTCATGGACAGCGCGGCGATGCCGGCGTTGCCGCCGGCCGACAGCGGCAGAATCAGCGCGATCTTGACCTGACCGGTACCGATCGCGGTTGACGGCTGGACCGCGCCACTGGATTGCGAGTTGAACAAGTCCGGCGTGGTGCAGCCGGACAGCAGCGCAGACAGTCCCCCGAACACAACGCCGCGCCGAGCGCGCGAAAAGCGCGCTTCCGACCGTTCGGCCTTGAGCCCCCGGATCATGCCGTCCTCGGTGCCACCAGCCGGTGCGCCGCTCCGCCTGCGGGACCGGATACCCGGCGAATGGTTAACCAATTGGAAAGGATAACAGACTCCTCCATGCCATGACTGCGGGCTCACTCGCAGCTAAAATGGCGCCCAAATGCAGGCGGCAAGCACCAAAGCGCGGACCAAGACCTACCTGCTGGCAGGTCATCCGGTCGAGGCCCCGCCGCTGGCCACCGGCCTGCACCTGGTCGCCACCCCGATCGGAAACCTGCGGGACATCACGCTGCGGGCGCTTGAGACTCTGGCCGCCGCCGATCTGATCGCCTGCGAGGACACCCGGGTGACCCGCCGGCTGCTCGACCGCTACGGCATTGCCACCCCGCTCACCCCGTACCACGAGCACAACGCCTCGGCGGCGCGGCCCAAGCTGATCGCCCGGTTCGCCGCCGGTGAGAGTGTTGCGCTAGTGTCGGACGCAGGCACTCCGCTGGTGTCCGATCCCGGCTTCAAGCTGGTGCGGGCGGCGCGCGAGGCCGGCCATACAGTGACCGCGCTGCCCGGTGCGTCCGCTACGCTGGCGGCGCTCGCTTCGGCGGGATTGCCGACCGACCGGTTCTTCTTCGAGGGTTTTCTGCCGGCGAAGCCGGGCCAGCGCAAAAACCGCATCGCCGAGCTGGCGCGGATTCCCGCAACCTTGATCCTGTTCGAGAGCGGGCCGCGATTGCCGGCCGCACTGGCCGATCTCGCCGCCGGACTGGCCGGTCGCGAGGCCGCGGTTTGCCGCGAGCTGACCAAGCTGCACGAGGAGGTTCGCCGCGGCGACCTCGCGGAGCTGGCGCAAGCTTACGCGGATGGCGCCGAGACGCGCGGCGAAATCGTCATCGTCGTCGCGCCGCCCCCGGCGGATGCGGCAACATTAGATGACGGCGAAATCGATGCGCTGCTGCGCAGCGCGCTCGATCGCGCTTCGGTGAAGGATGCGGTGAGCGAGGTTGCAAGCGCCACCGGCCGGCCGCGCCGCGAGATCTATGCGCGCGCGCTGGCGCTCAACGAAAAGCATGACGATGGCGCGTCGTCCTAGTGGCATCCAGAAACCCGCGCCGCGGCCCGAACGCGTGGCCGCGTTCCGTGTCAGACTTTCGGCGGAAAGCCGCGCCGTCGCTTTCCTGATCGCCAAGGGCTATCGCATTCTGGCACGGCGCTTCCGCACGCCGGTCGGCGAGATCGACATTGTCGCGGGACGGCGCAACACATTGGTGTTCGTCGAGGTGAAGGCACGCCACACGCTCGATGATGCGGCGGAGACGGTCAGCGGCCGCAACAAGCAGCGCATCGTTGCCGCGGCCGAGTTCTGGCTGTCGCAGCATCCCGACGACGTGATGAAGGACATGCGCTTCGACGCCGTGCTGGTCGCGCCGGGCAAATTGCCGCGCCATATCCCTGCGGCTTTCGATGCAACCTAGCGCATGTTCCGGCGAAGTGGGCACCGGTTCGCCGATAAGGACATGCGCCAGTGAAATATTTTAAGCGGCCTTCAGCCGCTCGAAGAACACATCGACTTGGCCGCGGATGCGGCTGGTCACGGCGCTAAGCTCGTCGGCCACCGACTTGACCGTGGTCACGCTGGCGCGGGTGTTTTCCGTCGCGTCGCCGACCCGGCCGACCTCGGCCGCGGTCTCGTTGGTGCGCTTGGCCGCGATCTCGACGCTGCGCGCGATCTCCTGCGTCGCCGCGCCCTGCTCGGTCACCGCAGCCGCGATGGCGCCGCTGATCGCACCGATGTCGCGGATCGTGCGCTCGATCGCGCCGATCGCCGCAATCGAGCTGTCGGTCGCTTGCTGCATGCCGGCGATCTGCGCGGCGATGTCCTCGGTGGCTTTCGCGGTCTGCCCG
>JBEVIJ010000120.1:0-16643 GCA_040510745.1 Xanthobacteraceae bacterium
GATCGAGATGTTGGCGCCCGTGATGTTCGCGGCTGCGTCGGACGCCAGATAGAGTGCAAGGCTGGCGACCTGGTCGACCGTGACGAACTGTTTTGTCGGCTGCGCGGCGAGCAGGACGTCGCGCTTGACCTGCTCCTCGGTCATGTTGCGGGTTTTCATCTGATCGGGGATCTGCTTCTCGACCAATGGCGTCCAGACGTAGCCCGGCGAGATGCAATTTGCGGTGACACCGAAGGTGGCGAGTTCGAGCGCGACCGTTTTTGTGAGGCCGACGAGGCCGTGTTTCGCGGTGATGTAGGCCGCCTTGAACGGCGAGGCGACGAGCGAATGCGCCGATGCGGTGTTGATGATCCTTCCCCATTTCCGCGCCTTCATGCCGGGCACGGCGGCGCGGATGGTGTGGAAAGCCGACATCAGGTTGATGGCGAGCACCGCATCCCACTTGTCGAGCGGAAATTCCTCAATCGGGGCAACGTGTTGGATGCCGGCATTGTTGACCAGGATGTCGACCGAACCGAGTTCGTCCTCCGCCGTCTTGATCATCGCCGCGATCTCCGCCGGCTTGGTCATGTCGGCCGCCGAATAGAGGGCTTTGACCTTGAATTCATTGGCGATTCCGGCTCGTTCCTGCTCGATGTCCGCGGCTTGGCCGAACCCGTTCAACATGACGTTGGCGCCGGCCCCCGCCATGGCCTTGGCGATCCCCAGGCCGATGCCCGACGTGGAACCGGTGACGACAGCAGTTTTTCCCTTAAGCATTTGAAATACCTTGCTGATCGGGAGCCGGGGAGGGCCTGCTTTTAGGCCTCGCCAAGCCGACTCAGGTGAAGGTGGCGCTTCCCTTGTTGCATTGCAATAGGAAATTGCTGCGGCGCAGTAGGCGAGCTAATGGCGGAATCATAGGCTCGAACGTGGTGGAATCCACCGTTCTTCGGCCTATGTTCCAGCTTCTTCTTCGGCCTTTTGCCGGCGTCATTCCGTTGCGAGGAACTGTTCTTCCGATGTCGCAGACCGTCTTCCACGCGCCCGGCCACGATCATGACCGCTGCACCGCGGATGCGCTGGCGCATGCCGAGACGCTCTGCGCGGCGCGCGCCCAGCGCCTCACGCCACTGCGCCGCCAGGTGCTCGAGGTGCTGCTCGAGAGTCACAAGCCGCTCGGCGCCTACGAGATCATCGACCGCGCCGCGTTGACCGGCGCGCGACCGGCGCCGATCACGATCTACCGCGCGCTCGACTTCCTGCGCGACAACGGCCTCGTGCATCGCATCGAAAGCCGCAACGCCTTCATTGCCTGCGTCAACAATCACGCCACCGGCGACCTCGTTGTATTCCTGATCTGCGAGCGCTGCGGCGTGGTCGGCGAGGCGCCGTCCGCCGCGGTGGCCGATCAGCTCAAGAGCGCCGCGCGCGCCGCCGGCTTCACGCCGAAAGCGCCGGTGATCGAGATCACCGGCGTCTGCGCGCACTGCCGTCAAGCCAATCCTTGATGACCGACAGTCCGGCAAGCCACAGCCGTCCGCTCGACGGGGCCGCGATGGCGGTGGTGGTGCTGCTCTGCGTCACCTGGGGCTTCAACCAGGTCGCGGTGAAGCTGGCGCTGGCCGATATCCCGCCGCTGATCCAATGCACGGTGCGCACCGCGCTGGCGACGCTGATCGTGCTGGCGTTTATGAAATGGCGCGGCCTGCCGATCGCGACGCGCGACGGCACGCTGATCCCCGGCCTGATCTGCGGCGCGCTGTTCGGCCTGGAGTTTCTTCTGATCTACCGCGGGCTGCTTTACACCACCGCGTCGCGCGCGGTGCTATTCATCTATCTGGCGCCGTTCTTCGTAGTGCTCGGCGCGCGGCTGTTCCTGCCCGGCGACCGGTTCGGGCCGCTGCAGTGGGCCGGGCTCTCGATGTCGTTCGCCAGCATGGTGATCGCGTTCGGTTTGCCGACGCCGGCCGCCGATGTGCGCCAGGCGCTCGGCGACATCATAATGGTTGGCGCCGCCGCGGCCTGGGCCGCCACCACGCTGGTTATCAAGGCAAGCTCGCTCAGCCGCGTCTCACCGGAAAAGACGCTGCTCTATCAGCTCGTGGTCTGCGTGCCGATCACGGCCCTCGGCGCGCTGGCGTTCGGCGAGCGTATCGCGGCCATGCCGTCGGCGGTGGCGCTTGGCTCGCTCGCGTATCAGACGCTGGTGGTGAGCCTTACCTTCGCCGTCTGGTTTGCGCTGATCGTGAAGTTCTCGGCAAGCCGGCTGTCGGCGTTTACCTTCCTCACGCCGCTGTGCGGCGTCGCCACCGGCCATCTGGTGCTGGGCGATCCGCTGACACCGGCGTTCGCACTCGCCGTCGCGCTGGTCGCGGCCGGTTTGGTGCTGGTGAACCGGCCGCAGTGAATGGCGAACGCCCGAGCGGCCCGGGGTCACCAGGCAGCGGCCATGTCCTGATGGTTGCCACGGCTGCGCTTCCGCTCCTTCTCGCAATTCGCAGGTCGTAGGATCGTGCGGCAGATGGGCCGATCCGGCCCATCCATGCCCACGTCCCCGCGTTGTGTTGGCATTCGATTGGTCCTAGCCTAGCCGCGGGCGCCAGCCACCCAGGACGCTCCGATCAGGACCAAAAGACGGGCACCAACGGAGGGCGAAATGGGATTCGGTAAGACCGTTGCGGGCGCCGCGGCAGCCGCGGCGATTATGCTGTCGGCCGGCGGCGCCACCGCTCAGGACAAGCGCGTTCGCATCCAACTAGCCGGAGCGTTTCCGAGTACGACCGCAGTGCTCGGTCCCGCGCAGGCGCGCGTTGTCGAGATGATGAAAACATTGTCGGGCGGCTCGCTCGACGTCCGCTTCTTTGAGCCCGGAGCGCTGATGCCGGCCAGCCAGTATTTCGACGCGGTGTCGAACGGCTCGCTCGACATGGCGTGGACGGTGGCAGGTTTCTTCACGGGAAAGGACCCGGCGTTTGCGATGTTCGCTTCCGTGCCGTTCGGGCCGGAGGCGGGCGAGTATCTCGCCTGGATGCGCTACGGGGGCGGGGAGCAGCTCCAGAAGGAATTGCACGCCAAGTACAACATTGAGGTGGTCACCTGCGGATTGATCGCGCCTGAAGCGTCTGGCTGGTTCCGCAAGGAAATCAAGTCAGTCGACGACCTCAAGGGGCTGAAGATGCGTTTCTTCGGCCTTGGCGCGATCGTCATGCAGAAGCTCGGCGTCTCGACGCAAATCCTGCAAGCGGGCGAAATCTTCCAGGCACTGCAGCTCGGCACCATCGATGCGACCGAGTTCTCGATGCCGGTCATGGACATGACGCTCGGCTTCCATCAGGTCGCCAAGCACTACTACTTCCCGGGTTGGCACCAGATGTCGACGCTCAATCATCTTTATGTGTCGAAGACGAAGTGGGCGGAGCTGAGCGCCACGCAGAGGGCGATCATCAAGGCGGCCTGCGACGCCAACATGCTCGAACAGTTCGCCGAAGGCGAAGCCAAGCAGTTCGGGGCGATGAAGGAACTCCAAACGAAAGGCGTGACGCTGCATTACTGGTCGAAGGAAATCCTCGCCGCCTACGAAAAGACCTGGAACGAAGTCGCGGTCGAGCAGGCGGCTAAAAGTCCCGAATTCAAGAAGGCGTGGGAATCGTATTCGACGTTCCGCAGCGGTTACAAGCTGTGGCGGGACTACGGCTATCTGAAACAGAACTAGCCTGACAGCAGAGGGGAGCAAGTCATGAAAGTTCATACATTCGCTGCGGCCGTAGCCGCCGCGGCCGTTGCGCTCGTATTTACACAACCGGCCGGAGCTCAAGAGAAGCGCGTGCGCCTGAACATGGGAATGGCCTTTCCGAGCGCCAACGCGATTCTCGGGCCCGGTCAGGTCGCGCTGACCGAGAAGGTCAGGAAGATGTCGAACGGCTCGATCGACATGCGGCACTTCGAGCCGGGCGCGCTGGTGCCGGCCAGCCAGTACTTCGACGCCGTCTCCAACGGGTCGCTGGACTCCGCATGGAGTGGTCTCGGCTTCTTCACTGGCAAGGACATCGCCTTCGCGCTGTTCTCATCGGTGCCGTTCGGGCCCGAGATGGGCGAATACCTCGCCTGGATGCGGGTCGGCGGCGGCGAGCAGCTCATGCAGGAGCTGGCGCGCAAGTACAACGTCGAGCCGATCCTGTGCGGTACGATCGCGCCGGAGGCGTCCGGCTGGTTCCGCAAGGAGATCAAGTCGGTCGACGACCTGAAGGGCCTCAAGATGCGCTTCTTCGGGCTTGGCGCCGTCGTCATGCAGAAGCTCGGCGTCTCGACGCAAATCCTGCAGGCCGGCGAAATCTTCCAGGCGCTGCAGCTCGGCACCATCGACGCCACCGAATTCTCTATGCCGGTGATGGATCTCTCGCTCGGTTTCCATCAGGTCGCCAAGCACTATTACTTCCCCGGCTGGCATCAGATGGCGACGTTCCTCCACCTGTTGGTCTCGAAGAAGAAGTGGGACGAACTTTCCGACAGCCAGAAAGAAATCATCAAGACCGCCTGCGACTCCACCATGCTGCAGAACTATCTTGAGGGTGAGGGGCTGCAAAGCAACGCGATCAAGGAAATCCAGTCCAAGGGCGTGACGATCCATTACTGGCCGAAGGACATCCTAGATACCTACAGGCGCACCTGGGAGGAGGTCGTTAAGGAGCAGCAGGCCAAGAGTCCGGAGTTCGCCAAAGTATGGGCCTCGCTGTCAAAGTTCCGCGAGGAATACAAGGTCTGGCGCGACCACGGCTATCTCAAGCAGTGACGGCCTGAACGCCGCGCGGGCGGCTGTTTTGCCGCCCGCCGGATGCCGGCATGAAAGCACTTCTCGCCCTCAGCAACGCCATCGTCCATGTGCTCGAGCGCATCGCGCGTGCGGCGGGCTGGCTGCTGATCGTGTTGATGACGATCACCTGCGTCGATGTCATCTGCCGCAAGCTCTCGATCCCGATCCCCTACACCAAGTTCCAGGAGATGGAGTGGCACCTGCACGCCGCGATCTTCGCGCTGTGGATGGGTTATTGCTACGTCATCAACGCACACCCTCGCGTCGACTCCTACACGGAAGCCTTGCCGTTCCGCATCCGGGCTTGGATTGAGCTTGCGGGCTGTCTGCTGTTCGCGCTGCCCTATATGGGCGTGATCGTCTATTTCGGCCTGGATTTCCTCGTGATCTCCTACTGGCAAGGCGAGGGCTCCGAGAACGTCGCGGGCCTGCATCACCGCTGGGTCATCAAGGGCGTGTTCGTCCTTGGTCTGGTTCTGGTCCTCGCCGCCATCATCAGCGTCATTCTGCGCCTCGTCGTCTACCTGTTCGGCGGAAGGCCGCAGGAACAGGTCAATCTGCAAATCGGCCACGCGGTATCGGAAGTGTAGCGGGCGGACATGATCGATATCATCCGGGACAATCTCGCGCTGATCATGTTCGTGGTGATGTTCGCCGTGATCTTTTGCGGCTACCCCGTCGCGTTCGTGCTGGGCGGCACCGGTTTGATTTTCGCAATCATCGGCTGGAGTTTCGGCGATCTGCCGTTCGTCAGCTTGTCGAATATCGTGTTGCGCATGTGGGGCGGCGTGGCGATCGATCCGGTGCTGGTTTCAATCCCGATGTTCATTTTCATGGGAGCGATCCTCGAGCGCAGCGGTTCGGCGAAAGACATGTTGTCGGCGACCGAAATCCTGCTCAAGCGTGTGCCGGGCGGATTGGCGGTCGCGGTGATGGTGATGGGAACGATCCTTGCCGCGCCGATCGGGGTCGTTGGCGCCGCGGTGATCATGCTATCGCTCATCGCGCTGCCGCAGCTCCTCGCGGCCGGCTACAACAAGGAACTGGCGGTCGGCACCGTGGCATCCGCCGGCACGCTGGGCATCCTGATCCCGCCGGCCATCATGCTGGTGGTGATGGCGGAGATGCTCAACACCTCCGCCGGCGCTCTGTTCGCGGCTGCCGTTATGCCCGGCCTGCTCTTGTCCGGTCTCTATCTGGTCTACATCCTCGGCGTCGCGATCGTGAAGCCTAGCTATGCGCCGAAGATTCCCGACGACTACGGGCCGCAAACTCGGGCTGAATTCTGGCGGGTGATGCTGCGCGGGCTGTTTCCCATGACGCTCCTGATGGTGGTCGTGCTCGGCGCGATCTTTGCCGGCTGGGCGACCGCGACGGAGAGCGCCGGCGTCGGCGTGCTGGGCTCGTTCATCATCGCCTGGCTGAACAACCGCCTGACCATGGAAATGGTACGGGAGTCGATCTTCTCCGCCTGTCGGGCGAACGCGCTGGTGTTCATGCTGTTTCTTGGCGCGACCGGTTTCTCCTACATCTTCCGTGCGCTCGGTGGCGACGACCTGATGGTGTCGACGCTCGCCAAGTTCGGCATCGATACCAAGTGGGAAGTGCTGTTCTTCGTAATGGTGCTGATCTTCCTGCTCGGGTTCCCGTTCGAGTGGATCGAGATTTGCCTGATCGTGCTGCCGGTGTTTGCGCCGATCCTGGCGAAATTCAATTTCGCCGACCATCTCGGCGACAAGGCATTCTTCATGGCCTGGTTCGGCACGCTGGTCGCGGTCAATCTGCAGACGTCGTTCATGACACCGCCGTTCGGCGCGACGCTGTTCTACCTGCGCGGCACCGTGCCGCCCGGCATCAGCATGGGCGATATCTACCGCGGCATGTATCCGTTCATCGCGATCCAGGTGATCGGGCTGATGATGTGCATCGCCTTCCCGGAGATCGTGCTCTGGCTGCCGCGGGTTACGGGATTGCTTGATTAGGTTGCATTGGCACGGCGCGTCTGCCCTTCCAAACGACCAGCTTGGGCCGTTACGATGCTATCTTCTGACCTGGGGATCGACATGCGCAAGTTCATGACGCTGATTGGCGGCGCGGTGGCTGCGGCCGTATCGGCATCGCCGGGCCAGGCGCAGGAAGCCGAAAAGGCCTTCTATGCCGGCAAGACCGTGCGGATGATCGTGGGCTCCGGCGTCGGCGGAGGCTACGATGTCTTCTCGCGGCTGATCGCGCCCCACCTCGCCAGGACGCTCGGTACGACGGTCATCGTCGAGAACGTGCCAGGCGCCGGCGGACTCGTCGCGCTCAATCGCCTGTATGTCGCGCCGCCCGACGGCCTGACGATCTCTCTCGTTCAAGGCACTATGGCCACCCTCGCGCAACTGACGGGAGATCAGGCCGCGCGCTATGACATGACCAAGTTCACCTATCTCGCGACTGTCGGCGCGCCACCGGGACTCTGGTTGGTGGGGCCGGACTCGCCCATCCGCGAGGTGCAGCAGGCGATCGATGCCAAGAGGAAATGGCGCTGGGCTTCCGCAGGCGGAACGTCGGGCTTGGGCATCGGCGCGGCCTTCACCTGCGAGGCGCTCGCTCTCGATTGCCATATTGTGCAGGGCTATAAGAGCAGCGCCGACGCCGGCCTCTCGGTGACGCGCGGAGAGATGGACGCGCTTTATGTGCCGGAATCGTCGGCCAATCATTTCGTGAAGAGCAAGCAGAATTGGGCGCTGGCGACGATCTCGCGCACCAAGTCGCAGTTCTTCCAGGACCGGCCGACCGTGTTCGAGGCGGCGAAGATCGATCCCAACCGGATCTGGGCGATGGATTTCCTCGCCAATCTCGAGGGCACCGGCCGCCTCCTGATGGCGCCCCCCGGCGTTCCCGCGGCGCAGCTCACTTACCTGCAAGCGGCCGTGAAGGAGACGCTGCACAACCCGCAGCTCATCGCCGAAGGCGAGAAAATGGAGCGGATCATCGAATATCTCGATGCTGCCAGCACCCAGCGCAATGTGGCCGCCGTGGTGGGCGGCGTCACGCCCGAACAGAAGGCGCGCGTGATGAAAATTCTGTCGAGTGAGAAGTAGTCTCGTGCGACGAACATTCCACGCGGCCTGCGCCGCCATCGTTCTGGGCCTGGCCGCCCCCGCGGCGGCCGATCCGATCGACGATGCCGTCGCCGCGCGGCTCAATGGCGACTACGCGCGGGCGCTGAAGCTGCTGCGCCCGCTCGCCGACGGGGGCAACGCCGTCGCGCAGTCCAATCTCGGGTTCATGTATGCGACCGGTATGGGCCTGCCGCAGGATCGCGCCGAGGCGGCGAAATGGTACCGTCGCGCCGCCGAGCAGGGCCGCGCCAACGCGCAGTACAATCTCGGCCGCATGTACGCCACCGGCCAGGGCGTCCCGAAGGACGAGGCCGAGATGGTGAAGTGGTGGCGCGCGGCCGCCGAGCAGGGGCACGCTGCCGCGTAATACAATCTCGGCATTCTCTATTCCGAGGGCCAGGGCGTGCCGCGAAGCGGCGCCGAGGCGCTGAAGTGGTGGCGCGCCGCAGCGGAGCAGGGCGACACGCCCGCGCAATTCAACATCGGCGTCGCCTACGACAACGGGCAGGGCGTGCCGCGAAACCAGAACGAGGCGGCGAAGTGGTACCGGCTCGCCGCGGACAAGGGTCATGCGCAAGCCCAGGTCAATCTCGGCGTGCTGTACGACCAGGGCAACGGCGTGCCGCAGAATTTTGTGTACGCCTACATGTGGTTCAATCTGGCGGCTTCGAACGGCGCCAGGATGGCGATCAAGAATCGCGATGCGCTCGCGTCGCGCATGACCCAGGGCCAGATCGACGAGGCGCAGAAGTTCACGCGCGAATGGAAACCGGTCGCGCCGCAGCCCGTGCAGGCCCAGTAGGCACACCATGATGCGAGCACACAACGCGGCCGTGGATCTCGTCGTCGCCATGTACCTTGTCGTCATGTGCTTTGCCGCGCCGGCTGACGCTGCGCCGATGGACGAGGCCGCCGCCGCGTTGCGCCGCGGCGACTACGCGGCTGCGCTCAAGCTCATTCGTCCGCTTGCCGAGCAGGGCAACGCGCTGGCGCAATTCAATCTCGGTGTTTCGTACGATCAGGGCTGGGGCGTGCAGCCGGACGCCGGCGAGGCGTTGAAATGGTATCGCCTCGCCGCCGACCAGGGCTATTCGCTCGCCCAGCAGAATCTTGGCGACATCTACAGCAGCGGCCGCGGCGTGCCGCAGGATTTTGCGCAGGCGCTGAAGTGGTACGGGCTGGCCGCCGATCAGGGCAACGCCTTCGCGCAGAACGGTCTCGGGCTGATGTACGAGAATGGGCAGGGCGTGCCGCAGGACATTGTCCGCGCCCACATGTGGTTCAACCTGTCGGGCTCACAGGGCCACGAGCGGGGGCTGAAAAATCGCGAGCGAGTCCGGGCCTCGATAACCAACGTGCAACTGGCGGAGGCCCAGAAGCTGGCGCGCGGCTGGAAGCCCGCAGGGAAGTAGCGAAAGCTATTTGCCGGCGGCCTTGCGCAGCGCCTCGACGATGCGGTCCTGCCAGCCCGGCCCGTCTTCCTGGAAGTAATCCAGGATCTCACGGTCGATCCGCAGCGTGACTTGTTCTTTCACGCCGGGGATCGAGGGCTGCTTCGTCTCCGGCAGAGTCGCGGGCTTGGTGGTCGCCGCCTTGAAGGCAGCTTCGGCCGCATCGCGTGAGCCGGTCGGCTTGAAGGGTCTGTTTGCCATTTCAATGCCGCGACGACGATTCGTCGGTTTCGATCGCGCCGGTCTTCTCGAGATAGATCTGTCCCAGGTTGGACAGGGCGTCGGCCATCAATTTTGCGTGGTCGCCCGGCGGCGCGAGCAGGATCAGGTCGACGAGGCTTTCCGTCACCCGAGCCGAGAGATCGGCCAAGTCCGCGCTTTCACGCTCGAGCTGCTTCTCGACAAGCTCGTTGATGTCGCAGTGTAGGCAATCGGACATGGTCGATCCCCGTGTCGGGCGTCAGTAGCCTCGGCGCCGCTCCTTCTTTGCCGCCTTGCGCGCAGCGTATCGGGCGTCCCGGGTAGCCTTTTGTTCGGCCAGCTTTGCCAGCTCCTGTTCCGCCTCTTCGGCCGCCAGGCGGGCGGTGGCCTCTTCTGCTTCGCGCTGCGCCTGCACGGCGAGCTCGGCCTCGCGGGTGGCCTGCGCCGCGCGCTCGGTCTCGCGCTGCTTCTTCGCGGCCTCGCGCTCGGCCGTGCGGACCAATCGCGCTTCGTGGATCGCGATCCGCTCCTTGCGGCGCTCTTCGGCCGTAGGGTCCTGGGACGCCGCGCGGAACTTTTCGAACATCGCCTTCTTGGCCGCCGCGGCGCTGTTCTGACGCTCGTGAAGATCGGGGTATTTAAAGCTGCTCATTTCGTCTTTCGTCTCCCATTTCAATATCGCCATCAGCGCGGTAACGCGCTCGTTCGGCGCGCTATGCGTGGCTGGCGGTTCACGCGAAGTCAACTGTCATTACAGGGGGACCTCGCCCTCCCTTCGGCACGCAATGCTTTCCTCTTCGAGATCGAGCTCTCGCTCGATCCGCCGCCGCGATTCATCGGTCAATTTACCGTCGCGCAGCAGTTGATAAAGGAACCGGCGCTCGGCATCGATCAGCTCGATCCGCAGATCGTTGTTCAGGCGGGTCAATTCAAGCCCGTCGTCGGTGTTCTTCGGCAGTTGCCGGGTTCGCTGTTGATGGCGGGCCCGCAACAGCTCCAGCGCCTCGCCGGACAATTGCCCCTCCGCCGTCATCGCTTCGAGGCGTTCCAGCGCCGCCTCCAGCGCTTGCGCGCGTGCCGCAAGCTCGATCTCGCGCTCCCTGCGCTGCTCGGCGCGGCCTTTCTGGGTCAGGCCCAGCCAGCGCACCACGGTGGGCAGCATCAGTCCTTGTCCCACCAGTGTGATGATGATGACGCCGAAGGTGACGAACAGGATCAGGTCGCGATACGGGAACGGCTCACCCGCCGCGGTGGTGAGTGGAATGGCGAGCGCCGCGGCGAGCGACACCACGCCCCGCACGCCTGTGAACGACAGCAGGAACGGATTTTGCCAGGGCGGCGCTGGATCGCGCGCCCGCAGCGATGCACTGAACCAGCGCGGAAGGTAGGTTGCCGGGAACACCCAGACGAAGCGCGCCGCGATCACGATCGCCGTGGTGATCGCAACCGCGATCAGCAGGTCCCGGAGCGAGAACCATTGCGCCTTTTCCAGCAGCGCGCGGGCCTGCAGGCCGGTGATCAGGAAGATCAGGCTTTCGATCACGTAGATGAACAGGTCCCAGAAAAAGATGCCCTGCAGCCGCGTCGACGCCGAGATCAGCAGCGGGCCGTTCCAGCTCACGTAGAGTCCGGCCGCCACGGTCGCCAGCACGCCCGAGCCGCCGAGATGCTCCGGCACCCAATAGGCGAGATAGGGAGTCATCAGCGACAGCGTAATTTCGACCCGGGGGTTGCGCACCCAATGGCGAAGCCGCAGCGCCAGCCAGCCGACGCCGAAGCCCCACAGAAGCTCGCCGACCACGATGAGCGCGAACGTGCCGGTCGCTTTGCTGAGCGAGAAAGTGCCGGTCGCGACTGCGGCGACGGCGAACCGGTACAGGATCAGCGCGGTGGCGTCGTTGGCGAGGCCTTCGCCTTCGAGCACCACCACCAAACGCCGCGGCATGCCGAGCCGGCGCGCGATGGCGAGCGGCGCCACCACGTCTGGCGGCGCGACGATGGCGCCAAGCAGGAACGCCACTCCCCACTGCCAGCCGAGCAGATAATGCAATGCGGTGGCGACTGCGCAGGTGGTGAACACCACGCAGCCGAACGCGAGCAATGCGATGAGCCGGAGGCTGAAGCGGAATTCGCGCCAGCTCATCGAGACGCCGGCCGAATAGATCAGCGGCGGCAGGATGACGAGCAGCACGATCTCAGGTGCCAGCTCGATGCTCGGCAGGCCCGGAACGAGCGCCAGCGCAATGCCGGCGATCACCAGGAGGATGGACGGCGCGATCTTGAGGCGCTGGGCCAGCACCGCAACGGCCACGCCGGTCGCGAGCAGGAGAAGCAGGGTTTGGATGGTGGCTGTCATCGCAGGCTAGAGGGCGCTCGCGGCCATGTTCACCGCCAAGGCCACGACCGTGGTGGTGTAGAAGAACGAAAGGATGCCGTGCACTACAACCGAGCGGCGGATCCATTTATTGGTTACCGCGACGTCCGACACCTGGAACGTCATTCCGACCACGAACGAAAAATACATGAAGTCCCAGTAGTCCGGCTTGTCATCGCCGGGAAAATTCAAGCCGGTGGCGCGCTGGCCCTTGCCGTAGAAATCGTGGGCATAATGCAGGGCAAAAATCGTATGGATAAATGCCCATGACAGGATCACGGTGGCGATGGCCAATGTATAGGACCAGGGACCCGGTTGCACGTCGCCCTCGGACGCGAGCTCCGCGAAGATCGCGGCGAGACTCGCCATCGCCGAGATGACCACGAGCAGCATCAGCGCGAACGCGCCTTCGTCCTGCAGCGCCGAGTGCAGGCGGATATCGGACACCGAGGAGCGCGACATCATCACGGCAGCCGCGGCCAGATAAAGCGCCACGCCGATGTCCCAGCTCGCCAACGCGCGGGTGACGACATACCAGGAGCCGGGGAGCACCAGATACGTGAGGCCGCCCAGCGTAATCGCGAACCAGAGTCGTGCGTGGCCGCGTGCCATGCGCACGATCCAAAGTTCCGGCAACGCTCGTTTGGCCATGAGTGGTCCCCGCTGACCCCTGCAGATTTGTGCTTAACTGGCAGCGATGACAAGTGCCAATCCTGCTCCTCCTAAGGCCCGCCGCGGCCTTGCATTCCGGATCGCACGCGCGCTCATCCTGCTCGTGATCGCGATCCTGCTGCTGCCGTATCTGCTGGCGCCGCTGTACCGTATCGTCGATCCGGTCTCGGCCGTGATGGCGTGGCGCTGGATCAAGGGTGCGCGAGTCGAGCGCACCTACGTGCCGATGGAGCGCATCGCGCCGGTGGTGGCGAAGACCGTGGTCGCGTCCGAGGACGCCAAGTTCTGCAATCACCGTGGCATCGATTGGGGCGAGCTGCGGGCGGCAATCGAGGAGGCAGACGAGCTCGGCGATGCGCGGGGAGCCTCGACCATCACGCAGCAGACCGTGAAGAACCTGTTCCTCTGGGGCGGCCGCAGCTTCGTGCGCAAGGCGCTGGAGTTCCCGCTGGCGATGTGGACCGATCTGGTGCTGCCGAAGCGGCGCATCATGGAAATCTATCTCAACATCGCGGAATGGGGACCGGGCGGCCAGTTCGGCGTCGAGGCCGGGGCCAAGCGCGCGTTCGGCAAATCGGCCCGCGATCTCACCCCGGCGGAGGCGGCGGTGTTGGTCGCGGTGTTGCCCAATCCACACCGGCGTAATGCCCAGCGGCCGGGGCCCGGGGTGCGCCGCATCGCCGCCCGGATTCAGGGCCGCACGGCCTCCGCCGGCGACCTCGACGCCTGCGTCAGGGTTCGCTGATTGGTACTGGTCAGACCGGGGGCTTTCCCCTATAAGCCCGGCTTCCCGCAGGAATTTGGCTACAGGCGCCCCGCGCCGTCGTTTTCAGGAGATTCCCCATGGCTGTGCCCAAGAAAAAAACCTCGCCGTCCCGCCGCGGCATGCGCCGTTCGGCCGACGCGCTAAGGCAGCCGAGCTACATCGAGGACAAGGATTCCGGCGAGCGCCGCCGCCCGCACCACATCGACCTCAAGACCGGCATGTACAAGGGCCGCGCGGTGCTCAAGCCGAAGGTCGAGGTCTGAGGCGTCCGACACCGCGATCTGGAGCAGGGGCTGCCCATGTACCTGATCGGTTTTCCGCTGCTGGTCATTCCGTTCGCGATCTACAACATGATCGCGTTCCTCACGCCCGGCTTGGGCTGGACCGACGCCATGACCACGGTGAATCTGACCTCCGGCGCGGTCTGGAGCGTGACCGCCGAGGACATGCTGGTCGGATTGGCGATCATCCTGCTGCCGCTCGAAATCCTCAAGGCGACCAAGATCGGCGTCCGCTCGATCGTGGATCATGTCCTGTCGATGGTGGTGTTCATCCTCATGCTGATCGAATTCCTGCTGGTGCGGCAGGCGGGCACCTCGACGTTTTTCCTGCTGATGATGATCAGCATCGTCGACGTCGTGGCAGGCTTTATCGTGACGCTGCGCACCGCCCAACGCGACTTCACGGTCGAGCGCGTCGAGACCGCGTCCTAACGCGCGCATAGCACCTTCATGGCCCGCGACTTCCATCTGCCCGGCCGCTCGCAAGTCATTGCGGGCCAGGGCATGGCGGCCACCTCGCATCCGCTCGCCACGCTTGCCGCGCTCGACGTGCTGCGCGCCGGCGGCAACGCCGCCGACGCGGCGGTGACGGCGGTCGCCGTGCTGTGCGTGATCGAGCCGCACATGACCGGCATCGGCGGCGACTGCTTCGCCTTGATCGCCGATCCGGGCAAGCCGGTGTGGGGCTACAACGGCTGCGGCCGCGCCGGCGCGAAGGCTTCGACGGAAGCCTTGCTTGCCAAGGGCATGACGAGCATCGAGGCGACCTCCCCGCACGCGGTGAACGTGCCCGGCGCGATCGAAGCGTGGGGCGAAATTCTGAAGGTCCATGGCACCTGGCCGCTCGACCGCGTGCTGGCGCCGGCCATCCGTTACGCCGAGCACGAGTTTCCCGTCGCGCCGCGCGTGGCGGCGGACTGGAAGGGCCTCGTCGCCAAGTTGGGCAACAGCCTGGGCGCCACGCGGCACTATCTGATCAACGGACAGGCGCCGGCCGAAGGCGACGTCATCAAACTGCCGGCGCTCGCCGAGACGCTGAAGGCGATCGCCAGGAGCGGCCCGCGCGCGTTCTATGAAGGGCTGGTCGCCGAGGACATGGTGGCGACCTTGCAGGCCAAGGGCTCGGTGCTGACCGTCGAAGACTTCGCCAAGCATCGCGGCGAGGCGCCGACGCCGATCTCGACCAACTATCGCGGCGTCGATCTGGTTGAAATCCCGCCGAACACGCAGGGCCTTACCGCGCTGGTGATGCTCAACATCCTGGAGAATTTCGATCTTTCGGCGCTCGACGCCCTCGGGGCCGACCGCTTCCACTTGATGCTCGAGGCGGCGCGCATCGGCTTTGCCGTGCGCGACACCCATATCGCCGAGCCGTCATACATGCGCGTGGCCGCAGCGGCGCTGAACGACAAGGCGTTCGCGAAGCAACTCGCCGCGAAGATCGACCGCACCAAGCGCGTGCCGCTGCCCACGGCTCCGACACCCGGCGGCGACACCGTCTATCTCACGGTCGTCGACCGCGATCGCAAGGCGGTGTCTTTCATCAACTCGCTCTACTCGGCATTCGGCTCCGCGATCTGCACCGAAAAGACCGGCGTGATGTTCAACAACCGCGGTTCGGGCTTCGTGCTCACCCCCGGCCATCCGAATGCGCTCGGCCCGGACAAGCGGCCGATGCATACCATCATCCCGGCGCTCGCGATGAAGGACGGCCGCTGCGACACCACGTTCGGCGTAATGGGTGCGCACTACCAGCCGATGGGCCACGTGCAGATGATCCTCAACATGGTCGACTACGGCATGGACGTGCAGAGCGCGATCGATGCACCGCGCGCTTTCTTCGAAGGTGAGAGCACGGTGATCGAGCGCGGCATGCCGGCGGCGACCGTCGAGGGCCTCAAGGCGAAGGGTCACAACGTCGTGGTTGCGCCCACGCCTTGGGGCGGCGCGCAGGCCATCCGGATCGATTGGAAGCGCGGCGTTTTGATCGGCGGCTCGGAGCCGCGCAAGGACGGCTGTGCGCTGGGTTACTGAGCGCTGAATCTTTCCAGGGACGACTGATAGGCCGCAGCCGCTTCGGCGGGCTCGGCGCGGCGATGCTCACGCATCTGCGGGACCTGCTCCGCCATGGCAATCAGATGCGTGAGAAAGGCGGGTTCGCGATGCACGACGCGATGCGGATGCGGCGCGGCGGATTCCGCCTCGACGCAGACAAGCGCCCGGCTTTCGGATGGTGAACAATTCCCTGCCAGCATTGCACAGCCTCTGTCTCACTTCGGGACAGAACGTGCCCCGCTCATGAGACATCGCAAACGGCGTGCCGAAGGCCGTCATGAGCCCAAGCCCGGCGTTTTTCGGTTTCTTTAGGGTTGTCCGCGACGCTTGGACTTCGATTTCCGTTGCGATGTCGCCTGTTGGGACAACGTGGCCTTCCCGAAAAGGTTCGACCGGCGCCCAAACCACCTCGCTCCGCCGGGCCGCAACCGCAGCCGGATGTGTTCGCGCGGGGGGACGTCTTTGCGACACAGGCTCCCAAAGAGTCCAAGCCGGCAGCCGATGTTTTCGCGGCGCCGCAGCGCTCCGTCGCCGCCGACGTGCTCGATCCAGCGGCGATTCTCGCATCGGTCGGTGAGGTGCCTTACGTCTGGTCGATCGCCGACGATACGCTGGCCTGGGGCGCCAATTTCGCCGACGTGCTCAAGCTGCGCGACCGCGCGGCGGTGGCGACCGGGCGCGGCTACGCGCAGGCACTCGACGACGAGACGGCGCAAGCCCGCTACGACGCGGTGATGAATTCGACGCAGCGCGACGAGGGCGCCGGCGTTCCCTATCTGGTGCAGTATTCGATCACGCCGGAAGGCGGCGCCAAGCTCTGGATCGAGGATACCGGCCGCTGGTTTGCAGGCAAGGAGGGGAAGCCGGAGCGCGCGCACGGCGTCATCCATGCCATCAACGAGCGGCACGCGCAGGAGGAGAAGCTCTCCTACCTGTCGCACTTC
>JBEVIJ010000121.1:0-24563 GCA_040510745.1 Xanthobacteraceae bacterium
CGGTCCACAGGTCGAGATCGGCTTTGGTGTAGCCGACCACGGTGGCCTTGCCGGTGGTGCCGGAGGAGGCGTGGAGCCGAGTGATCTGTTCGCGGGGCACGGCAAAGAGGCCGAATGGATAGGTGTCGCGCAGGTCCGCCTTGGTGGCGAATGGAACCCGCACGATATCGGCAAGCGATTTGCAGTCGTCGGGCTTGACCTTGGCGGCGTCGAACTTTGCCTTGACGTGAGGCACCTTGGCGTAGGCGTGGGCGAGCGTCTGCTTCAGCCGGGCGATCTGCAGCGCCGCGATGTCCGCGCGTGGCATGCATTCGGCCTTGCGGTCGAACATATAGTCGAGGGACTTTGCGGCAGATCCGGCTGGCATGGCACTTCGTTACGCGGGACAGGTGACTATAGTAGCAGCGACCCGTGTCTCGGGAACCCCGGCTGATGCAAGGACAACAGTGATGAACCTGATCCCGGCTCAACCGGCACCCACCGAGAGCCTCATAGCGGTGGGTCTTCCCGAGAAGGAAGTAAAAGCCTGGCTGCGCGACGAGCCGAAAAAGCCCGGCCGGTATTCCGCCGACTGCAAATCATTCGGCGCTTTCTGGAAGCAGTCATCCGGCTTGATCCGGCGGCTACAGCCGCCGAGCAGCCGGCAGCAGCGCGAGCGGCGGGCCGCCGGCACGATCCTGGACATTACGCGGGAATCGCGTGTGCGATTCTTGCGGGCCCACGCCGATACTGTCTACGACGCTCTGACCGCCAAGCGATCGCGTTTCGTCCGGCTCGAAGAGCTGGTAACGGGCGCCGCAAAGCTGCTGCCGGGCCTGTTGCCTTCGGCAGATGATATCGCTGACGAGAAAGGCCTGCCGCAGGGCAAGAAGACGGGTCTCGAAATCGACCAAGGTCTGTTCATCTCGGCTGTGCTGCAAAGCGAGCAATCCGGGCGACACCTGTGCCACGCGATGCTTCTACCGCGTCCGGAAGCGCTCGACATGCTTCCGAAATTCATCAAGCAAGGAACAGCCCAATACCCTGGCGCCTCGATCGCCCGGCGCGGCAAGGCCGCGTTCGTCACGTTCGAGAATCCACGCTTCCTGAACGCCGAAGACCAGACAACGCTGGCCGGTATGGAGCTTTGCGTCGATCTCGCATTGCTTGACGCAAGGATTGAGGTGGTTGTGTTGCGGGGTAGCGCGGTCGAGCACCCGAAGTATAAAGACCGCCGCGTGTTCGGCTCGGGCATCAATCTAACGCACCTCTACCACGGCCGAATCCCGTTCCTTTGGTATCTCATCCGCGACATGGGTTATGTGAACAAGCTTTATCGTGGCCTGGCGTTCGAGAACCAACCGCCGCCCGACGAGTTCGGTGGCAACACGCTCGAAAAACCCATCATCGCCGCGGTCGAATCCTTCGCCATCGGCGGTCATTGCCAAATTCTTCTCGCGGTCGACTACGTCCTCGCCGAAAAAACCGCGTTCATGACACTCCCCGCGCGCAAGGAGGGCATCATCCCCGGCGCTGCCAACATGCGCCTGCCGCGCGCGGTCGGCGACCGATTGGCGCGCCAGGCGATCCAGTACGAGCGGCGGCTGGAGTGCGACAGCCCGGAGGGACGGATGATCTGCGACGAGATCGTCGAGCCGGGCACGATGGATCAGGCGATCGAGCGCGTGGTGAATGGGCTCACCAGTTCCGGCGTGGTCAGCGCGGCATCGAACCGCCGCGCTTTCCGCATCACGCAGGAGCCACTCGACATGTTCCGCAACTATTTCGCGGTCTATGCCCGCGAGCAGGCGTACTGCCACTTCAGCCCGGCGCTGATCTCCAATCTGGAGACATACTGGAATGCGCAGAACCGGAAGCCGTAGCTATTTCAGCGCCGCCTGCTTGTTCGACCGGCTGAGGGAAATCGCCACCTCGGACATTTTGCTGCCCGGCGACTGGATGGCGACGGTCTGCCGGTCTGCGCGGGTGCTGATGTCGAGCATCGCCGCGATCGGCCCCTCGACCCGAACCTCGATCTGTTCGCCGACCGCTTTGCCGGCGACGGTGCCGCCGACGCGGTGGGTCAGTTCATTCCAGAAGCCGGACACTTCGCCATTGTTATGCGAGACGCTGCTTTGCAATTCGAACTTGAAGCTGTCGCTCGAGCACCGCAGGTCGAGCTTGAGGTTCACGCCGCTGCCATCGACGCTGTAGTTGGCCCGGCAGCGGATCGCTTCCTTGCCGCCGTTGTCCAGCGTGATGGTGCCGGGACCCGCCCAGTTGCCGCTCAGGCCGGCGAACGGGCTGGTCCAGCCGTGCGCGACCGAGGCCATGACGATTAGCGCCGCCAATATGATCGTGGCCCAAACTCGTTGTGGTTGATGAACGTTACCGTCAGCATTGCTTCGCTCCAGCCTGAATTTCTTTCGTGCCGGGCAGGACGATAACTGGCAGTTGCAAAAAATTCGGGGGAACTTTCTCTAAAATTTTATCGGTGCGGGTTTTCAGCGGACCGCGCCAAAGGCCTAAGGCATCTTGGTCGCGATTTTATCCGCCTTCGCCTTGATGCGCTCGATGGTTTTGGCGATGTCGACCACGAACCGGGCGTGGCTGCCGGCGCTGACGGCCTCCAGCTCATCCCTGGCCGCAACCTCGAACGTCACCTTGCGCCCTTCGACCGCGGTGACCTTGACGCTGATCTCGACAGTCATCCCCGGCAGCGTCGCGGCGAGATGCTTGACCGACACCTCGATGCCGACCGAATCCTCGCCGGCGTCGACGTGCTGCAGGATGAGCTCGCGGCAGGTGTGCTCGATGTCGAGGATCATCGACGGCGTGGCATAGACCCGCGCCTGCTCGCCCATGAAACCGATTGTGCGGGCGCGATCGATGGTGATCGTGCGGATCAGCGCGACGCCCGGTTGCAGGCTTGGCTTCATGGTTTCCCCTGATGCTGCGGATGCTACAATCACGCTGACACGCCGGAAGCGGGCTTTGCAACGCCTGCGGCGGTGAGCAACGCCGCGCAGGGAGGAACAATGGCAAGTGAGACGAAAACAGTCGGGCTGATCGGGCTCGGCCTGATGGGCCAGGCGCTCGCAACCCGGCTGATCCCGGCGGGATTTCGCGTGCTGGGCTACGACATCGACGCCGCCAAGGGCACCAGGCTCAAGGCGACGGGCGGCGAGGCGGCCTCGCTCGCAGACGTGGCGAAATGCGGCACTGTCCTCCTTGCAGTGTTCAGCACCGACCAGGTCGAGGACGTTACCGAGAACACACTGGTCCCGGCCGCGGGCGGCGGCAAGATCGTGCTGTGCACATCGACCTGTGACCCTGACCGCATCGCAACGCTGGCCGCGCGCGTTGAGCCCAAAGGCATCCGGTTTCTCGAAACGCCGGTGTCCGGCAGCAGCGGCCAAGTCAGCCGCGGCGAGGGCACCGGCCTGATCGGCGGCGATCCGGCCACGGCGGCCGAGGTCGACGACATTCTGACGGCGCTCTATCCGCGGCGGTTTCACATCGGGAAAGCCGGCGATGCCGGGCGGGCCAAGCTCGCGATCAATCTCATTTTGGGCCTGAACCGGATGGCGCTGGCGGAGGGCATCGTGTTCGCTTCGCGGCTCGGCCTCGACGCCAAGGCGTTCCTCGACGTGGCGCGCGCCTCGGCCGCCTATTCGCAGGTTATGGATATCAAGGGCCGCAAGATGGTCGAGCGGGAGTTCAAACCGGAAGGCTTCGTCCATCAATCGCTCAAGGATTTTGCCTTGATGCACGATCAGGCGTCGAAGCTCGGCCAGACGCTGCCGGCGCTGGAGCTGAACAAGTCGCTGCTGGAAGCGTGCGTACGCGCCGGCGAAGCGGACTACGATAACAGCGCTGTGATCGAGGAAATCCGGCGGCGTTACAAGTGAAATCGGGAGCAATGCAATGAGCGACGGCGAAGTCCGCACCGAGCGCAAGGGCGATGTCGTCCATGTGACGTTCGACCGCCAGGCGGCGCGCAACGCCATGACCTGGCAGATGTACCAAACGCTCGGTGAGGCGTGCGAGAAGCTGCGCGCTGATACCAGCGTGCGCGCCGTGGTGTTTCGCGGCGCCGGCGGCAAGTCGTTCATCGCCGGCACCGACATCGCCCAGTTCAAGGAGTTCAAATCGGGCGAGGACGGCGTTGCGTACGAGGAGAAGATGGAAATCATCCTCTCCGGCATCGAGGCGCTGCCGATGCCGACGCTGTGCGTGGTCGAAGGCTTCGCGATTGGCGGCGGGCTTGCCATTGCGGCGTGCTGCGACCTTCGCATCGCCACGCCGGGCTCGAGGTTTGGCATTCCGATCGCACGCACGCTCGGCAACTGCCTGTCGGTCGCCAACTATGCGCGGCTGATCGCGTCGATCGGGATGCCGCGCGCCAAGAAGATGCTGCTGCTCGCCGAGAACATCACCGCCGAGGAGGCGCTGGCCGGCGGTTTCCTGGTCGAGATCGTGCAGCCTGCTGACGTGGACAAGCGGATCGCGGAATTGACCGACCGGCTGGTCCGCCAGGCGCCGATCACCATGCGCGTGACCAAGGAAGCCATGCGCCGGCTGTTGCACGCCTCCTTCCTGGACGGCGACGATCTGGTGCGCCAGGCCTTTGGCAGCGAGGATTTCCGGACCGGCGTTGCGGCTTTCGTCGAAAAGAAGGAGCCGCAGTGGCGCGGCAAGTAGCGATCATCTCATCCGAGGAAACAGGAAAGCGTCGTTATGGCTGTAATCGACTGTCATCATCATGTCTGGTGGCTGGACAAATACCCGCACACCTTTCCGCCGTCCTGGGGCACCAGCCTCAACCGCGACTTCACGCCCGATGATCTGCGACCGGAGCTGCGCGCGGCGGGCATCGACGGCACCATCCTGGTGCAGTCGCTCGACAACTACGGCGAGACGCTGCACTACCTCGATGTCGCCGAAGCGACGGACTACATGCGTGCGGTGGTGGGCTGGGTCCCGCTCGCCGATCCGCCGGCCTGCGCCAAGACGCTTGAGGCGCTGAAAGCCCGCAAGAAGTTCGTCGGAATGCGCCACCTCATTGTCTATGAGAAGGACCCGCGCTGGCTGCTTCAGCCCACGGTGCAGGAATCGCTGCAGCAGTTACGAAAGGCGGGTCTGGTGTTCGAAGCGATCACAAACACGCAGGAGCAGATGGATACGGTGCTCGATACCGCGCGGCGGATGGGCGACCTCAACATCGTGATGAACCACATGGGCCGCCCGCCTCTGCCGGAGAACGGTTGGGAGCCCTGGGCGTCGCAGATCGTCGAGGCGGCGAAGTGCCCGAACATCAGCGTCAAGCTGTCGGTGGGCGGCGACGTGGTGTGGCGCTGGCCATGGTCGACGAGCGAGATCAGGCGCTATTCCGACCACGTCATCCAGCACTTCGGCCCAAGCCGTGTCATGGCGGGCAGCAACTGGCCGGTGGTGCTGCTGTCCGGAAGCTTCCAGCAGGTGTGGAGCGGCATCAAGGACTTGATTTCCGGCCTCTCGGACGCCGACCAGGCTCAGGTGCTCGGCGGCGCCGCCGAGCGCATCTACAATCTGGCGCGCACGCGCTGACAAGGGAGAAAATATGTTCCGTCACATGGCCATTCTGCGGTTCAAGCCGGACGCCAAGCCGGCCGACATCGCGGCGTATTTCGAGGCGTTTCCCAAGCTGATGGCGAGCCAGCCCACCATCAAGTCATGGCAGATCGGCCGCAACGAGGGCGCCGGCGGCGAGACGCACGTTCGCAAAGGAAGCTTCGCGCCGAACTACGACGTCGGGCTGACCATGCTGTTCGACGATCCGAAGGGCTACCTGACCTACGCGGAATCGACGGGGCACCAGGAGTTCTTCGCGAAATACTGCACGCCGATCCTGGCCGAGCGCGTGGTGGTGCAGTTCAGCGAGGACTAGCGTCGCGCCACATCTGCCGCTCAGGCTTCGTATTTGAACGAGAGCGCGACGCGGGTGCGAAACGCCGACACCTTGCCGTTCTCCACCGTCATGTCCATTTTCGTGACTTCGGCAACGCGCAGGTCACGCAGCGAGTTGGCCGCGGTTTCGACCGCGCGCTTGCCGGCGTCCTCCCAGGACGTCTTGCTGACGCCGACGACATCGACGATCCGGTAAACGCCTCCGCCCTTGCTCTTCTTCGCCATTTCAACCTCCCGATTGGGCGCATTGAAAATTTGCGCCACCGGTATCCTATCGGCGGAGCGGATCGCCCAACAGCCCAGGTCCGGCTAAATCTTCTGCTCTTCCTTGAGCACCTCGATCGCTGCGCGGTGCGCCTCGTTGGCCGCCGGGATGCCGCAATAGAGCGCGACGAGCAGCAGCACCTCGCGGATTTCCTCCGCCGTGCAGCCGTTGTTCAGCGCGCCCTTAAGATGGACGCGCAGCTCCGCCGGTTTGTTGGCCGCGGCCATCATCGCGATCATGGCGAGGCTCTTGACGCCCATCGAAAGTTCCGGGCGGCTCCAGACGTCGCCATAGGCATAGGCGTTGATGATGTTCTGCAGCGGCTCGCCGAATTCGCCGAGCGAATTGATGCGTTGCTCGACATTGGCCGCACCGACCATCTCCTTGCGGAGCTTGAGGCCTTTGGCGGCGAGGTCCTCGGTGTCCATGTCAGTGCCCCGGCGCGGTCATCCGCGCCAGGCGTTGCGCCACCTTGAGCCGCTGGACGCTGTCGCCGGCAAGATGGCTCCAGATGAAGCTGTCGCGCACCAGCTTCTCGGCGTGGCGCGCCGCTTCGCTGCCGCCGGCGCCGCCGTGGATGTCCAGGTTGATCTCGGTGACCTCCTGGATCACATCGGTCGAGAAATTCATCGCAAGGCCGGCGTTGGCGGAATGCACCTTGTGATCGTGCTCCCAGGCGATCCGCATCACATAGGAGCGCAGCGCTTCGGTCAGCATGTTCATCTTGTTGAGCTTGAGCGCGATGTGCTGTTGCTCGATCAGAAGCTGGCCGCCCTGCTTGGCGGTCTTGGCGTGCTTCATGGCCTGCTCGCAGGCATCGTCGCAGACGCCGAGCGCGTTGGCGGCGAGCTCCAGGTCGCCGAACAGGTCGCCGCCGGTGCGGTCGCCGGCTTGCGCGGTCTTCATGTCGGAGGTGTTGACGTTGCCGACCACGTTGGCGTGCGGCACGCGGGCGTTCTCGAAGATCATCTCGCCGTTGCGGTAGAACCTCCAGCCGCTCTTGTTGAACACCTTGCCGATCCGGAAGCCCGGCGTGTCGGAGGGCACCAGGAACATGGTGGTGCCCTGGCGCAGCGGCGCGTTGGGATCAGTGCGCGCGTCGATGAAGAACAGCTTGCCGACCGGCGCGTTGGCGATGAAGCACTTCTCGCCGTTGAGGATCCACTCGTCGCCCTTGCGCTCGGCGCGCAGCTTCAGCCCCGCCTTGGGCGCATCCTTCGGCGGCAGGCGGTTGTCCGAGCCGGCGGTCGGCTCGGTGATGCCCTTGCCGAGCAGGAAGCGGTGATCGGCGACGAAGGGGCGGAGAAACCGCTCCTTCTGTTCCTCGTTGCAGGCCTGCTGGATCAGGTGGCTCCATTTCCAGTTCTGGCTGAAGGTCTTGGAGATCGAGCTGTCGCCGCGCGCGAGCTCCGCCATCACCAGCGCCTGCGTGACGTAGTCGGTGCCTTCGCCGCCGTATTCCTTGGCCACCGCCATGGTGCGGAAGCCGAGCTTCGATCCCTTTTCGACGATGCCCCAATCGAACGTGCCGTGCGCGTCCGGCGCTTCGTCGAGCTTCAACGTGATCGGCTTGATCTCTTCCTCGGCGAACTTGCGCGCGATCATCTGCCAGGAGCGCTGCTCGTTGCTCAGTGAGAAGTCCATTGCTTTTGACCTTCCAGTTATTCGGCGGCGAGCAGCGGCGCGCGCCGGTGGCCCGAGAGCTGTTCGGCGATGCGCAGTTTGAGGTCGCTGTTGCCGTCCCCCGAATAGAGGCAGATGCGGGCGTCGCTGATGTATTTCTGCAGTGGCATGTCGCGCATCACGCCCATGGCGCCGAAGCATTCCGCGGCATCCTTGACGGCGCGATAGATCGCTTCCGAGGCGAACACCTGCGCCATCGCGGTGAGCGGCAGGTTGGGCAGGCTGCGGTCGGCCTGCGCGGCCGGGTGGTCCGACGCCCAGGCCGCCTGCCAGACCGCGTTGCGCGACATTTCGAGCCGCACCGCGACCTCCGCGAGCTTGCCGCCGATCGCCTGGTGCTCGACGATCGGCCGGCCGCCCTGCACACGAAGCCTGGCGTAGTCGAGCGCCGCCTCGTAGGCGGCGCGGCCGATGCCAAGATTGATGGCTTGCGCCAGCGGCGCGCCGCGGCCGGGCTCGCCGCGCAGGTTGGCCGAGCCTTGCAGCAGGCTATCCGCCGGCACGGTGCAGTTCTGCAGGATGATCTCTCCGCAGGAGCCGTGATACCAGCGCGGCTCGGCGTTTTCGTTGACGGTGAGGCCCCTCGTGCCAGCCGGGATCAGCAGCACCCCGATGCCCTTGCCGGTGTCCACTTCTACCGCAAAGAGCTTGGCGACGCCCGCGTTGACCACGGCGTCCTTGACGCCGCTGACCACGAAACTATCGCCGTTGCGCTCCGCCTTGGTCCGCACCCGGTGCGCGGTGCCCGTGGTGCGATGATAGTCGATGCCCAGCGCCGTATCGGTGTCCGGCTCGTGGCTGGCATAGGCGAGGTGATAACGGTCGTCCTCGAGGAACGCCGGCAGGAAGGCGTCGCGCTGTGCATTCGTCATCGCGCCGAACAGAGCGAGCCCCAGCGCCGACGTTTCTGCCAGCACGGTTGCGATACCGGCGTCGCCGGCGGCCAGCTCTTCGGTGACGATGCAGCAGGTCAGGGCGTCGGCGCCGACGCCGCCCAGCTCCTCGGCTAGCGCCAGCGTGCGCAGCCCCATCTGCGAGGCCTTGTCGAGCACGTCCTTCGGCAGCGCGCGGTCGCCGATGTCGAGCCGGTTGGCGTTGAGCACGACCGGCTTGATCTCGTCGTCGACGAAGCTTCGCACCGTATCGCGGAACTCGATCTGCTCCGCGCTGAGATGGAGACTGTACATTACTGCTGCACCTTGATGCCGGCTTTCTTCACGACGTCGTCCCACTTGGTCAACTCGTCCTTGATGTAGGCCGAGAACTCGGGGGAGTCCTTGTAGCTCGCGGTGATGAACTGGTCGCTGAAGTATTTCTGCGTCGCCGGGTCCTGCAGGAACTCGGCGATCGCCTTCGAAATCCTCGCCACCACAGGAGCCGGCGTCTTGGCCGGCACATAGATGCCGATCCAGGCCGAGAAGTCGTAACCCGGCACGGTCTCGGCGATGGTCGGCACGTCGGGCAGGCCGGCCATGCGCTTGGATTCGCCGATTGCCAGTCCGTTGTTCTTGCCGGCCCGCACGTGTTCGATCGCGGTCGCGACGTTGTTGTACATGAGCTGCACCTCGCCTGAGAGTACGGCGAGCGTGGCCGGACCGACGCCCTTGTACGGCACATGGACGATCTTGATGCGGGTCTGATGCGCCAGCAATTCGAGGCCCATGTGGCTGAAGTTGCCAATGCCGCCGGAGGAATAATTCAGCGTGCCGGGCTTCTCCTTCGCGATTCTGATGAGATCGGCCACGGTCTTGATGCCGGTCGACGGATGCGCGGTCAGCAGCGACGGAAAGCGGTTCACCATCGCCACCGGAACGAAATCGCGCAGCGTCTGGTACGGGTTGTTCGGATAGAGCGCCGGATTGACGATCATCGGCCCGTCGGACAGCACGCCAATGGTGTAACCGTCCGGCTCCGCGCGCTGCACCGCCTGGACGCCGATCGAGCCATTGGCGCCGCCGATGTTCTCGACATAGACCTGCTGGCCGAGCCTTTCGCTCAAGCCTTTGGCGACGAGCCGGCCCATCAGGTCGGTGCCGCCGCCGGCCGGGAAGGGCACGATCGCCTTGATCTGCCGCGTCGGCTGCCAGGCCTGCTGGGCTTGCGCGAGCGCCGGCGTAAGGCAGAGCAGCGCCAGAGCGGCTGCCGTCTTCAAGGTTTTCATCGTCGTCCTCCCTCGTGGTTCTTGAGCGGCTGTTCAGACAGCCGCCGCGATCGCGTCGCCCATCTCCTGCGTGCTGGCCGTGCCGCCAAGATCCCGCGTCAGTTTTTTGCCTTCGGCCATCACCTTCGTCACCGCGGCCTGCATGCGTTCAGCAGCCGCCGTCGCCTTCGGTTCCTGGTGCTTGCGGCCGAGGAAGGCCATCAGCATCTGCCCAGACATGATCGTGGCATAAGGGTTGGCGATATTTTGCCCCGAAATGTCGGGTGCCGAGCCGTGGGTCGCCTGCGCCATCGCCTGCTTCTCGCCGATGCAGAGGCCGGGCGCGAGGCCGAGCCCGCCGACCAAGCCGGCGCCGATATCGGTCAGGATGTCGCCGAACTGGTTGGTGGTGACCACCACGTCGAAGCGCTGCGGATCGGTAACGAGCTTCATGGCGATCGAGTCGATCATCATCTCCTCGAACTGCACGTCCGGATGGTCCTTCGCGACCTTGCGGCATTCCTCGGCGAACATGCCGCAGGCGAGGCGATAGACCGGCTCCTTGTGCGCGGCCGTCACCTTCTTGCGCTTCCTCGTGCGGGCAAGCTCGAATGCCTCGCGGGCGACGCGGTTGGATCCCTTCCGCGTGATGACGCGCGACGAGATGGTGATGTCGTCATTGGGCCGGAACTCCGGCAGGCCGGCCACCACGGTCTCGGAATACAGCATCCCTTCGGTCAATTCGCGGAAGAATGCGATGTCGACGTTTTGATGGATCGATTTCACGGTCGGATGCGACAGCGCGGGGCGCAGCGCGGTGAACAGGTCGAACTTCTTGCGGACCGGCGGCATCACCCAGGTCATGTCGCCGCGCGGATAGGCGTTGTGGCCGATTGGGCCCATGAACCAGCCGTGCAGCGTGCGCAGTGTGTCTTCGGTGATCTTCGGCAGCGTGTTGCCGTGCGCTTCGTGCCCTGCCTTGCCGATCAGCAACTCCTGCCATTCGATGGAGAGTCCGGTCTTCGCCGCGGCGGCCTTCATCACCTTGACGGCTTCTGGCACGACCTCGAGGCCGATGTCGTCGCCGTGCATGATTCCAACTTTCAAATTCCTGCTCCTGCTACCACTTTGCTGTCATACCCCGCGAAAGCGGGGCATCCAGCAATTACGTCCGTCAGCGATTACTGGATCGCCCGCTTTCGCGGGCGATGACACCGAGGCTATGGCTTCGATTCACCTTATTCATCCACCTTGATGCCGGCGTCGGCGATGTCGCGCCGCCAGGTTTCCATTTCCTGCCTGAGCCACGCCGCGGCATCCTCGACCGACTTCTGCTCGGGCGCGACCATGCCGCCCCTCTCGAAGATCGCCTTCATCTCCGGCAGGTTGGCCGCGGCGACGAACGCCTTGTGCAGCGTCTCGATGGTCTCCTTCGGTACGCCGGCCGGCGCGAACGCCGCCGACCATTGTGAGGGACGGAAGCCCTTGAAGCCCAACTCATCGAGTGTCGGTACGTCGGGCCATGCCTCGAGCCGCTTGGGCGCCGCGATCGCCAGCGGCCGCACCTTGCCGGCCTTGATCATGCCAACCGGGTTGGTGATGTTGAACCAGGTCACGTGGATGTCGCCGCCGGCGACGTCCTTCAGGATGCCGGAGCCGCCATCCTTGAATGGGATGTGCAGGAGTTGAAGCCCGCCGGCGCGCTTGGCCAGAATCTCGGTATTGACGTGCTGATAGGCGCCGATGCCGGCCGACGCGTAGCGCACCTCGTTCTTCTTGGCGTAGTCAATGAACTCCTTGAACGTCGTCGGCGAGAAGTTCGTCGTGGTCGAAATGAAGAAAACCGGCGCGTCGGCAAGCCGCGCGATGACCTGGACGTCGCGGTCGTAGTTGATGCGCATTTTCTTCGCGAGCAGGACCGGAGTGAGGCAATTCGTCGAGATATTGCCGATCATGATGGTGTAGCCGTCCGGCTTGGCGTGGACCATCTCCTCGATCGCGCGGATGCCCGATGCGCCTGGCTTGTTCTCCACCAGCACGTTCTGCCCGAGCGATTTGCGAAGTTGATCGGCATAGTGACGGGCCACCACGTCGGTCAGCCCGCCTGGCGCATAGGGCACCAGAATCCGGATCGGCTTGTTGGGGTAGGGGGCCTGCGCCTGCGCGGCCAACGCGATCAATGTGGCGGCCAGCGCGACGGCCAAAGCCCTTCCGAGCCCTTTCATGACAATCCTCCCTGCACGGCAGAGCGCTCAGGCGCTCATTTTGGTGTTGGGAGAGATTGTATTGACCGGCGCTGCCCCAGCACAAGCTGGAAGTCTGTGCAGTCAGTTCGGCCCGGTCGTGCCGACGTTCTGCCGCAGCCTGGCAACGATGGCCCGCAGCCCGCTGTTGGGGATGGGGCGGCGGCCTTGCGCGTGGATGCGGTCGTGCAGAAAGGTCAGCTTCACGATGACGGGCGGCGGCAGCACGAACGGGTAGAGATCGGACAGGCCCATGCTGCGATTGATGGAATTGACCGCGAAGGTCAGCGGCAGCCAGGACGCAATGATGCGCTCCATGGTGCCGTTATGCGGGTCGAAGTCGATCGTGGTGGCGAGATCGGCGCCCTTGGACACCGTGGGGTTCACGCTCAGCCCGAACGCGCGTGCGGTTTCCAAGGTGTCAACCATGTGAAAATAATGCGCCCAGGTCTCCGCAAAATCCTCCCATGGATGCGAGCTGGCATATGCGGTGACGTAGTGCTCGTGCCAATCGGCGGGCGGCCCGTTCGCATAATGGCGTTGCAACGCGGCTCCGTAGTCCTCGCGCTCGTCGCCGAAGATCTTGCGGAACTCATCGATCGAGGGTGAATTCGCGATCAAGCAATCCCAGTAGTAGTGCGCGATCTCGTGGCGGAAGTGACCCAGCAGGGTCCGGTAAGGCTCGCCCATCTGCGTGCGCTGGCGTTCGCGCTCGACGTCGTCGGCCTCTGCCAGACTGAGCGTGATCAGCCCGTTCGCATGGCCGGTCATCAGCGGCCCGGCCGGATGGCCGGGCGGCGGCGCATCGGGCGCAAGGAAATCGAATGCCAGGCCGTCATCAGGGCTCTCGGCCCGGGTCATCAGCGGAAGGCGCAATTTGAGGATGGTGTAGAACAGCCGGTGCTTGGCGGATTCGATCTTGCGCCAGCGCTCGGCGTTCTCAGGATTGTCGAGATCCGGAATGGTACGGTTGTGGCGGCAGGCCGCGCAGTACTGTTCGGTGTTCTCGGCGCCGATCAGCCAGTTGCAGGCATCGTGGACAGCATTGGCGCAGAACTTGTAGCGGCCGTTCGGTTCGGCCAGTGCGTGCCAGAGGTCGCCGTCCGGCTCGACCGCGGTCACAGTTTCCCGGGTGGGTAGATAGCCGAGCCGTCGTTCACAGCTTTCGCATCGCGTGTTCTCGAAATAGAGCAACTGCCCGCAATGCTGGCATTCAAACAGCTTCATAAACCGTCCAATCTGAAAGGCAGATGGGATGAACCCCTCGGCCCATCAACCGGTTCCAGCGAGCTTGAATAGCTCATTGCCGAGGGTTTGCCGCGCTTCCTGGTAGATCGGCTGCACCGCCGCGGCGAAGGCCTTGTGCTGGCCGGCGTCGAGTTCGACGATCTCGCAGCCTTGCGCGCGGATCGCCTGCTCGGATTCGTCCTCTTCCCTGACGTGGAGATCGCGCTGGAACGCGACAGACGCGTCGATCGCGCGCTGCATCGCCGCCTGCAGGTCCACCGGCCAGCTTTCGAACGTCGGGCGGTGCAGGAAGATCGGTCGCGAAATGTAGAAGTGATTGCTGAGGGTGTGGAAGCGATGGAATTTGTGGACGTTGTACGTGACCGTGTTGGTCAGCGGGTTCTCCTGCGCGTCGATGCCATCCTTGGTGATGAGCGCGATCGCCTCGGTCAGGTCCATAATCTTGGGGTCCGCACCCAGCAATTCGAAGGTCCGCGCCTGGATCTTGCTCGGCAGCACGCGGACGGTCATGCCCTTGAGATCGTCCGGCGTGCGCACCGCGCGCACCCGGTTCGAAATGTGGCGGAAGCCATTCTCGTACCAGCCGAGGACGCGGAAGTTGGTCTCGCGCTCGATCGCCTGCGCGAGCGTCTTGCCGAGCGCGCCGTCCATCGCGACGCGCGCCTGCGCCGTGTCGGCGAACAGGAACGGCAGGTCGACGAAGCTCAACTCCGCCACGCGATCGGTGAGGTAGCTCGACGATTGATAGCCGAGCGAAAGAAAGCCATCCTCGACCAGCCACAGGATATCGTCGGCTCGGTAGCCTAGATCCATGATGTTCCAGACGTACTTCACCACAATGCGGTCGCCGAATTCCTTCTGCAACCGGTCGCCGATGAATTTCATGGCGCGTGAGAAGCCGGTGGTTGGCGGCCCGTAGCCGCCCATGCGGATATGGATAGGTTTGCTCACGCGCCGTTCTACCAATTCTTCTCGAGCCAGTCGGCGGCGAAGTCGATGCCGATCTGGCGGTTGTCGACGTGAGCGTGCTCGGCGCCGCCTTCTTCCGTGGTGAAAATCTTGATGGTCTTGTTCTTCGATCCGACCGCGTCATAGAGCTTCTGGGCGTTTTCAACCGGCACCACGCGGTCGTTGCCGCCGTGCGTCACCAGGAACGGGCAGGTGATGTTCTTCGCCACGTCCTTGAGCGAGAATTTCTTGGCGGTCTCGATGCCTTCGTCCTCGTCCTTGGCGCCTGCCACCCAGCGCCACTGGAAGTTCGACTGCGCCACGCTCTTCGGCGCGTTCTTGTTGGCGTCCTTGATCTTCTGCTGCCAGGCGGCGAGATCCCAATGCAATGCGCTGAGCGCGATGCAGGCGGCATAGCGCTTCTCGAACGCCGCGACGCGCGAGGAGTAATAGCCCCCAAAGCTGTAGCCCATGATGGCGACGCGCTTGCCGTCGACCTCCGGGCGCGTGAGAAGATAGTCGAGCGCAGCTCCGGCCGGCACCTCGTAGTCGTAGCGGCTGGGCATGTCGCGCATCCTCCGCGTCTCGCCCATGCCGGGGCCGTCGAGACAGAGCGTGTTGGTGCCGCGCCGCGCGAATTCGAGGCCGCAGAAGAACACGCTCATCTCCTTCGCATTGTCCATGCCGTTGAGCACGACGACCGTCGGCTTTGGGCCGTCACCCGGCGCCTTCATGAACAGCGCGGGGAGCGTGGTGCCCTCATACGGCACCTCGACGAATTCGATGTTGGAATGGCGCAGCCTGATGCCCTGGTGCCAGATCTTGTAGGCGTGCGCGCACTGGGCTTTCTTCTCGGGGCCCGGCGCGATGAAACGCTCGGCGTTGTAATGATAGATGCCGGCGCGGACATAATAGTCGCCGGCGGACATCTTGCTGCCTCTGGCCAGCGCCGCGTCGCCCTGTTTTTCGATCTGGTCGCCGAGCGCGCGCCACTCTTCGAACCACGCCTTGCCACGATCCGCCTCGCCCTGCCGCGCGCGCAGCTTCTCGCAGGCGCGATCCATCTCCTCGAGCGATACCGTGCCGTAGGGCGCCATGCCCTTGAGGATGAGGGTCGCGTTCGACCACAGAAAGTTGTCGCCGAAATGGTCGATCCAGGGGCCGCGGGGCATTCCAGGTGTCCTTTCGTTCCGTCCGTCGGGCCGGGCCGTCCGGAGAACGGCTTGGATACGGACGCCTCCGCCGTCTGCGCCTTTGATGTCCAAAGACGCGGCCCGCGGACGGCGTTGTAACTCACGAAGGCGCCGAGAGGCTACGGCTGCGCAGCTGTGCGCCGTCTCGCCGCAAGAATGTCCTCGAGCCTATTGCTGCGCCGGCTTGATGCCCGCCTCCTTGATGAGCTTGGTATAGAACGCCAGCTCCGACTGCACGTATTTCGCGAAATCGCCAGGCTGGGTGCCGCGAGGCTCCATGCCCTGCTGACCGAGCTTGTCGGCTATGTCCGGCGCTGCGATGGCCTTGGCCACCTCGTCGCGCAACTTCTGCACGATGGCGGTCGGTGTGCCGGGAGGTGCCAGGATGCCGTACCAGCCGGTGATCTCATACTGCACGCCAGTCTCCCGGATGGTGGGGACGTCCGGCAGCGCCGGCGAGCGCTTGGCTCCGGTGACGCCGATCGGCGTGACCTTGCCGGTTTTGACTTGCCCCGACATGAGCGGCATGAAATCGAACATGGCGTCGATGTGTCCGCCGAGCAGATCGTTGAGTGCAGGGGCCGAACCTTTGTACGGCACGATGGTGATGTTGACGCCGGTGGTGAGCCTGAACAGTTCTGTGGCGAGGTAGAGAGAGGTGCTCGTGCCGCCGGCGCTGGCAAACTTGAGCTTGCCCGGATTTTTCTTGGCGAGATCGACCACGTCGCGGAAGGTCTTCACTCCAAGGTCGTTACGCACGGCCAGGATCAGCGGTCCGACGGAAACTTCGGACACTGCCGCGAATTTCGAGAGGTCAAGCGGATAGTCCGGAGACAGCGACTGCGTGATCAACGCGCTTGTGGAGATGAAGTAGAGCGTGTGGCCGTCGGGCGTCGCGCCAGCGACCTCCTTGCCCGCCGGGATCAAGTTGCCGCCCGCCTTGTTTTCGACGATGACGCTGGTCTTGAGGGTTTCACCCAGCTTCTGGCCGATCAGCCGCGCCGAGATATCGGTGCCGCCGCCCGCGGAGAACGGCACGATCATGCGGATCGGCTTGCCCGAAAAATCCTGCGCCGCGGCGGGAATTAGCGCGGCCGCGAGCAGCAGGCCCGACGCAACGGTGGCTCTTACAAAGGACGGCATGTGTTCTCCTTACGGCTTGATGTTCGCGTCCTTGGTGATCTTGGTGTAGACGTCGAGCTCCGACTTCAGATACTTGCCCCAGTCGGCGGGCTGCGTCGCCAGCGGGTCCATGCCCTGCGACTCCAGCACCTTGACGGCATTCGCATCGGCGACCGCCTTCGCCACCTCGTCGCGCAGCCTCTGCGCGATCGCGGGCGGCGTGCCGGTCGGCGCGAGAATGCCGAACCAGCCGGACATCTCATAATCGGGATATCCCGACTCCATGATGGTCGGCACGTTCGGCAGCGCCGGGGAGCGCTTCGCGCTGGTTACCGCGATCGGAGTCACCTTGCCTTCCTTGGCCTGCGGCGCCATCACCGGCATGGCGTCGAACATGCCGTCGATGTGGCCACCGAGCAGGTCGTTGAGAGCCGGTCCGGCGCCCTTGTAGTTTGCGATGTTCAGGTTGATGCCGGCCTTCGATTTCAGCAGCTCCGTGGCGAAATAAAGTGAGGAGCCGGTGCCGCCGCCGGCGCCGAACGTGAGCTTGCCGGGGTTCGCCTTGGCGTAGTCCACGACCTCTTTCAGCGTCTTCATGTTGAGGCTGTTCTTCACCACCATGATCAGCGGCCCGGTGGCGACCTGTGTGACCGGCGTGAGCTTGGTCAGGTCGAACGGATAGTCCGGCTGATGCAGCGGCTGGGTGATCAGCGTCGAAGTCGAGATGAAGAACAGTGTGTGGCCGTCGGGCGGCGAGGAGGTGAGCTCGCGCAGCGCCGGGATGAAGTTGCCGCCGGCCTTGTTCTCGACGATCACCGTCTGCTTCATGTTGTCGGTCATCTTCGCGGCGACCAGGCGCGCCATGACGTCGGTGCCGCCGCCGGCGGCAAGGCCGACGATCATCCGGATCGGCTTGCCGGGTTGCAGGTCCTGGGCATGGGCCGCGGGCAGCGCGGCAAAAAGCAGAGCACCGGCCGCGAGTGAACGGGCAAACGTCATCATTTCCTCCTTGGACGCCTTATTCTTTCAACAGCGTATCCATGATCGCATCGCGCGTCAGCGGCAAATCGCGGACCCGCTTGCCGAGCGCGCGGGCGACCGCGTTGCCGATCGCGGCGCCCGTCGGGCCGACCGCGCCTTCGCCGAGCCCCAGTGTCGGCTCGTTGGGGTTGTCGATCATCTGGATGTCGATCTCGGGTATCTCGGAGAAGCGCAAGATGGGGTAGTCCTCCCAGGTCTTGGCCGCGACCCTTCCGTTCTCGAAGCGCACGCGCTCCTTCATGACGAAGCTGGCGCCCTGGATGACCCCGCCCTCAACCTGGTTCTTGGCGCCGTCCGGCGAGATCACCAGGCCCGCGTCGGCGGCCGCCCAGATCCGCTTGAGGCGGACCTCCTCGTCGACTTCGACGTCGACCACCACCGCCACGAAGGCCGCGATGTTCTTGTAGCGCGCGAATCCGAAGCCCCGTCCATGCCCTTCGGGCAAGTTCTTCTTGTCGAACCACCCGCTCATCTGCGCGGCGGTCTCGATGACCTTGCGGGGACGGGGATCGGAAAGGAGCGAAAGCCGGTACGTGACTGGGTCCTCGCCCGCGATCTCGGCAAGCTCGTCGATGAAGCCTTCGATCGCATACACGTTGGCCCAGGCGCCGAGCCCGCGCAGCGACGAGGTGCGCAGTGGCGCGTCCGGCAGCAGGTGATGGGTCAACCGGTGGCGCGGCAGGTCGTAGATCGCATACCCGTTGCGCGTCGCGCCGCCGCCGCGCTCGTCGGGAACGTCGTTCAGTTCCTTCATCGGCGGCGGGTTTGGCAGCGCCGCGGCGCTGATGAAGTTGGAATTGCCGTTCATGCCAGGCCGCTGCGCGTGCGGCGGGCTCCAGATTTCGATCTGCCAGTCGGCCGGCTTGTTGTCGGCGCCGAGCACGGCGGTCAGCTCGATCGCCATCGCGGTGCTGATCGGCGCTGACAGGAACTCATCCTCGCGGGCCAACTGCACCCGCACGGTGCGCCCCGGCATCTTCATTGCGATATAGGATGCGTCGAACGCGCAATCGTCGGCGGTGTTGTGGCCATAGGCGCCGGCGCCCTGACGGTGGAGCACCGTGACCTGTCTCGCCTCAAGTCCGAGCGCCTTGGCGAGCCAGTCGCGCAGGATCGACGGGCCCTGGGTGTGCGACCACACCTTGAGTGCGCTGTCCTTGAACTCGGCCAGCGCGCAGGATGGCCCGATCGAGCCGTAGGTGAGGAAGGGACGGGAATAGCGCGCGGTCACGGTGCGGCCCAAAGGACGGGAGGGGACGCGGCCCTTCTCGCCTTGCTCGACGGTGCGGCTGCGCGCCGGCTGCGCTTTGAGCCACTCCGGCGAGCCGATGCCGTCGGGCGCCGGCGTGCCGCCCTCCCACCTGGCAAGTTCGCGCGCGGCCTCTGCGGCGCGCACCACGGCCTGCTCATTGTCGCCCGTGAATGCGACGAACTCGCCGTCACGCAGGATTTCGACCGGCGCCTTGGCGGCCTTGCACACCGCCGCTTCGTCGAGCGAAGCGAGCCGCGCGTCCTTCCACGGCTGCCGCAGCATCCGGGCATGGACCACGCCCTTCACCGCGATGTCGTGGATAAAGGCCGCGCCCTTGACCTTGGCTGGCAGGTCGAGCCGGGGCAGGCTCTTGCCGACGATCTTGTACTTGGACGGACTTTTGGTCGGCGCGGTGCCGCTCGCCCGCCGGTCTAGGTTGATGGCGGGAGCCATCGACCAGTAGTCGCGGCCGGTCGCCTTGCCGCTGCGCAGGAATTGCCCTTCCTCGACCGACAGTTCGCCGACCGGGCAGCGCAGCGCCTCCGCGACCTTGTCGAGCAGTATCGAGCGCACCTCGGCGCAGACCAGCCGGATCGCTGCGCCGCCGACCGATACCGAATAGCTGCCCGAGGTGAAATATTCGGACGGGCTCACGTCGGTTTCGCCCGAGACGATGCGGACCTGATCCGGCCGCACATCGAGTTCCTCCGCCGCGATCTGCGTCATCGCGGTCAGGATGCCCTGGCCGATCTCGACCTTGCCGGTGGCGATGCGGACCTTGCCGGGCTCGAACGCGATCCATTGCGACAGGATTGGATTGTCGGTGAGGCTGAGCGGCAGCGTGTTGGCGATCATAGCGCTTTTCCTTTGCGCATGATCTTTTCGGAAATCCGGTTCCCACTTTTCCGGATCATGCGCCGCTCACCCTCTGCACTGCGCGCACCACGCGATTGTGGATGCCGCAACGGCACAGGTGCGGATCGAGCGCCTCAACGATGTCGGCGCGGCTGGGCTTCGGCTTTTTCTTCAGCAGTGCCGTCGCGGCGATCAGGATGCCCGACAGGCAATAGCCGCACTGGCCGGCCTGCTCGTCGAGGAAGGCTTGCTGCAACGGCGACAGCGCGCCGTCGCGGCTCAGCCCTTCGATCGTGGTGACGGCCCTGCCGGTGAGCGTGCCGATCTCGTGGGTGCAGGAATAGGCCGGCTCGCCGTCGATTAGCACCATGCAGGAGCCGCATTGTTCGGTGCCGCAGCCGAACTTGGCGCCACGCAGCCCAAGTTCGTCGCGCAGCACCGACAGCAGCGGCGAGCCGCCCTCGGCCTCGACGCGGACGGATCGTCCGTTGACGGTGAATTCGACGCTGCTCACGCCGGAAGCTTGAACACGTTTTCCGCTCCCTGCAAGTGCGGGGAGAGACCGTGCCGTACGGCTACGGCTGGACCTTGATGTCCTTGGCGTCGATGAACTTCGACCAGTTGGTGATCTCGTTCTCGAGCTTGACCCGCAGCGCTGGTCCCGGCGCAAACGACGGATCGGTGTCGACCTTGGCGAGCCGCTCCCGCACCGTCGGGTTTGCCATGGTGGCTTGCAGGGCTTTTTCGAGCCGCGCCCTGATCGGTTCCGGCGTGCCCTTCGGGACAAACAGGCCCCACCAGAACTCAAGGTCCACCTCCGCGAACTTGTATCCGAGTTCCGTGATCGACGGCACATCTGGCAGCGCCGGCATGCGCTTGGGGCTGGTCACGAACAGGCCCTTGGTGAGTTTGCCTTCCACCTGCGCCTTGGCGACCGGCAACGACGACGCGACCACGGCGACATGGCCGCCGGCGACCGCCTGTGCGGCCGGTCCGCCGCCCTTGAACGGAACGGGAAGGGCTTGCATGCCGGTGCCGTCGAGAATGACCTCGGGCACCAGGTGCGACACGCTGCCGGGACCGGCGTGACCGTAGGTGAACTTGTCCTTCGTCGTCTTCGACCAGACGACAAACTCCTTGAAGGTGTTGGCTGGGACGTTGTTGGCCACGGTCCAGACCAGCGGCGTGCTCCCCATTGCGCCGACCGCATCATAATCCTTGAGCGGGTTGAAGCCCGAAGGATGCGTTTTGTAGAGCGCCTGGTTGATGCCGATGGCATTTTCCGCCACCAGCACCGTGTAGCCGTCGGCTGCCGATGCCGCGACCATCTGCCAGGCGATGTAGCCGCCCGCGCCGCCCTTGTTCTCGATCACGATGGAGCCGCCGAGCGCGGACGCGAGGTCGTTCGAGATCAGCCGGAAGAACGTGTCGGTGGCGCCGCCTGGCGGGAACGCGACGACAAAGCGGATCGGCCGGTCGGGATACGTGGCTTGGGCTTGCGCGAGCGCGGGCATGCCGAGCAGCGCGCAGACGATCGAACCCCATCGGACAAAGTGCAGCATGACGCATCCCCTCGAATGGCGGTTAGCCGGCTGCGCCTATTCGACCACGAGCGGACTTTTCCGTCGATAGCCGCCGGTGCGGGAATATGCGGCACTTCGTCTTGCTATTCCGCCTTGATGCCCTTGGCGTCGATGAACCGCGTCCAGTTCTTGATCTCATTTTGCAGTTTGTTGTGCAGCGCCGCTGCAGGGATGACGTCCGGCGTGATGTCGAGCTTGGCGAGGCGCTCGCGCATGGGCGGGTCTTTCATCACCTTGGCGACGGCCTGGGCGAGCTTGTCCTTGACCGCCTGCGGCATGCCCTTCGGCCCGAAGATCGCGAACCAGAAGCGCAGTTCGACGTCGGCGGGCGGCACGCCGGCCTCCTGCATGGTCGGCACGTCCGGCATGGCGGGAGAACGGGCGGGGCTCGTCACTGCCAGCGCGCGGACCTTGCCGGTCTCGACCAGTCCCTTGGACGCCTGCACCGAGGTGATGGTCATGGGCACATGGCCGGCCAGCACGTCGCTCATCGCCTGGCCGCCGCCCTTGTAAGGCACGTGCACGGCGTTCATACCGGTGCGGTCCATGAAGACCTCGAAGTTGAGGTGCGAAACGCTGCCGATGCCGGCGGAGGCGAAGTTGAGCTTCTGCGGCACGGTTCGCGAATGCTCCAACAGCTCCTTCACGGTTTTGACCGGGAGGTTGTTGGCGACCAGCAGCGCCGAGGGCGCGACCGCGACGCCCGTGATGGAGTCGTATTGCGTGATCGGATCGAACGGCGACTTCGATTTCTTGTAAAGCGCCTGGCTGATGGCGACGGCGTTCTCGGCAAGCAGCAGCGTATAGCCGTCCGGGTCCGAGGAAGCGACGTGGCTCCAGGCCAGGTAGCCGCCGGCGCCGGGGCGGTTCTCGATCACCACCGGCTGGCCGAGCACGCCTTGCAGTCCCGCGTTAAGTACCCGCGCCAGCGTGTCGGTCGCGCCGCCCGGAACGAAGGCGACAATCAGCCGGATCGGCCGTTCGGGATAGTTCGATTGCGCAGATGCCGGGAGGGACGCTGCAAGCAATGCAAAGGCGATCAAGTATATGCGGCCAAGTGCAACCACGGACTCCTCCTTGCTCCCCGATTGCAGACTCTACATGTTCTTCGTCAGCCAGTCCCCGATGAAGTCGACGCCGTACTGGCGGTGATCGACCTGGCAATGTTCGGCGCCGCCCTCCTCGGCGGTGAAGATGCGCAGATCCTTTTTCTTGGAACCGAGCGCCGCATAGAGCTTGTGCGCGGCGTCGACCGGCACGATGCGGTCGTCCTGGCCGTGCACCACCAGGAACGGGCACTCCACTCTCTGCGCGATCCCTTCCAGCGTGAACTTCTTCGCGATCTCCAGGCCTTCCGCATTGTCCTTGGCGCCGACCACCCAGCGCCACTGGAAAGTCGAGGACGACGCGCGCGCCGGATCGGCGACGCCGTGGCTGGTGACGAAATCGTAGACGCTCCAGTGCATAGCGCCGAACGCGACACCCGCTGCGTAGCGCTTCTCGAACGCGCAGATGCGCGGCGCGTGGTAGCCGCCGAACGAATAGCCCATCACCGCGACGCGCTTGGGATCGACGTCCGGCCGCGCCGCCACGAAGTCATAGGCCGGGATGCCCGCCGCCTCGTAGTCGTAACGGCTCGGGATGTTGCGCAGCCGCAACGGCTCGGACTGGCCCGGCCCGTCGATCGCCAGCACGTTGAAGCCGCGCTTGGCGAGATCGAGGCCGGCGAAGATGACGCTCATCTCCTTGGCGTTGTCCATGCCGTCGAACAGCACCACGGTGGGCTTCCGGCTTGCGTCGCCGCGGCCTTTGACGAAATAGGCGGGCAGCGTGAGGCCTTTCTCATAGGGCACTTCGACGCGCCCGATGTCGGGATGCAGCCGCGTCATCGCGCCCTGGTAGCAGCGCAGCGCCTTGCGATAGACCGCCCATTTGTCTTCGCCGGGCGGGATGAATCGCTCGGCGCTGTAGTAGTAGTTGCCGGCGCGCATGTACTGGTTGCCGGCGGTGATCTTGAAGCCCTCGGCGTCGGCCTTGTCGCCATAGGCGGCGACGCGGTCGGCCTCGCGCTCCCATTCCTCCTTCCAGGCCTTGTCGAGATCAGCCTCCTTGGCGCGCTTGTTGAGCCGCCGCCGGATGTTGTCGATCTCCGCCATGTTGGAGGCGCCGTAAGGCACCATGCCTTTGACGATCTGTGTGGCGTTGGTCCAGCGCAGGTTGCCGGGGAAGGTGACTTGCCAGGTGTGTTCTTCTTTGTCGGTCATGAGCGATCGTTCCGTTACATCAGTTTTTGATAGACCCATTGCGCGCAGGCGAACAGGTTGCGGTCGTCGTGGCGTCTGCCAAGAAGCTGCGCGCCGATCGGCAGGCCGGCGGGACCCTTGAACACCGGCAGCGTGATCGCCGGCACGTGCAGGATGGTCCAGAGCTGGAACATCGGCACGCCTTCGAAGGCCGGATATCCGGCCGGCGCCTCGCCGAACGCGCCGGGGGTGAGGAGCACGTCGATGTCGCTCCAGAGGTCGTCAAGCCGGATGCGGCATTCTTCCGCGATGCGCTTCGATGCCACATAGCGGTCGAAGTCGCCGCCGATGCCGTCCTTGAGACGCCCGCCGCGCAAGGTGTCGCTGATCTCGTCCCAGTGGTGCTCGATTTCCCAGGTGAAGGTGCGGGCGAACTCGAAGCTGGAGATCCAGCGGTGCGCCTCGTTGAGCCGCGCGAAGTCGGCGGGCAGCTCGAATTCGCTGATGCGCGCGCCGGAGCGGGCGAGGCGGACCACGGCGTCCTCGGTGAGCGTTCGCGTCACCGGCTCGAACTTGTCCCAGACGTGGCTCTTGCACAGCGCGATGTGCGGCACGCGGTCCAGCTTGGCGACCGGCTCCGGCGTGATGCCGGCGAGCACGTCCCGGTAAAGCGCGACGTCGTCCACCGAGCGCGCCAGGATGCCGAGCGTATCGAGCGAGCCCGACGCCTCCATCACGCCGTGCAGGCGGTGCTCGCCCCAGGTCGGGCGATAGCCGATCACGCCGCAGAACGACGCGGGCCGGATGGTCGAGCCGGTG
>JBEVIJ010000122.1:0-28112 GCA_040510745.1 Xanthobacteraceae bacterium
CGGTGCCTGCCCAACGATAATCGATCCGAACGTTACGGCCGACCGTCCAGCCCAGCTGCTGCAGTCCTTGCAGGAAGGCGGCGTTGCGGACCTGTCCCACAGTATCGTCTGCGGACACCGACATCATCACACCGACGCGCCGCAGGCGCTCCTGCGCGCGCGCGGCAAACGGCATCGCTGCCGCGCCAAGCCCAACGATGAATTCCCGCCGTCGCATCGCGTGTGCACCGGCCGCGCCACCCACTCTGCCGTCATCATCCGCGCAAGCGGATGATCCAGTGCTCGCCAATCCCTGCGTGGGGCACTGGGCCTCCACCACAGCTCCGAGGTTACTGGATGCCCGCTTTCGCGGGTATGACAGTCGGTGTGTCATTCGATCACCTCGTCGGCGCGGGCGAGTACGTTCGCCGGAATTTCGAGGCCCAGCGCCTTAGCGGTTTTGAGATTGATCGCTAGCTCGTACTTGGTCGGCGCTTGCACGGGCAGGTCGGCGGGCTTCTCACCTCTGAGGATGCGATCGACATAGCCGGCAGCGCGCCAGTATTGGTCGGCAAAATCGATTCCATAGGAGATCAATCCACCGGCGGCGACGAAGAAGCGTGCGTAGTACACCGCGGGCAACTTGTGCCGAGCGGCAAGCGCGATGATAAGATCGCGATGCCGCTGTGCCGATCCACTCGCCGTCAAGATCAAGCCCCCGTTCGGCTCGCGTGCGAAAGTCTCGACGGATTGCTCGATCTCCGGCGCGTCGCGCATGTTGATCGGGCTTACGTCGACGCGGAGTGCAGGCGCCACGGCCTGGATGGCGGCGAATTGACTGGTACCGGTTCCCAGACCTGGATCACGAAGGATCGCCGCTCGGGTTGCATCCGGCGCGACCTGCTTGAGCAGCTCCAACCATTTTCCGCTTGTACTGAATTCGAACTGAGCAAAGCCGGTGGCGTTCCCGCCTGGCCGCGCCAAGCTATCGACGAGGCCAGTTCCGACCGGATCGCCGGCGACCGGAAACACGATCGGAATCGTGCGCGTCACCTGTCGTAACGCTGACACGGGGCCGTTGCCGTGAGCCAAGATAACATCCGGCGCAAGCGCTGCCAATTCGCTCGCATGCTTGCGAATGAGGTCGATATCAGTACCACCCCAGCGCGCGTCGATCCGCAGGTTACGGCCGATCGTCCAGCCCGCTTGCTGCAATCCTTGCAGGAACGCGCCGACCCAAATCTGATTTTCTCCGTCGTCCGCGCTTGCGGGTATGAGCAAACCCACGCGCCGCACACGCGCGGCAAACGGCATCGCTGCCGCCCCGCCAAGCACTGAAAAAATTCACGCCGACTACGCACGCTGCCCTTCAAGCGGACCACGTTGTTCAGCTTTGCAATGTGAGGATGATACAGGTCCCGCTGGCTTGAGTCCTTCGGCGAGCCGCGGCCTTTACGCGCGAGGCTTTACCTGGGGTAAGGGATAAGCTTCAAACCGCTTCGTGAGCGCCGACACCGACACCATCTTCGCCCTCTCTTCCGGCCGGCCGCCGGCGGCGATCGCCGTGGTGCGCATCTCCGGGCCGCGCGCGGGCGATGCGTTGCGTGCGTTGATGGGCCGCCTGCCCGCCCCGCGCCAGGCCGCGCTGGCGCGGCTACGCGATCCGGCGTCGGGTGAGATCATCGATGAAGCGCTGGCGCTGTGGTTTCCCGGGCCGAACAGCGAGACCGGCGAGGACACCGCGGAGCTTCAGGTGCACGGCGGCCGCGCGGTGATTGCCGGCGTGCTCGCCGCCTTGTCACAGATCGAAGGGCTTCGCCCGGCCGAGGCCGGCGAGTTCACCCGTCGCGCGTTCGAGAACGGCAAGCTCGACCTGACCGCGGTTGAGGGACTGGCCGACCTGATCGGCGCGGAGACGCAGGCGCAGCGACGCCAGGCGTTCCGGCAGATGAAGGGCCTGCTCGGCGACAAGGCCGAGAGCTGGCGCAAGCGACTGATCGAGGCGTGCGCTCTGGTCGAGGCGCGGATCGATTTTTCCGATGAGGCGGATGTGCCGGAGAATTTGGTTGCTCCTGCAATCATTGCTGCGCAGCAATTGCGCAACGAAATCGCCGAGGCACTGGCGGGCGCCGCGCGCGGCGAGCGGTTGCGCGACGGTCTGGTGGTCGCGATTGCCGGTCCGCCGAACGCCGGCAAGTCGACATTGCTGAACCGGATCGCAAAGCGCGAGGCGGCGATCGTGTCGCCGACCCCGGGCACCACGCGGGACGTCATCGAGGTGCATCTCGATCTCAACGGCTATCCGCTGACGCTGCTCGACACCGCGGGCATTCGCGACAGCGCCGATCCGGTCGAGCAGGAGGGCGTGCGCCGCGCCCGCGACCGGGCGGCGGCGGCCGACTTGGTGCTGTGGGTGGTGGATGCGGCCGAGCTGCCGGTCAGTCCGCCCTCCCCAGCCGCTTGGGTGGTTTTTAACAAAATTGATAGTATGAATTCAAATTATGAAGGTAATATCGTAGGGACACGAGATATTCATGTCTTCAAATTGTCGGCGTTGACAGGGCAAGATGTGAATTCACTGATCGAAGCTTTGACCCATTATGCCAAAAACACCCTCGGATGTGAGCCCGCCCTGGTTAGCCGGGAACGTCACCGCCGTTTCCTGACCGATACGCAGACCGCGCTCGACCGGGCGATTGTCGAAGGGCCGGCTGGCCGCGAGGACATCATTGCCGAGGAGCTCCGCCTCGCCGCCCGGGCGCTGGGCCGGCTGACCGGCCGGATCGACGTCGAGGATCTGCTGAATGTGATCTTCAGGGATTTTTGCATCGGGAAGTGAAACATCGGAAAACCCGCCGAAGAAGAGCCGAACAGGGCCGAGGAATATCTCATATAGGCCGGAAAAGCCGCTATTCCGGGTGTTCTCAGCGCGTTTCACATGAAACGCCCCTGATCTTTCACGTGAAACAGCCCCATTTTGACGGCCTGAACCCACTCCGCTACAAGCCGATTCAAAGGCCCCCAATGGACGGAAAATTCGATGTCATTGTCATCGGCGGCGGCCACGCCGGCAGCGAAGCCGCGGCCGCGGCTGCGCGGATGGGCGCCAAAACCGCGCTGGTAACGCACAAATTCACGACCGTCGGCGCGATGTCCTGCAATCCGGCGATCGGCGGGCTCGGCAAGGGCCACCTGGTGCGCGAGATCGACGCGCTCGACGGCCTGATGGGCCGCGTCGCCGACCAGGGCGGCATCCAGTTTCGCGTGCTGAACCGCCGCAAGGGCCCCGCCGTGCGCGGCCCCCGCGCCCAGGCCGACCGCAAGCTCTACGCGGCCGCCATGCAGCGCGCGATCCTCGAGACGCCGAATTTGACGGTGGTGGAGGGTGAAGCGGACGATTTGATCCTCGGAGAAGGCCGCGTTTCGGCTGTTCGCCTGGCGGATGGCCGGATTTTGGCGGCCGGCGCGGTGGTTCTGACCACCGGGACGTTCCTGCGCGGCCTCATCCATATCGGCGAAAAGCAGATCCCGGCCGGCCGTGTCGGCGAAGCGCCGGCGATCGGGCTTTCCCTGACCCTGGAGCGCTGCGGTTTCGCGCTGGGGCGGCTGAAAACCGGCACTCCGCCGCGGCTCGATGGGCGTACTATCGATTGGAAGGGCCTTGAAATGCAGCCCGGCGACGATCCGCCGGAGCCGTTCTCGACGCTGACGAGCCGTATCGAAACCCCGCAGATCCAGTGCGGCATCACGCGCACCACCGCGGCAACGCATGAGATCATCCGGGCCAATGTACACCGCTCGCCCATGTATTCCGGCCAGATTTCGAGCCGCGGGCCGCGCTATTGCCCCTCCATCGAGGACAAGATCGTGCGGTTCGGCGAGCGCGACGGCCACCAGATTTTCCTGGAGCCGGAAGGCCTCGACGATCCGACCGTCTATCCCAACGGAATTTCGACGTCGCTGCCGCAGGACGTGCAGCTCGCCCTCGTCGCCACGATCCCCGGTCTTGAGCGGGCCAAGCTGTTGCGGCCGGGCTACGCAATCGAATACGACCACGTCGACCCCCGCGAGCTGCGTCCGACGCTGGAAACCAAGCGCGTTCAAGGACTTTTCCTGGCCGGCCAGATCAACGGCACGACGGGATACGAGGAAGCCGGCGCCCAGGGCCTGGTGGCGGGGCTCAACGCCGCCGCGCGCGCCGGCGAGGGCCAGGACATCGTATTCGACCGCGCCGAGGCCTATTTGGGCGTGATGATCGACGATCTGGTCACGCGCGGGGTCACGGAGCCGTATCGGATGTTCACCTCACGCGCCGAATACCGGCTGACCTTGCGAGCGGACAACGCCGATCAGCGGCTGACCCCGAAGGGTATCGCTATCGGCTGCGTGCGATCGCAACGTGCCGGGCAATTTGGCAACAAACGTCAGGCATTGGAGAGGGCGAGGGCTTTGGCCCGGTCGCTTTCAGTCACGCCGAACGAAGCGGCGCGCCACGGTATTGCGCTCAAACTCGATGGCCAGCGCCGCACAGCATTCGAGCTGTTGTCGTATCCGACCCTTAAAATGGCCGATCTGACACGGATTTGGCCTCAATTTCTAGCCTTTGACACCAAAATCGCCGAACAGCTTGAAACTGATGCCAAGTATGCTGTGTATCTTGACCGGCAGGCTTCTGACGTAGCGTCATACCGCCGGGACGAGGCGATCGAATTGCCCGATGACCTCGATTACGCCGCGCTGAACGGGCTGTCGAACGAAGTACGCCAGACACTCCAGAGCAAACGCCCCCGCACCATCGGCCACGCCAGTCAGCTCGACGGAATCACGCCAGTCGCGCTCACGCTCCTCGTCGCCCACGTCCGCCGGAAGGATAAGGGCAGGGACCGGCCGGCCGCCTGATGGCTGCGGACCGCGATAGTCTGCAGACCCAAGAGCTGCTGGCACAGGATCGTGTTCGGGCGCTGCAACTCACTCCGGTTTCACATGAAATCGCTGCCCGCCTCGATCGATTCGCGGCGCTATTGATCGAATGGCAGCAGCGCAAGAACCTGATCGCGCCGTCCACAATTCCACAAATCTGGACCCGGCATATCGCCGATTCGCTGCAACTGCTCGACCTCGCCCCGGAGGCGAAAACCTGGATTGATCTCGGCTCCGGGGCCGGATTTCCCGGGCTGGTGATCGCCTGTGCGCTCAGCGATGTCCCGGGCGTCGAAGTTCACCTGGTGGAAAGCAATGGAAAGAAGGCCAATTTCCTGCGCGAGGCCGCGCGCCACATTGGCGTCCCGGCGACGGTGCATGCTGTGCGAATCGAGGATTTCGCGAAGAGCTTCGCCATACGGCCCCACATCGTTACGGCGCGAGCGCTGGCGCCGCTAAACGCAACGCTCGCCTTGGCGCACTCGCTTTCGAAAACAGGTGCACAAGGACTGTTCTTGAAGGGACAAGATGTAGCGTCTGAATTGACCCAGGCCGCTAAATATTGGAAGTTCGAGCCGATCCTCGTGCCGAGCAAGACCAGTCCGAACAGCCGAATTGTCAGCATTCGCCACTGGGAGCCCCGTCCAGCGCAACGTTGAAGTACAGGTCCGAACCAGAAAGCGAAGCAATCCATGTCCCAATCGCCCGATCTACAGCCCGACGCCGCCGCGCCCGACAGCCAGGTCGTCGACCTGGCTGCTCACGCCGAACCCGCCAAGCCGCCGCGCGTGCTCGCGATTGCCAACCAGAAAGGCGGCGTCGGAAAAACCACGACGGCCATCAATCTGGGCACCGCGCTCGCCGCGATCGGCGAGCGGGTGCTGATCATCGACCTCGATCCGCAAGGCAACGCGTCGACGGGATTGGGCATCGACCGCCGCAACCGCCGATGCTCGACCTACGACGTGCTGATCGGCGACGCGCCGCTGCGCGACGCCGTCGTCGCGACCGCCGTACCGCGCCTGTCGCTTGCACCCTCGACGATGGATCTCTCCGGTCTTGAGCTCGAAATCGGACAGGCGCGCGACCGCGCGTATCGCTTACGAAGCGCGACCGCGCCGCTCAACACCGGCAAGTTCGTCGGCGTCAACGATTTCAGCTACGTGCTGGTGGACTGCCCGCCGTCGCTCAACTTGCTCACCGTCAACGCGATGGCCGCAGCGCAGGCGATTCTCGTTCCGCTGCAGTGCGAGTTCTTCGCGCTTGAGGGATTGTCGCAGCTCTTGAAGACGGTCGAGCAGGTGAAGACCACGCTCAATCCCGATCTGTCGATCCACGGCATCGTGCTCACCATGTTTGACGCGCGCAACAACCTGTCGAACCAGGTTGTCGCGGACGTGCGCGAGTTCATGGGCCGCAAAGTTTACGACACCATCATTCCGCGCAACGTGCGCGTCTCCGAAGCGCCGTCTTACGGCAAGCCCGTGCTGGTTTACGATCTGAAGTGCGTCGGCAGCGAAGCGTATCTGCGACTCGCGACCGAGATCATCCAGCGCGAAAAAGAGCTTCGCGCAAATTGAGCAACGCGTTCGGAAATTCAAAGGAGCCGGACATGGCAGACGACGCAGCCCGTTCGCGTTTAGGCCGAGGACTCGCGTCGCTGATTGGCGACGTCGGTGTCGAAACCCACGCTGCCGAGCGCATGCGCAGCCAGCGCCGCGTGCCGATCGAATTCGTGCGCGCCAATCCGCGCAATCCGCGCAAATTGTTTTCGGAAGCCGAGCTCGAAGATCTTTCGGCATCGATCCGCGAGCGCGGCATCATTCAGCCGATCGTGGTGCGAAGCCGTGGCACCGACATCTACGAGATCATCGCCGGCGAGCGGCGGTGGCGCGCGGCACAACGCGCCGGCATGCATGAGGTGCCAATCGTTGTGATAGAGGCGACGGATGGCGAAGCGCTCGAGCTCGCCATTATCGAGAACGTGCAGCGCACCGATCTCAATCCGCTGGAAGAAGCGACCGGCTATCAGGTTCTTGCCGCCGAGTTCGATCACTCCCAGGACCAAATTGCGAAGATCGTCGGCAAGAGCCGCAGCCACGTCGCCAACACCATGCGGCTGCTGAAGCTGCCGGATACAGTGAAGGCTTACATTAACGCAGGAAAACTTTCGGCTGGACACGCGCGCGCATTGATCAATCAACCCGATCCCGAAGCGGTCGCGCGCGACATCGTCGCCAAGGGCCTCAATGTCCGCCAGGTTGAGGCGCTCGGCCAGGAGAAAGCCGCGGCGGCCGGCAAGGCCGTCACGACGCGCGCGCGCTCGGTGAAGGACTCCGACACCATCGCGCTGGAAAAAAGGTTATCCGACGCGCTCGGACTTGTGGTCAGCATTGATCATCGCGGCCAAGGTGGCGTTTTGCAGGTGCGCTATCGCAATCTCGATCAGCTCGACGACGTGATCCGCCGGCTGGAAAAATAAGCCGACGCTCAAGCATTTTCGGTTTCGCTCTGGCATGCTCCTGTCGCGCGACAAGAGGGAGCAGGCTATGCAAAAACAATTCCGCCGGGTGGTCACCGGCCATGATGCAAATGGCAAGGCGGTGGTTTTGTCGGACGGTCCCGCGCCGTTTGTTCACGTCAATCCCAACGAGCCGGAATGGTATTCCGTCGACATCTGGCGGACCACTGAAACGCCGGCGCGCATTACAGTCGCGGCGCCGGAGCCGACTCTCGGGCCTCGCCGGCAGATGCCCGCCAAGCATGGCAGTGTGATCCGCATCAATCATTTTCCGCCCGAGCCGGAAGCCGTCCGCCAAATGACGCCGGAGGATTCGCGCAAGGCGTTCGCCTCGCTGGGCAACGAAAAGGCCTCGACCTTCGGCAAGGGCGGCCGGCATCCGCTGATGCATCGCACTGAGACGATCGACTACGCCATCGTCCTATCCGGTGAAATTACAATGCTGCTGGATGAAGGTGAGGTGCTGCTTAAGGCCGGCGACGTGCTCGTGCAGTGCGGCACCAATCACGCCTGGAGCAATCGCTCGAATGCGCCTTGCGTCGTGGCGTTCCTGCTGCTCGACGGCGAATTCGAACCGGAGCTCGCCAAGAAATTCGGCTGACGCTCAGCCGCGCCGACGCCCCGACGTAGCTAGCGCGAGCAGAGCGCGCTGGCCGATCGCGTCGGCCAGCGCGGGGGTGCGGCGTACATCGAGCATTGCAGCAGCCAGCGTATCCATCGCCCTTGCAAGCCGCTCCGATGTCCAACCGGATAGTGCGGACTCGACTTGCGCCTTGCGGCTAAAATGCACCGGCGGCACGAAGCTGTAGAGCGCCTGGTCGGTACGCTCGCCGGCTTCGACTGCGAGCCGCGCCTTGTGAAGCTGTGCGACATGCCGCAACGTCGCTCCGATGATCGTGCCTGTCGAGGTGCCGGCGTCCAGCGCCTTAGAAAATTGCGTCTCGGCCTCGCCGGTCTTGCCTGCAAACGTAGCGTCGATCATCGCATCGAGAGCCAGCGCCGAGGCGTCGGCGACGACCGCGAGCACGTCCTCCAGCTCGACGCGCTCTTTGCCGTGGGCGTAGAGCGCAAGCTTGCGGATCTCGCTGCGCGAGGCTTGCCGATCGCCGCCGATCAGAATTACCAGCGAGGCGCGCGCTTCGGGCGAGATCGTCAGCTTTGCCGCGCGCATCTCCTCCTCGATCAGGCGGGCGAGATCACGCTCATTGTCGGCGAAGCAGCCGATCGCCGCTGCGGCTTTGGCCTTCTCGCACGCCGTGCGGAGCGGCGATGTTTTGCGCAACTCGCCGGCTTCAATCACGATGCGGCAATCGACAGGCGGCGTCGCCAGGACCATTTCCACGGCGAGCGCGAAGTTGCGGCCGCCGGCCTTGATCCAGATCGCGCGCTTCCCGCCGAACAGCGGCACCGTGTGCGCCTCTTCCGGCAAGCGCGACGGATTGGAGGCTAGGTCGTCGCCTTCCATCCGCACCAGCGCAAAAGGATCGTTGAGATCATCCACCGAGCCGCGAATGATACGCTCGGCACGTTCGCGCACCAAACCTGCGTCGGGGCCATAAAGCAGCACGATCGGGCGCGCCGCATCGGGCCGTGCGGCAAAGGCGTCGGCGTCGGCATTCTTGATCGCGACCATGACGGAGCTTTACCGCTTCATCGCGGCAAGGGGCAGAATTTCTTGCTCAAGTCCCAGCAATAAAATAGGACGCCAGCCTGGCCCGGATATTCTCCGAGATCACCTTGGCGGCGCGGTGCTCGGCGTCGCGGCGGCCGCGCGCGCGGGCGAACCGTTGCTCCTGTCCGGGGTTGTCGTAGGACACGCGCGAGAATGTCCGGCCGGTCACCACGACTTTGCCGCTGCCGATCTCGGCCAAAGTGTATTCCGCGTTGATGCCGGCTTGCTCGACATCCGGCCGCGAGGTGGTGATGTCGACGATGACCTGCTGGCGTATCGACTGAAGATTCAATGTCAGCCGGTGGGTTGGCGGGCCCCCTGCGGCGCCGCCGCCCAGCTCGAATATCAGAATGTTACGCAGCTCCGCGGCCAGGCCTGCTTCCGGCGTGCCGTTCGGAACTCTGATCTGCTCCACGTTGATCCGCCGAAGCTGGTCGGCGACGGTCGAGCCATCCGATGTCCGGGCGCCGTAAAGTGGCTGGAAGCAGCCCGCAACGAGGCCCGCGACCGCCAGCACGACGGCCAGGCGGGGCAATTGGCGGACCTTCCCGTGCGGCTCAAGCCACGACATTGACGATCCTTTGCGGGACGACAATGACCTTTTTCGGGCGTTTGCCTTCCAAAGCCCGTTGTACCGCATCAAGCGCCAGCACGGCAGCCTCAATATCCTCGTTCTTGGCGTCCCGGGCGACCGTCACATCGGCTCTTTTCTTGCCGTTGATCTGCACCGGCAAGGTAATGGTCTGCTCCACCAAGAGCTCTGGCTCAACCTTTGGCCACGGCTGGCTGGCGACCAGGGTGTTGTGACTAAGCTCGGCCCAGCACTCCTCGGCCAGGTGCGGCATCATCGGGTGGAACAGCTGGACCAGGATTTCGGCTGCCTCGCGCATCGCCCAGGCAAAGTCAGGGCCCTTGGCGGTTTTGTCGCTGAGCGACGCACCAAGAGCGTTGGCGAACTCGTAGATGTGCGCCACGCAGACGTTGAAGTGCAGCTTCTCGATCGCGTCCGACACCTTTGCCAGCGCCCCGTGCGCCGCCTTGCGAACGAGCAGGGCGGGCTCGCCGAAGCTCGCGGGCCTTTCGGCCGGTGCCGACTTTGCAACCTCGATCGCTTCGCCGATCAGGTGCCAAAGCCGGTTGGTGAAACGCCATGCGCCCTGCACGCCGCGCTCGGTCCATTCCACGTCGCGCTCGGGCGGCGAGTCGGACAGCATGAACCAGCGCGCGACGTCGGCGCCGTAGGTCGTCATGATCTCGTCAGGATCGACCGTGTTGCGCTTCGACTTCGACATCTTTTCGATCGCGCCGATCTCGATCGGCTCGCCGGTTGCAAGGAGCGTCGCGCGGCGGCTGTCGTCGGCGCCTTCGATCCTGATTTCGGCCGGCGTGACCCACGAGCCATCCTTCTTCTGGTAGGTCTCGTGCACCACCATGCCTTGCGTGAACAGGCCGCCGAACGGCTCATCAAGCCCGGCATGGCCGGTCGCCTTCATCGCGCGGGTGAAGAAGCGGCTGTAGAGCAGATGCAGGATCGCGTGCTCGATGCCACCGATGTATTGGTCCACCGGCAGCCAGTCGTCCACGACCTTGCGGTCGGTGGGCGCCGTGGTGAGCCACGGATCGGCGAAGCGCGCGAAGTACCACGACGAGTCGACGAACGTGTCCATCGTGTCGGTCTCGCGCCGCGCCGGCTTGCCGCATTTCGGGCAGGCGACATTCTTCCAGGTTGGATGATGATCGAGCGGATTGCCCGGCCGGTCAAAGGTGACGTCGTCGGGCAACTGCACCGGCAGGTCCTTCGCCGGCACCGGCACGACGCCGCACGTCTCGCAATGGATGATCGGGATCGGGCAGCCCCAATAGCGCTGGCGTGAGATACCCCAGTCGCGCAGCCGGAAATTGACCTCGCGCTGTGCGACTGGACGATTGCCCTTCTTGGTGTTCTCCAGCCGTTTCGCCACCTCCTCCTTGGCCTGCTCGATGGTCATTCCGTCGAGGAAGCGCGAATTGATCATGCGGCCGTCACCGTCGTAGGCGGTATCGGTAATGACAAAGCTTTTCGGATCGACGGCCGGCGGGCACACCACCGGCGTGTTGCCCAGCCCGTACGCATTGACGAAATCCAGATCGCGCTGGTCGTGCGCGGGGCAGCCGAAGATCGCGCCGGTGCCGTAGTCCATCAGGATGAAGTTCGCGACATAGACGGGCAGCTTCCACGCCGGATCGAACGGGTGGATCGCCTTGATGCCGGTGTCGAAGCCCTTCTTCTCCGCGGTCTCGAGCAGCGCCTGCGACGTGCCCATGCGCTTGCACTCGGCGATGAACTCGGCGAGCTCTGGATTTTTCGCAGCCGCCGCCGCGGCGAGTGGATGATCCGGCGCGATCGCCATGAACTTGGCCCCGAACAACGTGTCGGGCCGCGTCGTGAAGATTTCGAGCTCATCCTCGCCATTCGGCGAAGTCTTGGTGTCGAGCGCGAAGCGGACCAGCAAGCCCTCGGAGCGGCCGATCCAGTTCTTCTGCATCAGCCGGACTTTTTCCGGCCAGCGGTCGAGCTTGTCGAGCGCGTTCAGCAGATCTTCCGAATAGTCGCTGATCTTGAAGAACCACTGTGTCAGCTCGCGCTGCTCCACCAGTGCCCCGGAGCGCCAGCCGCGGCCGTCGATCACCTGCTCGTTGGCGAGCACGGTCTGATCGACCGGATCCCAGTTCACCTTCGACTGCTTGCGCTCGACCAGTCCCGCCTCGAGGAAGTCGAGGAACATCTTCTGCTGATGCTTGTAGTAGGCTGGATCGCAGGTTGCGATCTCGCGCGCCCAATCGAGCGACAGCCCCATCGATTGGAGCTGCTTCTTCATCGCGTTGATGTTTTCGTAAGTCCATTCCTTGGGATGGACCTTGCGCTCCATCGCGGCGTTCTCGGCCGGCATGCCGAACGCGTCCCAGCCCATCGGATGCAGCACGGAAAATCCCATCGCGCGTTTGTAGCGCGCCACCACGTCGCCCATGGTGTAGTTGCGCACGTGGCCCATGTGGATGCGCCCCGACGGATAGGGAAACATCTCGAGCACGTAGTATTTTGGGCGCGGGTCGTCGTTGCGGGTTTTGAAGATCTCCCGTTGGTCCCAGATGTTCTGCCAGCGGGTCTCGGCCGCGCGGGCGTTGTAGCGTTCCGAACGCATCGAATCGGCTTGTTTTTCGGCCCCCAAGCGCGGCCGGACTAGGCCACGAAAGGCTTGATCCGGTCAACACTTAGACCGGCCCACGTAGCTCGCTGCCGGCCTTGACGATATCGGGGGATTGGTGTTGGGCCGCGCCTCCCCGGCCCTGTAGTTTACCAATGCGGCGGGGAAGGGGACTTATGGTTCGGGGAGCTCCTCGCATCGCGTTGCTTGCCGGTCTTGTGCTGAGCGGCCCGCTCGCGGCGTTTGCGCAAAACGACAATTGGACGGCTTGCGCCAAGACCTCCGGCGCGGCGGCGATGGCGGCGTGCGACCGCGCCATCGGCTCGGGGGAATTGACCGGCCGCACCCTTGCGCTGACCCATAGCAACCGTGGCGTCGAATGGACCGCGCGTGGCGATGTCGCCCGCGCTATCGCCGACTACGATCAGGCAATCCAGCGCGACCCGTCGCAGGCCGCCGCATTCCACAACCGCGGCATCGCGCGCGCCAGCAAGCGCGAGTTCGACAGTGCCATCGCCGACTACGACGAGGCGATCCGGCTCAATCCGAAATATGCCTCGGCGTTCAGCCGTCGCGGCCTCGCCTATTTCAGCAAGGGCGATCACGACCGCGCCATCTCCGACTACGATGAATCGATCCGGCTTGCGCCCGATGCGGTCAGTCTGAACAACCGCGGCAACGCCCGCGCGAGCCGCGGCGAATTTGACCGCGCCGTCCGCAATTTCGACGAGGCAGTGACGCTCGATCCGCGTTACGCCATTGCGTTCTACAATCGCGGCAACGCCCATTACGCCAAGGGCGATCCGGATCGTGCGATCCGCGATTATGACCAGGCGCTGGCGATCGACGCCAAGTACCAGGATGCCTTGGTCAACCGTGGCGTTGCCCACGAGCGCCAGGGCCGCCTCGACCAGGCGATCCGCGACTACGACGAAGCCGTCAAGCTCGATCCCAAGGATCCCGTCGCGCTCAACAATCGCGGCAACGCCCTTTTGAAAAAAGGCCAGTCCGTCCGCGCCATCTCAGACTACGATCAGTCGATTCGCCTCGACGACAAGCAGCCCGGCACCTATTTCAGCCGCGCCATCGCGCTGGAGAGCAGGCGGCAGTACGTTGCTGCCGTCACCGACTACGATCACGTGATGCGCCTGCAGCCCGCCAACGTCGCGGCGTGGAACAGCCGGTGCTGGACCCGCGCGGTGATCGGGCAATTGCAGGCCGCGCTGTCGGACTGCAACGAAGCGCTACGGCTGCGCCCTGATTTCGCCAATGCCCTCGACAGGCGCGGCTTCGTACATCTCCAGTCCGGCCGGTACGACCATGCGATCGCCGACTATGACGCGGCGCTGCGAGCGCAGGAAGCAGGACGTCGCCGGCGGCAACGCCGACATCGCGGCGGCGCGGGCGCTCAAGCCTAAAGTCTCGATGGATTTCGCGCGCTACGGCCTCAGTCCGCCGCTGCCCGACATGCGCGCCGCGACGTGCAGACGCCGTTGCAGCTTCCGGTCGCGGGCAGCCGCTTCTGAGTTTTCAGCACGGCACATTTCGCGCCGCCGCGGCCACGGCTGATGTAATCTGTCCGGCGTGAGCAATGCACCGAGCAAAACCGGCCTGGCCGCCGTGCGGCAGGAGATCGAGCGCGCTTGCCGCGACGCCAAGCGCGATCCGGCGGCCGTCACTCTGATTGCCGTTGCCAAGACATTCGGCGCCGATGCGATTAAGCCGGTGATCGAAGCCGGGCACACGGCATTCGGCGAAAACCGCGTGCAGGAGGCGAAGGCCAAATGGCCGGCGCTGACCAAGAAGCATCCCGGCCTTGAGCTGCACATGATCGGGCCGCTGCAATCGAACAAGGCGAAGGAAGTGGTCGCGCTGTTTGACGCTATTCATTCGATCGACCGGCCGAGCTTGTGCGAAGCACTGGCGAAAGAGATAGCCAAGTCGGATCGCCGACCGTTGCTGTTCGTCGAGATCAACACCGGTGCGGAGCCGCAAAAGGCCGGCGTGCTGCCCCAGGATGCCGATGGCTTCCTGGCGCGCTGCCGCGACGCTTACGGCCTGTCGATCCACGGATTGATGTGCATTCCGCCGTTCGACGAGGCGCCGGCGCCGCATTTCGCGCTTACGGCCAAGCTCGCGGCCCGCAACGGGCTGAAGCTGCTTTCGATGGGCATGAGCGCCGATTATCCGGTCGCCATCGCGATGGGCGCCACGCATGTGCGTGTCGGCACTGCAATCTTCGGCGGCCGCTAAGAATTCAGCGCGCGCCTAGCGCCAGCGCGTCGGAGCCGGCGCTCCTGGTACGGCCGCGGGATCGCCGCCGATCGGCTTGCGCAGGATGCTCGGGCGTGGCGAATCGCCGCCGAGCCGGCTGGAATCCGGGCTGACCCGTTGCGGATCGAATGCGAGACGGTTCGGCTCGGGACGCGGCGGCTCAAAGCTTGGCGGCGCCGGCGCCATCGGCGGCGGCTGGGCTGTGGCGGCATCGTCTCGCCACGAGCCGAGGTCGCCGCTGTCGTCGTCGAACGTGTTCTTCTGGCTCATTGTCGCGGCACGCCAGCGGTCGACGACCGACGCGATCAGATTGCGGTCGGGGCTCATTCCGGCAGCGATATGCGTGTTGCCGCCCGCCTCGCTGCTGGGGCGCAGGTGCGGCGGCACTTCGCGGAACTTCATGCGGGTCGGAAGCGCGACGCCGGCGCCGAACGCGAACACCTTGGCGGTGCCAAGCGACGGGATGAACGTCAGCAGGTTGGCGGCGGCATCCGAAACCGCCGAGCGGATCAGCACCTGGTCCCGCTCGTTCGAGAGACGCATCACGAACAGCGTGCTGCACTGTGAAATGATTGTGGGATCGATTTCCGCGGGACGCTGCGTGACCAGGCCCAGGAACACGCCGTACTTCCGGCCTTCCTTGGCGATGCGCGACAGCGCGCGGCGGGTCGGGCCGAACCCGATCTTGGAATCAGCGGGGGCGTAGCGGTGCGCCTCCTCGCAGACGAACAATAGCGGCGACGCGCCGTCGCTCCACAACCCGAAGTCGAACGCCATGCGCGACAGCACGGACACGACCGAATCGACCACCTCGGCCGGAAATCCGGCTAGCTGCATGATCGTCATCGGCTTGCCGTTCGCGGGAATCCGGAACAGGTGACTGAGCACCTCCACCATCGTGTCGCCGCCGACCGTGGCGTTCTCGAACATGAAGGTGTAGCGAGGATGATTGCGGAACGTCTGGATGCGTTGCAGCAGCTTGTTGTAGATGGCGGTGCGGGAGCGGTTTTCCAGCTTGCCCATCCGCTCGTCGATCAGCGCGGTGAGGTCTTCGATCCGGTATGGCACCGGCGTGTCGACGCCAAAGCCTGTGCTGCGCGGGTCTTTCTTCTTGGCCAGCGTCCGGTCGTTGGCGTTGCCCTTGTATTGGCCATAGACCGCCTTCGCGAGCGGAATGACCTCCGACAGAATCTCGACCTCTTCGTCGATGCCCGGACGGCCGCCAAAGAATGCGTCCACGGTCTCTTCGAAATTGAACAGCCAGAACGGCAGCCGCAGATTGCGCGGCGTTAGCACCTGCGATTTGTCACCGAAGCAGCGCGCGTATTCGTTGTGCGGATCAATCAAGAAAATGCGAAGGTCCGGTTGCTCATCCAGAATCTTTTGCAGGATGATAGCAACGCCGTTCGACTTGCCGACACCGGTGGTGCCGAGCACCGCGAAGTGCTTGCTCACCAGATTCTCGATGTCGATCTGCGCCGGAATCGTGTGGTCCTGCTGCAGTATGCCGATTGGATTGAGATTGGAGTTGCCGCTATAGATGACGCGCAATTCGCGATCGGTCATCAGCATCGCCGGTTCGCCGATGATCGGATATTCCGTGACGCCGCGTTGGAAGTGCGCTGCGCCCGAACCGGCCTTGGATTTGATCTCGCCGACCAGATCCAGCCGCGCAACGCTGCGGCACGCGTTGTCCTGGTCGCGCACGGGACGTTCGGCGATCTCGGTGATCATGCCGACGATTACCGAACTGCTGCTCAGGATTCCCAGAAATTTCCCAACGGTGGCCTTCGCAGCATCGGCCGCCACGTTGGCCGGGCTGAGACCGACCGTGACCTGCGCGCCGCTGACGGCGTGAACGCGCCCGATCACATTGCGATTGGCTGGCGCCGCAACCGGTGCAGCCGGCGCCGATACGGCGGCCGGCGCAGGCGCTGCGGCAGGGGCAATTGCTGCGGCAGGGGCTGGTGTCAGCGGCTCGCGGAAGGAGGGCGCTGCCGGCTGCCGGTTGAAAGTCGAATCCATCGCCATCCCAAGGCTGAACAGGTTAGGCCGCGCCGCGGAACGGCAAGCCACCTTACGGGGGCAACGCTGGAGATTTTGTTAAGCGATCTTGTAACACTCTCTGTAAAATACAACCGAGACGTGTGTCCGTTCGAAGCGCCTGAAAATCAAGCGATCTCAATACGAGTACGGGGTCCCAGCCGCTCGATCAGCCGGCGCAAGGTGCCGGCTTCGAGCGCGACGCAACCGGCGGTCGGAGCGAATTTCGGCCGGGCGATATGGACGAACACCGCGCTGCCCCGCCCGGCGATCCGCGGCCGGGTGTTGTGGCTGATCTCGATGATGAGGTCGTAGAGCGCGTCCCGGCGCCAAAGCCGGTCCGCGGAACTCCCCGGGGGCACGTCGACCGGCCCGTTGTAGCGCCGGTCGGTGGGGTCCTCGCACCAGCCATCGCTCCGCCGGATCCGCCGCACCGGCAGTCCGGTCCGAGGCCGCGGCATGCGATCGGCGCGCCACCACAACCGCCGGAGCACGAAGGTGCCGCGCGGCGTTCCGCCGTCGCCTTCGCGCTTGTTGGCCCTGACCCCGCCCCGGCCGAGCGCGACGGGCAGGGCCAAAGATCCGGCGATCAGCCAGCCTTCAGTCCTTCGGCCCGGCCTGGCTCGGACCCTAAGTGTCGCCAGTAGCATCGTTTTCATGGCTTTAAGGCGCTTGCTCTTTTGTGTCTGAATGCTCTACTTCGCGCCATCCGGCGGGCTGCGCCGGGAGGGGCCATGGAATTTAATGCCCAACAGCCGAAAAATCCTGATCGTTGACGACGACGACGAACTTCGCGGCGGACTGGTCGAACAGCTCGCCTTGCATGACGAATTCGAGGCCGTCGCGGTCGAATCGGGCACCAAGGGCGTACAGGCGGCCAAAGCCGGCCAGATCGACCTGGTCATCATGGATGTCGGCCTGCCGGATATCGACGGACGCGAGGCGGTCCGCATCCTCCGCAAGGGCGGCTTCAAGGCGCCGATCATCATGCTGACCGGCCATGACACCGATTCCGATACCATCCTGGGGCTGGAGTCCGGCGCTAACGACTACATCACCAAGCCGTTCCGCTTCGCCGTGCTGCTCGCGCGCATCCGCGCCCAGCTTCGCCAGCACGAGGCCAGCGAGGACGCGGTCTTCACCATCGGCCCCTACACGTTCCGGCCGAGCTCGAAGCTGCTGATGAATCCCAAGGGCGGCAAGGTCCGGCTCACCGAAAAGGAAACCGCAATCCTGCGGTACCTTTATCGTGCCGGACAGAAGCCGGTGTCGCGCGAGACGCTGTTGCAGGAAGTCTGGGGTTACAACTCCGGCGTTACCACGCACACACTCGAGACACACGTCTACCGGCTGCGGCAGAAGGTCGAGAAGGACGCCGCCAATCCCGCGATCCTTGTGACAGATGCCGGCGGCTACAAGCTGGTGCCATGAGCATGATCCCGAAAGTTCGAATTTCGGAAAAGGTCGTGTCCCAAAGCAAACAAGCATGAGCATCGAGGACGACATCGTGTTCCTGGAGCGCGTGCCGACGCTGCGGCTGCTCGGCCGCACCGCGCTGCGCATTCTCGCGATCGGCGCCGAGAGCCGATACGTCCATGACGGTGAAGCGCTGTTTCATGCCGGCGAAGCGGCTGACAGCGGCTACGTTGTGCAGGAAGGCTCGTTCGAATTGCGCCCCGCGACGCCAATCGTTGCGCCGGAGGTCGTTGCCGGGCCGGGCACGCTGCTCGGCGAACTTGCGCTGCTCACCGAAACGGCGCGGCCTGCCACCGCAGTCGCGCGCGAGCCTTCGACCGTCATCCGCATTTCGCGCAGCCTGTTCCTCAAGATGTTGGAAGGCTATCCCGACGCGGCGCAGACGCTGCGTGACCAGATCACGGCGCGAACCGAGCAATCGATGAAGGAAATGATCGACATCCGCGCGATACTCGACACGAGCGAAGCGCCGCGCTGATTAAACATCGAGGGTCACCGTCACCGGAACGTGGTCCGACGGCCTCGCCCAGCCGCGCGCATCTTTCGCAACCGTGATCCCGGCGAGACGATCACCGAGCCCTGGCGAAACCCAGACATGATCGAGCCGCCGGCCCTTGTCGGCAGCCGCCCAATCCGGCGAGCGGTAGCTCCACCAGGCTTCTCCGGCTCGCGCACGAAAAGTACGGGCGCGTCGATCCAGTTGGCGGCCTTCTGCGCCGCCAGCAGTTTCGCGCATTCGATACTCCAGACGTCGCACTCCAGCGGCGCCACGTTGAGATCGCCGACGACGATTGAGCGCTCGTTTGGTGCCGGCAGCATGTGCTGGCACTCCCGCAGCTCGTTGAGGAACGAAAGCTTGTGCGCGAATTTCGGGTTAATCTGCGGGTCGGGCTCGTCGCCGCCTGCTGGCACATAGTAATTGTGGACCGTCAACGGGTCGCGCAGCCCGGCCTTCTCGCCGAACGTCACGCCGATGTGGCGCGCGTCGGTCTTGCCGCAGTAGCCTTTCTTGTTCGTCGTGTCGAACGGCAGGCGCGAGACTACGCTGACGCCGTGGTAGCCTTTCTGCCCGTGCAGCGCGATATGCTCGTAGCCCAGCCGCCTGAAGCGCTTGAGCGGGAATGCGTCGTCGGGGCACTTGGTTTCCTGCAGACACAGCACATCGGGCCGCACCGCCTTGATGAACTTGGCAACCAGATCGATGCGCAGCCGCACCGAATTGATGTTCCAGGTCGTGACCTTGAGCTGCATGCCGATCCACCATTTTGAGCGGGGCATCCAGTAAAAAAGAGAGAGCTTGAATACTGGATTGTCCCGCTTTCCGCCTTCGCTAAAGCTCCGGCGGATCTAAGCCTAGCCCGCCGAAGCCTTGTGCGTAGGCGGGTCGCGGGCAATGTCAGCCAATATAGGGCTGATGGTGCAGCAGCCAAGAGCGGCGAAGATTGGTCAGCTACTGAATCTGCCGCGTGTAGTCGATGCGGAACATCATCGGGTCGGGGCGCTTGGTGCTGTTGAGATTGTAGACCGCCACGGTGGTGTCGTAACCCTGCGGATCGGTCACGGTCCATTGCTTGAGCTGCAGATCCTGCGCATTGAACATCAGCATCAGCCGGTGCGTGCCGGCCAGGAGCTGCCGCTCCTCGATGACGATCGTCACGAACACGTCGTCGGCATAGACGCCGGTGATGTTAGTGTCGCGCATCAGGTCGAGCTGGTCCGCCAGCAGGAAGCGTAGCGGCGTCTGAGACAGCGGGTAGAGGTCCTGGGTCGCGAGCTTGCGGTCGCGTACCACGACGGAGGAGCCGTCCGCAATCAGTTCGACCGGCGAGGGCGGGTTGTAGTCGAAGCGAACCCGGCCCGGCTTCTGCAGATAGAACTCGCCCTCCGATTTGCTGCCGTCGGGGCCGATCTGGACAAAATCGCCCGACAGCACGCGCACGCTTAGGAGGTAGGCGCTGACCCGATCGACCAGCGTGCGCTGGCGCGCGTCGAAGGCCGTGGCTTGGCCGGGCCTGAAGATGGACGGCGGACGGATCACCGGCGCGGCGACCGGGCTCTTGGTGTCGCGCTGCGCACCGGGCGACAGCGGCATCGGAGCAGCCGGCCGTGGCTGCTGCTGGCCGGCCGCCGGCGGTGCGCCGGAGCGGCCCGGCGCCGGAACGGGCAGAGGCACGCCTTGCGCCGCGGCCATCGTCGCCAGCGCCGGACCTATCAACGCCAGAGTTCCGGCCAGTGCCGCAGCCAAGATCACAGGGCTCGCCATTTCGTGCTCCGCCTCAGTCCCAATTCCCTGCCGCCGTTGCCATCCGATAGTCATGGGCTGTGGCGATTTCGCGGCCCAATCCTAGAGCATGATCCCGAAAAGTGGGAACCGGTTCTCGGAAAAGATCATCTCAAAACAAGAAAGTAAGCGACGAGTCTGAGCGTAGCTGGATCAGACTCTAGTGCGCGCCGCGCTGCAATGAACCCTAGTATTTGTCGTGTTCCTCGGTGCCAGCCAGAATCTCGCGCTTCCCGGCGTGGTTGGCTTGGCCAACGATGCCTTCCTGCTCCATGCGCTCCATGATCGAAGCGGCGCGATTGTAGCCGATTTGCAGCCGGCGCTGGATGTAGCTGGTCGAAGCCTTTTTGTCGCGGGTCACGATCTGTACGGCTTGCTGGTATAGGTCGGTGGCGTCGCCGCTCTGGCCCGTGGCGGTGCCGTCGAACACTGCTTCGCCGTCCTCGCCTTCCTCTTCGAGGATCGCGGTGACCGCCTCGAGATACTGCGGGGTGCCCTGCGCCTTGAGGTGATTGACGATCTTCTCGACTTCTTCGTCGGAGCAGAACGGGCCGTGGACGCGGCTGATGCGGCCGCCGCCCGCCATGTAGAGCATGTCGCCCTGGCCGAGCAGTTGCTCGGCGCCCTGCTCGCCCAGGATCGTGCGGCTGTCGATCTTCGATGTAACCTGGAAGGAGATGCGGGTCGGGAAGTTCGCCTTGATCGTGCCGGTGATGACGTCGACCGACGGACGTTGCGTGGCGAGGATGACGTGCAGTCCGGCGGCACGCGCCATCTGCGCGAGGCGCTGCACCGCGCCCTCGATGTCCTTGCCGGCCACCATCATCAAGTCGGCCATCTCGTCGACGACGATGACGATGTACGGCAGCGGCTCGAGATCGAGCTGCTCTTTTTCGTAGATCGCCTGGCCGGACTCCTTGTGGTAGCCGGTGTGCACGGTGCGGGACAGAGCTTCGCCCTTGGCCTTCGCGTCGACCAAGCGCGCGTTGTAGCCGTCGATGTTGCGCACGCCGAGCTTCGACATTTTCTTGTAGCGCTCTTCCATCTCGCGCACCGCCCACTTGAGCGCCACCACCGCCTTGCGGGGGTCGGTGACGACAGGCGTTAGCAGATGCGGGATGTGGTCATAGACCGACAGTTCGAGCATCTTGGGGTCGACCATGATCAGGCGGCACTGCTCGGGCGTTAGCCTGTAGAGCAGGCTGAGGATCATGGTGTTGATGGCGACCGACTTGCCGGATCCAGTGGTGCCCGCGATCAGCAGGTGCGGCATGCGGGCGAGATCGACCACGACGGGTTCGCCGCCGATGGTCTTGCCGAGGCAGAGCGGCAGCTTCGCCTGGCTCTCGGTGTAATCGTCGGACGCCAGCATCTCGCGGAAATAGACCTTCTCGCGCCGCTCGTTGGGAAGTTCGATGCCGATGACGTTACGGCCCGACACGACCGCAACACGCGCGGACAACGCGCTCATCGAGCGTGCAATGTCGTCGGACAGACCGATCACGCGTGACGATTTGATGCCGGGCGCGGGCTCGAGCTCGTACAGCGTGACCACCGGTCCCGGACGCGCGTTAATGATCTCGCCGCGGACGCCGAAGTCCTGCAAAACCTTCTCCAGCGCAATGGCGGTCTCTTGAATCGATTCCTGCGTCGGTGCGAAGCGGTCGATCGCCTTGGGTGCCGCCAGCAGATTGAGCGATGGAGGCTGATAGCCGTTGCTGGAGCGTTTCGGCACGCGAGGTTTCACAATCTTGCGCGTCGCGGCTGGCGCTTCGATTTCCTCGTCTTCGTCGGCTTCGACTTCGTCCCGCGCTCTCGCCACCCGCTCGTCGAACGTCGGTGCAATCCGATCGCGCGGCGAAACGGCCAGGTCCGGGGCGCGGCGTATCGCTTCTCCGGTTTGTGACCGCGCAATCCATCTTCCGATTCGCGCCTTGATGCTCAAGAAACCGTGGACCAGGCAGCCCAGCGAGATCGAGGCGCGCTCATCGTCGTCGTCGATCGGGCCGGCGGCTTTCTTCGCCCAACGTTCGTCCAGCTTGACCGGACTGTCGCTCTGCCATCCAAAGCCGGCGGCGATGAAGATCGCAAACAGCGAGGCCGTGCCGAGTATCACGGCTGCAACCGCGAGTTGGACGCCGGACAACGGGCCGAGCAGGAACGCAGGAACCCGCAGGATGGCGTCGCCCACCACGCCGCCAAGTCCGCTCGGCAGCGGCCATTTCGGGCTGTTCGGCAGGCACGAGGCAAAGCCCGATGCGAGCAGGGTGCCGCCAAGCCAGAGCAGCAGGCGCTGCCATTCGCGGTCGAAATCCCGATGCGTCGCGATGCGCCAGCCCCAGACCGCGACCGGCAGCACCAGCACGGTGGAAGCAAGCCCGAGCAATTGCATCAGGAGATCGCTGCCGATCGCGCCGGTTGCGCCAAGCAGATTACGCACCGGGGCGTCGGTGGCGTGGCTCAATGATGGATCCTGCACCGACCACGTCGCGAGCGCGCAACCCATCGTCACGGCAAGCGTGATCAACGCGATGCCGCCGCATTCGCGAAGCCGCCGACGGACTGCGCCGCGCAGATCATCGGACCACAGCGAAACTTCGAAGGTTCTGCCGGTTGCCGCCATGGTCAGTTCAGCACGGCGACGAGGCGATGCAGCGCCTCGGCCGTGGTCCCCTTGTCGTGGACGAGTGCAATGCGGAGGTATCCGGTGCCCGGGTTGCGGCCGTCGGCGCCGTCGCGGGCCAGGTAATGCCCGGGAATGACGCGCAGCCCGCCGTCGCGCCAGAGCTTCATCGCGATGTCTTCATCGCCGCCCTTCGCGCCCACATCGAGCCACAGGAAAAAGCCACCCTCCGGGCGCCGGTAGCCATAGCGGTCGCCGACAATCTGGTCGGCGAGATCGAACTTGGCGACATAGAGTTCGCGGTTCTTTTCGACGTGCGCTTCGTCGGCATAGGCCGCGATGGCAACCTCCTGCATCGGCACCGGCACCTGCGGCGCCGCGATGTTGCGCAGCTCGACATAGCGCGTCAGGAAGCGGCGGTCCCCGGCGGCAAAGCCGACGCGCAAGCCTGGCAGGTTGGAGCGCTTCGACAACGAATGAAACACCACGATGTTGGTGAAGTCGGGGCCTGAAACCTCCAGCATGCCGTGCGGCGGACGGCCGTTCAGGTAAATCTCGCCGTAGCATTCATCCGCGAACACCAGGAAGCCGAAGCGCTGCGCCAGCGAAGCGAGTCGCGTCAGATACGCGACGTCGGCCACCGCGCCCTGCGGATTGGATGGCGACGCCAGGTAGAACACAACTGTGCGTGCCAGCAGCTCCTCACTGATGGCATCGAGATCGGGCAGAAAGCCGGTCGCCACCGTGGTTGGCAGATACACCGGCTCGCAGTTGGCGGCGGACGCGCCCGCGGAATAGGCGGCGTAGAACGGATTGGGAATCAGGATCGCGGGATTGCCGCCGCGCTTGCCGACGAAGCGCTCAGCCGCGATTGCACCGAGGAAAAGGCCCTCGCGCGTGCCATTGAGCACAATGGTTTCGGTCTCGGGGTCGAGCTGGCGGGGCAGCTTGTAGCGCCGGCCGAGCCACGCGGCCGCGGCACGGCGAAAACCGTCTGTGCCTTTGTTCGCCGGATAGCGCCCGAAATCGTTGAGGTGCGACGCCAGAACCGGGCCGACAAATGGCGGAATGGCGTGCTGCGGCTCACCGACCGAAAGGTTGATCGCGGGTTTGCCCGGTTTGATGTCAGCCAGCAGTTCGTGCAGCCGCACGAAAGGCGACCGGCCTTCGGTCTTGGGCATTGGTGACGAGGCGGGTGCGGCGGCGGTGACCATGGACACGATTGACCGGGCGGCGGATCGCCCGCCGCAAGCTCTGCCGCACCTTAGAGGGGGCGAGGTTAAGGCGTGATTAACCATCGCGGTCTGGTGGCATAAACCGTGAATAAAGAGAGGGGCCCCGGTCTTGCGACCGAGGCCCCCCGACGGACAGAGCGGTGCCGGGTTCCGCCCCAACCGTATCGCTGAGGCTTACATGTTGTAGGCGCGTTCTCCGTGGTCGTTGAGGTCGAGACCTTCCCGTTCCTGTTCGACGGTCGGCCGGAGGCCGACGGTGTAGTCAACGATCTTGTAGATGATGATCGACCCGACGCCGGACCACACGAGCGTCAACAACACGGCCTTGCACTGTGCAATGACCTGCGTGACGAAGTCATAGTCGGCGATCTTGGCGGTGGCGTAGTCCATGATGCCGGTGCCGCCGAGCGCCGGCGCCACCAGGATGCCAGTGCCGATCGCGCCGACGATGCCGCCGATGCAGTGGATGCCGAACACGTCGAGCGCGTCGTCGTAGCCGAACATGTTCTTCACCGTGGAGCAGAAGAACAGGCAGACCGCGCCGACGATCAGGCCGAGCACGATCGCGCCCATCGGACCGGCGAAGCCGGCCGCGGGCGTGACGGCGACAAGGCCTGCGATCGCGCCGGACAGTGCGCCAAGCAGCGAAGGCCTGCCCTTCACGGCCCATTCGGCGAACATCCAGGACAATGCCGCCGCCGCGGTCGCGACGAAGGTGTTGATCATGGCGAGCGCCGCGCCGCCACTGGCCTCGAGGTTGGAGCCGGCGTTGAAGCCGAACCAGCCGACCCATAGCAAGCAGGCGCCGATGAAAGTCATCACCAGCGAGTGCGGAGGCATCAGCTCCTTGCCGTGTCCCGTGCGCTTGCCGACCAGCAACGCGCCGACCAGGCCGGCGATGCCGGCGTTGATATGCACCACGGTGCCGCCGGCGAAGTCGATCGCCCCCCACGAGAAGATGAGGCCCGCGTCGGCAGTGACGGCCGCCAGCGCCGCCTCGGCCTTGGTCTTGGCTTCACCAGCCGCCGCGGCGGCAACAGCTTTGGCGGCGGCGTCGATCGCGTCCGGGCCGGCCCAGTACCAGACCATGTGCGCGATCGGGAAGTACACGAACGTCACCCACAGCGGGATGAACAGCGCGACCGCGGAGAACTTCATGCGCTCCGCAAAGGCGCCGACGATCAGCGCAGGCGTGATGCAGGCGAACGTCATCTGGAAGCAGATGTAGATGAGCTCCGTGATGTTGACGCCCACCGAGAACGTCGCGGCAAGGGTTTCCAGCGTCACACCCTTGAGGAATATCTTGTCGAATCCGCCGATCAACGATCCACCGGTGAACGTCAGGCTGTAGCCGTAGATCACCCAGATGATGCTGACGATGCACACCGCGTAGAAAACATGGGCGAGCACGGACAGCGCGTTCTTGGCGCGAACCAAGCCGGCGTAGAACAGCGCGAGGCCGGGTACGGTCATCAGCAGCACGAGGATGGTGGAAACCAGCATCCAGGCGTTGTCGCCCTTGTTGGGAACGATGGCCGGCGCGGCAGGGGCTGCCGGTGCCGGCGTTTGCGCGAGCGTTGGATCGATAAGCAGCACGGTAACAGCGAGAGCAGCTAGCCCCGCCAGTCCCGCGCGAATGAGTGTCTTCAACGTCATGGTTCAAGCTCCTGTTCGCAAGGTTGGGGACGCGCGGTTAGAGCGCTGCCGCGTCTGTTTCGCCGGTGCGGATCCGCACGGCGTGATCGAGGTTCAGAATGAAGATTTTCCCGTCGCCGATCTGGCCGGTCTTGGCCGCGCCGGTGATGGCATCGACGACCTTGTCCGCCTGGTCGGTCGGAACGGCGACCTCGATCTTGATTTTCGGCAGGAAGTTCACGGCGTACTCGGTGCCGCGGTAGATTTCAGTGTGGCCCTTCTGACGTCCGTATCCCTTGACCTCGGTGACGGTAAGCCCGTGCACCCCCGCAGCAGTGAGAGCGTCTCGGACTTCGTCCAGCTTGAATGGCTTGATGATGGCCATGATGATTTTCATGGGCTTGACCCCCGCTTGGGCCCGGTTGGGACCGGGCGTACTGACCGGGCAACGCCACGCGTGCTCATGCTTGCGTTCGTTGCCGCACCCAAAAAGGAATCAAACGCCGTGCCAATCGGTATGGGCGAAGTAACCTGTTGTTAATGCGATAGTTTTTGCTGCGGCTTCGCGCCGGCACCCGGCCGCGCGGATGCGCTGCAGCGCCGATTGCGAACGAATTAGCCAGGTCGCCCGCGGGAAGCACCGCTGGTGCCTATGAATTAAGCAATTTGTTTCGGCCGGTTCCAAAAGAAACGGGCCCGCTCACGTCGGGCCCGTTTTTGTCAACGTGAGCGATGGAGCTACTGAAGCGCCTCACCGTGCTGCGTGACGTCGAGGCCGACACGCTCGTCCTCGTCGCGCACGCGCAGCGGCACGAAGAAGTTGATCACCTTGAGGATGACCAGGGTCAGGATGCCGGACCACGCCAGGGTCACGACGACGCCGTAGAGCTGAGTCACCAGTTGATTGGTGTTGCCTTCGATCAGTCCCGGCTTCTCGCCGATGGCGGCGACCGCGAACACGCCGACCAGGATCGTGCCGGTCGCGCCGCCGATGCCGTGCACGCCGAACACGTCGAGCGAATCGTCGTAGCCGAGCTTCTGCTTGAGCTTGATGCAGGCCCAGTAGCAGACCGCACCGGCAACAAAGCCGATGACCAAGCCGTGCCACGGCGCGACAAAACCCGACGCCGGAGTGATCGTGCCGAGGCCGGCGACGGCGCCGGATATCATGCCGAGCACCGACGGCTTGCCGCGGTCCCACCATTCCAGCAGCATCCAGGTCATCACGCCGGCGCACGCGGCAAGATGAGTGGCAACGATGGCGTAACCCGCGCGCGCTCCGGCGCCCAGTGCCGAGCCGCCGTTGAACCCGAGCCATCCGACCCAGAGCAGGCCGGTACCGATCACCGCGAGCGAGAGATCGTACGGCGACAGGTTCTCGCTGCCATAACCCCGGCGCGCCCCGAGCACGTAAGCGGCGACGAGGCCGGCGATGCCGGCGTTGAGATGCACCACGAGACCGCCGGCGAAATCGAGCACGCCGCCGCTGTCGCCGAGCGTGAGGAAGCCGCCACCCCAGACGATGTGCGCGAGCGGCACGTAAACCAGTAGGACCCAGCCGGCGATGAACCAGAGGAATGCGGAAAACCGCATGCGGTCGGCCACCGAGCCCGCCACGAGAGCGACGGTGATGACTGCGAAGGTCATCTGGTAGAACATGAAAACCGATTCAGGGATGGTCTTGGCCGCCGGATTGATCGCATCCAGGCCCATGCCGTTGAGCAGCACGCGGTCGAAGGTGCCAATCACCGCGCCTTCGCCGGTGAAGGCGAGGCTGTAGCCGACCACCATCCAGATGATCGAGCCGAGCGCGACCGCAGCCAGCGTCTGCGCCATGGTTGCGAGCACGTTCTTCTTGCGCACCATGCCGGCGTAGAACAGCGCCAGGCCGGGCAGGCTCATCATCAGCACCAGGCCGATCGCCGAGATCATCCAGGCGGTGTCCGCCGCGTCGATCTTTGGCGGCGGGGCGGCCGGCGTCTGCGCCAATGCCGGACCCGCGATCAGAGCAATCGCAGCCGCCACTCCTGCGAGTACGCAACGCGCGCGAGCGTGTTTCGTCATGCCAACCCCCCGTTAGATTTTCTAGAGCTTTGAGTTTTAGTGCTTTGGATTTCTAGAGCTTTGACGTTTTCAGAGTGCGTCGTTGTCGGTTTCGCCGGTGCGGATGCGCACGGCGCGGCCGACGTCGTTGACGAAGATCTTGCCGTCGCCGATCTGGCCGGTCTTGGCGGCGGCCGTGATCGCCTCCACGACCTTGTCTTCCTG
>JBEVIJ010000123.1:0-17717 GCA_040510745.1 Xanthobacteraceae bacterium
ACGGCGACGATCTCGATCGGCCGGCCGCAGCGCTGCGCCAGCGAGGCGCGTTGCTCCGAGATCAGACGCACCACGGAGGCGCCGACCGTGCCGAGACCGGCGAGACCCACTTTGAGCGGGGCAACCATCGAAAATCCGAAGCTGTTCAGCGCCGCGTGGCGAGAGGAACCACGTTGTGCAACTTTTCCGGCGCGCTTTCAAGGAAGCGGCGGATGTTGCGCGCAGCCTGCCGGATGCGCTGCTCGTTTTCCACCAGCGCGATACGGACAAAGCCTTCGCCGCGCTCGCCGAACCCGGTGCCCGGCGACACCGCAACCTCCGCCTTCTCGACCAGCAGCTTGGAGAATTCCACGCTGCCAAGCGTCTGGAACGGCTCCGGGATCGGCGACCAGGCGAACATGGAGGCGCGCGGCGGCGGAACGTTCCAGCCCGCGCGGCTGAAGCTTTCAACCAGCACGTCGCGCCGCCGCCTGTAGGTTTCGCGCATCTCCTTGATACAATCGTCCGGGCCGTTGAGCGCGGCGGTTGCCGCCACCTGCACCGGCGTGAACGCGCCGTAGTCAAGGTACGACTTCACGCGCGTCAGCGCCGCGATGATGCGCTCGTTGCCGACCGCGAAGCCCATGCGCCAGCCGGGCATCGAGTAGGTCTTCGACATCGAGGTGAACTCGACCGTGATATCCATCGCACCCGGCACCTGCAGCACAGACGGCGGCGGGTTGTTTTCGAAATAGACCTCGGCGTACGCGAGATCGGACAGGATGAAGATGCCGTGCTTCTTCGCGAACAGCACCAGATCCTTGTAGAAGTCGAGATCGGCGACGAACGCCGTCGGATTCGACGGATAGCAGACCACCACGGCGATCGGCTTCGGGATCGAATGCACGATCGCGCGCTCGAGAGTGGTGAAAAAGTCCGGCGTCGGCTGCGACGGCACGGATCGGATCACGCCGCCCGCCATCAGAAAGCCGAAGGCGTGGATCGGGTAGCTCGGGTCGGGCACCAGAACGACGTCACCCGGCGCGGTGATGGCCTGCGCCACGTTGGCGAAGCCTTCCTTGGAGCCGAGCGTGGTGACGATTTGCGTGTCGGGATTGAGATTCACGCCGAACCGGCGCGCGTAATAGGCCGCCTGGGCCTTGCGCAAACCGGCAATCCCCTTCGACGCGGAATACCGGTCGGTGCGCGGCTTGCCGAGCGTCTCCTTGAGCTTGTCGAGGACATGCTGGGGCGCCGGCAGGTCCGGATTGCCCATGCCGAGATCGATGATGTCCGCGCCCGCGTTGCGGGCCGCCGCCTTGGCGCGATTCACCTGCTCGAACACGTAAGGCGGCAGGCGGCGGATGCGGTGAAATTCTTCCATCGTTCGATCTCTACGACCGGTCCTTATGAACCGGTTCTGGCCAATTCATGTTGTTTTACCACGGGTTCCGCGGCGCGCTAATAGATCATCCTGCTGCTGAAGGGCGGCGCCGGCATCGAAACGGCGGGTTCAGCCTGGGGCGCGGGCCTGGCGCGGGCCGCAACCGCGGGCTTTGCCGCCGGTTTGGCAGCCGGGGCGGGTGCCGGTTTGGGGGCGGTCTTTTGAGTTGTGTCGCGCGCGGACACCAGTTCGCGCTCCATGGTCCGTTGCTCGTCGGCGGTGAGGACCGCCGTCGTGCGCTGCGGCGGCATGTCATGGACCGCAGGAAACGCCAGGGTTTCCGCGGGACGCTCCGGAACGTTGGCCGGCAAGCCGACCACCGGCATGGTGGACATCGCCTGGGACATCTTGTCTGACATCGAGGCACAGCCGCCGAGACTGGCCGCTGCAAGAACAGCTGCGGCGAGCCGGGCGAGCGGCCGCGTGCGCCGCAGCACGCCGGCCTTTTGCAACGCTCTACGTCCCGCCATCCGCCCCACAGGCGTCACCCCAACTGTTTCATCGCGGTCACTCCCCTCGAAAGGTGCGTGTTACCGGTGAAAATGTCGTAAACTCAATGAATTGAGCCGTTTCGCTAGCCCGCCAATATGTCCAAAGCGTGGACGGCGGGAAAGCGAGGACAGCCCCGCCCTATCATAAGCCGTCGCGGAAACCATGTAGGGTGTAAAGACTTGTCGTGACCAACTGCCCGGGCGATGTCTGGACGCACTGGTGCGGGGCGACGGAAGGCGATGAAGGACGACGTCAAGCCAGGACCGGTCGAGGTCGGAAGCCTCAACATCGAGGCGTTCGCCAACAACGTCGCCCGCCTCGTCGAGGGGGGCGGCAAGGCGCTTGCCGCCTACATGAAACCGCGCGAGGCCGGCGCGATGCGCGGCGGGATGTCCGACGAGCTCACCGACGTCGTCAAGACGCTGGGCGAAGTCGCGGAATACTGGCTGTCGGATCCGCAGCGCGCCGTCGCGCTGCAGCGCCATCTCGGCAAGGCCTACCTCGAACTGTGGGGCTCGGCGGTCAAGCGCATGGCCGGCGAGAGCACGGAGCCGGTGGCTTCGCCTGACCCGAAGGATCGCCGCTTCGCCGATCCGGAGTGGTCGTCCAACCAGTTCTTCGACTTCGTCAAGCAGGCCTACCTGCTCAGCACCGGATGGGCGGACCATCTGGTTCAACATGCCGAGGGCCTCGACCCGCACACCCGGCAGAAGGCCGAGTTCTACGTCAAGCAGATCGCCAACGCGATCTCGCCGTCGAATTTCGTGCTGACCAATCCGGAGTTGTTCCGCGAGACGGTCGGCTCCAGCGCGGAGAACCTGGTTCGCGGCATGCACATGCTCGCCGAGGACATCGAAGCCGGCGGCGGCGATCTCAGGATCCGGCAGTCCGACGCTTCGAAGTTCGAGGTCGGCCGCAATCTCGCGGTGTCGCCCGGCAAGGTGATCTTCCAGAACGAGCTGATGCAGCTCATCCAGTACGCGCCCTCGACCGAGACGGTGCTGAAGCGGCCGCTGCTCATCGTGCCGCCGTGGATCAACAAGTTCTACGTGCTCGATCTCACGCCGGAGAAATCCTTCATCAAATGGTGCGTCGACAACGGCCTCACCGTGTTCGTGATCTCGTGGGTGAACCCGGACGCGCGCCAGGCCGAGATGGGCTTCGAGGAGTACATGAAGCTTGGGCCGATCGCCGCGATCGACGCGATCGAGCAGGCGACCGGCGAGAAGCAGGTCAACACCATCGGCTATTGCGTCGGCGGCACGCTGCTCGCGATCACCCTCGCCTACCTCGCCAAGAAGAGCGACAAGCGGATCGCGTCGGCGACGCTGTTCACCGCACAGGTCGACTTCACCCACGCCGGCGACCTCAAGGTGTTCGTCGACGAGGAGCAGCTCAAGGCGGTCGAGGAGCGCATGAAGGAGCGCGGCTATCTCGAAGGCAAGAAAATGGCGAACGCCTTCAACATGCTGCGCTCGAACGACCTGATCTGGCCTTACGTCATCAACAACTACATGCTCGGCAAGGCGCCGACGCCGTTCGACCTGCTGTACTGGAATTCAGACTCGACGCGCATGCCCGCGGCAAACCACGCCTACTATCTGCGGCACTGCTACTGGGAGAACTCGCTGACGCGCGGCCGCATGACGATCGCCAACGTCAAGCTCGACCTCGCCAGCGTGAAGGCGCCGATCTACAACCTCGCCACCCGCGAGGACCATATCGCGCCAGCGAAATCGGTGTTCGTCGGCTCGAAGTTCTTCGGCGGGCCGGTGAAGTACGTGCTGGCCGGCTCCGGCCATATCGCGGGCGTGGTCAATCCGCCGGCCAGGCAGAAGTATCAATACTGGACCGGCGGCAAGGCCGGCGTCGGCACGCTGGAGAACTGGATCGCCAAAGCCAAGGAAAATCCCGGCTCGTGGTGGCCGGATTGGCTCTCTTGGATCAAAGAGCAGGACGGGACTGCCGCGCCCGCGCGTGCGCCCGGCGGCGGCAAGCTGAAAGCCATCGAGGACGCGCCGGGCAGCTACGTCAAGGTCAGGGACTAACCCCACACCTCGCGCGCCACCTCCACCACCAGCCGCAGCTTCGCAGCCTGCTGCTCCACGGTCAGCTTGTTGCCGGCGACCGTCGATGAAAACCCGCACTGCGTGCTGAGCGCAAGCTGATCGAGCGGGCAGAACTTCGCCGCCTCGTCGATCCGCCGCTTGATCGTGTCTTTGCTTTCCAGCGCACCCTTCTTGCTGGTGACCAACCCCAGCACCACCGTCTTCCCTTTGGGAACAAAGCGTAGCGGCTCGAAACCGCCGGCGCGCTCGCTGTCGTATTCGAGGAAGTAGCCGGTGACGTCCGCCTCGTTGAACAGGACCTCGGCGACCGGCTCATAGCCGCCCGACGCCACCCAGCCGCTCTGGTTGTTGCCGCGGCACAGATGCATGCAGATCGTCATGTCCTTGGGGCGGCCGGCGACCGCGCCGTTGATCATGGCAACGTAAGTGCGCGGCAGCGTCTGCGGATTTTCGCCCAGCGCCGCGACCTGCTCGCGCAACGCCGGGTCGCAGAGGTAGGCGATGTACACTTCGTCGATCTGCAGATAGCGGCAGCCGGCGGCGGCGAGATCGCGCACCTCCTCGCTGTAGACCCGCGCGAGGTCGGCGTAGAACTCCGCCATGTCCGGATAGGCCCTCTGGTCGACCGCTGCACGGCCGCCGCGGAAGTGCATGTTGCTCGGCGACGGGATCGTCAGCTTGGGCGTCACTTTCGTCACCGACTGCACGAACTTGAAGTGATCGACAAAGATCGGGTGCGGCCGGGCGAGCTTTCCCGTGACCTGCAGGGTCTGCGGCGAATATTCGACCGGGCCCTGCTCGCTCTGGAACCGCGCCTTGATCTTGGAGGGGATGACCTCGACGTTGGCGAACTCCTTGAGGAAATCGATATGCCAGGAATCGCGGCGGAACTCGCCGTCGGTCGCCGATTGCAGGCCGACGTCCTCCTGCAGGTTCACCGCCTCACGGATCGCCTCGTCCTCGACGGCACGCAGTTGTTCCGCTGAAATCTCGCCGCGCTGGCGCGCCGCGCGGGCCTCGATCAGCTTGCTTGGCCGCAGCAGGCTGCCGACGTGGTCGGCGCGATAAGGCGGCGTGTTCCGTCGCGTCATGGTTCCTCCTGGTATTTCTTCCGCAGCCTAGCCCAGGGTCGTGGGATACGGCTATCATCGCGGCCACCGCGGCCCCAAAGGAGACATCGCATGTCGAGGGAACTGCTCTGGCTGACACTGACCGTTGGGCTGACCGCGCTGATCTGGGTGCCCTACATCCTCGACCGCATCATGGTGCGCGGGGTGATGGGCGCGATGGCCAATCCCACCAAGAACGACAAGCCGCATTCGCAGTGGGCCGTGCGGATGATGTTTGCCCATGCCAACGCGGTCGAGAACCTGGTGATCTTCGCGCCGCTGGTGCTGATCACCGACGTGCTCAACATCCGAAACGGCATCACGGCGTTCGCCTGCGCGCTGTTCTTCTGGTCGCGCGTCGCCCACCTCGTGATCTACACCGCCGGCTGGCCGATCGGCCGCACGCTGGCGTTCACCGGCGGCTTCATCGCGCAGGTGCTGCTGCTGATCGAAATCTTCCGCGGGGTTTACAGCTAGGCACGACAGCTAGACTAGGGAAACAGCGCGACCTGCTCGAGCCCCATCGTCTCGGGATAGCCGAGCATCAGGTTCATGTTCTGAACCGCCTGACCGGACGCGCCCTTCACCAGGTTGTCGAGCGCCGACACGATGATGGCGCGGCCGGGCACGCGATCCTTGGCGACGCCGATGAACGTCATGTTCGAGCCGCGGATGTGCCTTGTCTGCGGCGTCTGGCCGAACGGCAGCACATGGACAAACGGCTCGTTCGCGTAGAACTTTAAAAGCGTTGCGTGAAGGTCTTCGGGCGATTTCCCGCGCGCGCCGCGCACGTAGATGGTCGACAGGATGCCGCGATTCATCGGCATCAGATGCGGCGTGAAGGTCACCACGACGTTCCGGCCGGCGGCGATCGAGAACTCCTGGTCGAGCTCCGCCATATGGCGGTGGTGCCCGACGCCGTAGGCGTGGGTGCCCTCCGACACCTCGGAGAACAGCATCTCCTCCTTGGCGGAGCGCCCCGCCCCCGTCATGCCAGACTTGGCGTCGATCACGATCTCGTCTGGATCGATCGCCTTGGCCCTGAGCAGTGGCGTGAGCGGGAGCTGCGCACAGCTCGTGTAGCAGCCGGGATTGGCGACGAGGCGCGCCTTCTTGATCTTGTCGCGATAGACCTCGACCAGCCCGTACACGGCCTCGCGCTGCAGCTTCGGCGCGTGGTGCTCGTGGCCGTACCACTTCGCATAGGCCGCGGTGTCGGCGAGCCGGAAGTCCGCCGAAAGGTCCACCACCATGGTCTTCGGCGCCTGGTCGAGCAGGTCGGCGATCACCTTCTGCGTCGTGGCGTGCGGCAGCGCGCAGAACGCGAGGTCGAGCTTGATCTTCTTCCAGTCGGTGTCGTCGATCGACACCAGCTTGGGCAGCTTGAACGGCGAAAACTGCGGAAACACCGCGCGCATCTCCTGCCCGGCGCGCCGGTCGGCGGTGAGCAGCACGAGCTCGGCGCGCGGATGGCGCAGCAACAGCCGCACCAGCTCGGAGCCGGTGTAGCCCGAGGCGCCGAGGACGCCGATTTTCGCTTTGGCAGGCTTTGCTGTTGAAGGCATGGCTCAATCCCTATCTGCGGTCGAACAATACGACCGGACAAGGCAGCTTGCGGAAATTTTCGGAAGAAAAATGCCGCGGCGCCCGGTCCGGCGGCACGGCGAGGCTCAACGAATGCTCGCCCGTGCCGCATCGATACGGCGGCGGCGCAGTGCGCTATGGGCAGATGTCGTCATGCGCGCGGCATATAACGCCGCGCCCTGTCGTGGTCAAGGAAGCTACCGCTCGCTCGGCTGCGCGTCGGCCGCGAGGCCCATGCCCGCGATGATCTCCGCCGCGCGCTCGGCCAACGCCAGCGTCGGCGCATGGGTGTTGCAGCACGGGATTTCCGGCATCACCGAAGCGTCCGCGATCCGCAGTTGCGTCACCCCGCGCACCCGCAGCGTCTCGTCGACCGGCGCCGAGGCCGCGCGGCCCATCGCGCAGGTGCCGACGAAGTGGAAATAGGTCGCGGCGTTGGCGCGGACGTAGTCGACGATCTGCGCCTTGCTGGCGTTCGGGATGCTGACCTGCTCCTTGCGCACGCTGTCGAACCCCTTGCCGTTGCCGATCTCCATCGCGAACTGGATGCCGGCCACGTAGGCATCGACGTCGGCCTGCTCGGCGAAATATTGCGGATCGACCAGCAGCGGCGCGTTCGGATCGGCCGAAGCGAGCCGCACCGTGCCGCGGCTCTTCGGCTTCATCAGGCCGGGCATGGTGAGGTAGCCCATGTCGGGCGACAGATCCTTCACGTTCGGCGCGTTCTGGCGGCCGAACACCTGGATGTCCGGCCCCTTCAACGACGAACTGCTCCGCATGTAAGTGATGCCGGAGTGGCCGGTGTCGATCTGCGACGCGCCCTTCTCCTTGGTCGAGAACACGAGACGCACCAGCAGGTGATCGTGCAGGTTGGCGCCGATCCGCGGAGCATCGACGATCACCGGAATGCCGTGCTGGCGCAGATGCTCGGCCGGTCCGATGCCGGAGAGCATAAGGAGTTTTGGTGACTTCAAACCGCCGGCGCAGACCACGACCTCGCGCGCCGCCGCGAACCGCCGCTCCTGCCCATCAACCATCGCCACGACGCCGCGGCAATTGCCGCCGCTGATGTTGAGCTTCGTCACCGTGGAACCCGGCAGCAGCGTCAGGTTCTTGCGCGACAGCGCGGGGAGCAGATAGGCGTGCGCGGCCGAAATGCGCCGCATGTTCATGTGGACGTTGATATCCTGCTGGCCGGCCGCGTCGCCGACACTCGCGATATTGTTGATGTCTATGTGCTCGGCCTTGCCGAGGGCGACCGCTGAGGCGACGAAGGCCTGCGTCACCGGATGCGCCAGCGCGGGCTTGCGCGTCGCGATCATGCCGTCGCCGCCGCGGATCGCGGTTGCGCCACCGGCGAACCGCTCGGTCTTCTTGAAGTTGCGGATGATCGCCTCGTAGCCCCAGGCGGGACCGGCCGCCGCCTCCCAGGTGTCGTAATCGGCCTTGTCGCCCTTCAGCCAGACCGTGGCGTTGATGCTCGAGCCGCCGCCGATGATCTTGCCGACTGGAGCTACGATGACACGGTTGTTGAGCGCCTGCTGCGGCGTCGACTTGTAGCCCCAGTCGGTGTCGGAGCCGAAATTCCGGGTATAGATGCCGGGGTTGTAGATTTTCTCCTGATCGAGATTGGTGCCGCCGCCCTCGATCACCAATACGCTGGCCTGGCCGTTCTGCGACAGGCGATGCGCCATGACGCAACCCGCCGCGCCCGCGCCGACCACGATGTAGTCGTACTCCGAACGCAGGTTCGCGAGCTGCACCGCCTGGTTCGATTGCGCCTGCGCGGCCTGCTCCGCCATGTCGCGCGCGACCGCGGCGCTGACGCCGGCCGCAATCAGCATCTTCATAAAACGGCGTCTATCGACGTGACCGCGATAGGCGGCGTCGACCATTGCGTTGATGGCGTCGCCCGACGCGGACGTGCGGCTGCAGTCGCTGGAAATGTCGTGCATGGGTCGCCCTCCCAGGCCGCGATCGTCAGGCGCCGCGGCGCGTGCACGAATGCTAGTCCTGCGCGGTCTGGCGCACCAGTTAAGGATGCGCGCTCCCGGATGGGCAATGGACCACCCGGAGGAGGAGCTTGCGACTTGGGCAGTTTGCTAGACGCCGGAGATCGACGTCGTGCGGTATCCGCTTCCGGATTTCTCGACCGTTCGGAGCGCCGGAAACGGGAAGTGATAAGCCTGCACCGGCAGCTTCTCCGCGACCAGCATCTCGTAGACGCGCTTGCGCGTGGCCGCCGCCTGCGGCGGATCCTGATCGAAGAAGCCGTGCCATTCCGGGCGCGGCGCGAACACGAACGCGTTGTTGCAGACGTCGGACTGCACGAACACGGTCTTGCCGCCGGAGGTCACGACGTAAGACGTGTGACCGATGCTGTGGCCGGGCGTGCCGACCGCGGTGACGCCGGGCGCCATCTCCTTGTCCCAGTCGTACACCGTGACCTTGCGGCCGAGCGCGTCGAACACGCGGCGATTGTTCTGGAACAGCTCGGTCATACGGCCTGGAGAGGCGCGGCTCATCTCGCCGTCGTCCATCCAGAACTTCCATTCGTTCGCCGGCACTTTGATCTCGGCGTTCGGGAATGCCGCGCTCTTGTTGTCGGCCGCAAGCAGGCCGTTCACGTGGTCGGCATGAAAGTGAGAGATCACAACCATGTTGATCGCGTTGCGGTCGATGCCGGCGGCGGCGAGATTCTGGTTGAGCGTGCCGCGCTCGTTGTTGCTCTGCGCCGCGGCGGCCTCGCCGTTGCCGGTGTCGAACAGCACGAGCTTGCCGCCCGTGCGCAGCACGATCGGCGAATAGGTGTTCTTCATCTTGTCGGCCGGCTGGCCCTCGGCCTTGAGCTGGGCCGCAAGGTCGTCCGCGCTGGCGTTGCTGAGATACTTGCCGTCGACCGGCACGTTGCGGAAGCCATCGGTCAGCACGGTCATTTCGATGTCGCCGATCTTGTAGCGGTGGAATTCAGCCACGGTTCACTCCTCAATAATGGAGGCCGCCTTATGCAGGCGGCCTCCGGAACTTTCAATAGACAGCAGTCGTCAAATCGTCGGGCTCCACGGCACCGGAACCAGCCGGTAACCGCTACCGCTCTTCTCCACGTAAGCCACGGCCGGGAACGGGAAGTGATAGCCCTGCACCATCATCTTCTCCGCCGCCGCCATGTCGTACAGCTTCTTGCGTGTCGCCACCGCCTGCACCTTGTCGGTGTCGAACATGAACTGCCAGTCCGGATTGCGCACGAACAGCGAGGCGGCGCCGGCGGTGACGTCGGATTGTATCAGCGCCTTGCCGTTACCGTTGGCGATCACGTAGGACATGTGACCTGGGGTGTGGCCCGGCGTCGCCATCGCGGTGATACCGGGCGCCAGTTCCTTGCCGCCCGGGTATTGCGTCACCTTGTTGCCGAGCGCGCCGAACACACGTTTGACGTTGCCCATCTGGGGGCGGGCGGCCTCGGGCAGCTTGCTGGCATTGCTCTCGTCCGCCCAGAACGCCCACTCCACGGCCGGAACCATGATCTCGGCATTCGGGAACATCGGCTTGTTATCCGGGCCGATCAGACCGTTGATGTGATCGCCGTGGAAGTGCGAAATGACCACGATATCGATCTGGGAAGCGTCGATCCCCGCCGCCTTCAGGTTTCCGTGATATTGGCCGAGCAAACCCTTGCTCTGCGCGAATGTGCCGAGCCCAAGGCCAGTGTCGATGGACACCAGCTTGCCGCCGGTGTTGACGACGACAGGGGTAAAAGCGCCCCTGATCTTGTCCTTTTCCAGGAAGTCGGCTTCGAGCGCCTTGTTGATGTCGGCTTTTTGCACGTTGGCGATGTAACCATCGGGCATCGGCGCGATGCTGCCGCCGTCCGTGACGACGGTCACTTCGATCTCGCCGACCTTGTAGCGATAGAAGCCGGCATTCTGCTTACCGACCGGCGGCGCAGCCGCCTTAAGCGGCGAGCTTCCGAACGGCGTCAGTGCGGTTGCGGCCGACGCGACCACGGCACCGGTGAGCAGGCCGCGGCGATTCAATGCTGTCATGATATCTCTCCCTCAAAAAAGTGGTGGCAATGAGCATAGAACGAAGAAGGCCGCCACCACTGACGACCTTCCCTGTCGGTTAGATGGTCGGGCTCCACGGCACCATCACTTCACGATAGCCGGTCCCTGACTTCTCGATGTAGGCGAGCGAGGGGAACGGATAGTGGAAACCCTGCACCATCATCTTCTCTGCGGCGAGCATGTCGTAGATCTTGCGGCGCGTGGCCTCCGCCATCGGCCCATCCTGGTCGTAGAAGCCATGCCAGCCGGGATTGCGGGCGAAAACCCACGGCACGTGGGTGACGTCGCCTTGCACGAACACCTTGCCGCTGCCGGATGCGACGACGAACGATATATGGCCCGGCGTGTGGCCAGGCGTGTGCATCGACGTAACACCGGGCAAGACTTCCTTGCCGGCGTCGTATTGCGTCACTTTGCGACCCTGCGCATCGAACACGCGGCGCAGATTCTTGAACACCGTCTCCATGCGGCCCTTGGGAGCGCAGCTCATCTCGCCGTCGTCCATGAAATATTTCCACTCTACCGACGGAACCATGACCTCCGCGTTAGGGAACGCCGGCTTGTTGTCGGGCGTGAGCAAGCCATTGAAGTGGTCGCCGTGGAAATGCGAAATCAGCACGACGTCGATCGCATTGCGGTCGATGCCCGAAGCGGCGAGATTGGTATGGAAGTGCCCGGTCTGCCCCTTGCTGCCCGCGAACGCTGCTTCGCCGGTACCGGTATCGACGAGGACAAGCTTGCCGCCGGTGTTGATCACCACCGGATTATATGGCGTCGTCATCAGGTCTTTCGGATAGTACGCTGCTTCAAGCGCGCTATTGAGCTGATCGCGCGAGCCGTTGGTGAGATGCGTGTCAGCGAACTTGAACGTGGCGGAGCCATCGGTCACCACGGTGACCTCGATATCGCCGACCTTGTAACGATACCAGCCCGGCGCTTGCTTTCCGGCCGGCGGCGTAGCTGCGTGCGCGGAAGAAGCTGTAAGCGGTGTCAGTGCGGTCGCGGCCGACGCGGCGGCGGCTCGGGCCAATACGCTACGGCGATTGAGCTGCGTCATTGCGTCCTCCTTGGAGCTGGAGCGTGGACCGCCCCTGTTGAGCAGCTTTAATCTAAAGGCTGCGCGGCCCAGTGAGAACCGCTGCCATCCCCGACACGCAAACACCTCACAAACACGGCTATTCCGCCGAAACCCAGTTGCGAGTTATTTGCAACTGTTGTGGGACGGCGATACCGTTCGATTTCATCATGACGCGTCAATGCGGCGCACGCTGCTGTCCTCTTGCACCGCACTGATGACAGCGCGATGTCGGGCCGAACCATGTTGAGGCAGCCTCACTGCAATCCTAAGATGCCGCATCCTGCAGAGCCGCACGCATCGCGCGCGGCTTCGCGCAGGCCAAAAATGTCCACTTGGTGAGCGACATTTTCCGGGAGGAAGTTAATGCGTAAAGTTCTGCTGACATCGTTGGCGTTGTCCGCAATGTTGATGGCTGGGCCCGCAGGCGCCCAGGCGCCGGCGCCGCCGCCGCCGCCCGCCTACGGCGACATCATCAATCTCGAACAGTCCAAGAAGGCCGCCGACGCCGCCGAAGCGGAGATGAAGAAGAACAACTGGACCATGGCGGTCGCGATCGTCGGGCCGACTGGCGACCTCGTCTACTTCCGCCGGGTCGACAACACGCAGTTCGGCTCCACAGCGATCGCGGTGCACAAGGCGAAGGCGGCCGCCATCTTCAAGCGTCCGACCTAGGCGTTCGAGGATCGCGTTGCCGCGGGCGGCGCCGGCCTCACGGCGCTGACCCTCGACGGCATGATCGCCTCCGAAGGCGGCATCCCGATCGTGGTCGGCGGCAAGATTGTCGGCGCGATGGGTTGCAGCGGCGGCACCGGACAACAGGACGGCGTCGCGTGCCAGGCCGGCGTGAACGCGCTGAAGTAAACGTCCGGACCACGAATTTCTGCCTTTGCCGGGAGGAAACTCCCGGCAGAGTTTTTCAGGCCAGCAGACTGCCGATCCACTTGATGAACTTCGACGTCACGTCGCCAAGCGTCAGCAGCACCGCGCACCACACGAAGGCCGAGCTGAAATTCGCGATCTGGAAGCTCCACTTCGGCATCGCAAAGATGCCCGCGATCAGCGGCACCGTGGCGCGTAACGGCCCGGAGAAGCGGCCGATGAAGATCGCCGCCGCACCCCATTTTTTGACGAACTCCTCCCCCTTTGGAATCATTTCCGGATTCCGTGACAACGGCCACATGTGATAGACGCGCGTTTCGAGCTTCAGACCGATCCAATAGGAGATCCAGTCGCCGAACGCGGCGCCGAGCGAGCCGGCGATCCAGATCGGCCAGAAGTTCAGGTCACTGGCGCCGATCAACGTACCGATGCCAACGAGCGCGGCCCAGGCCGGGATCAACAGCGAAATGAAGGCGAGCGATTCCGCAAAGCATAGCAGGAACACCACCGGCGCCGCCCAGATGCGATGGAGGCGCACGAAATCGATGATGGGCTGAGCGTAACTGTCGTAATCCATGGGATACCAGTGGCGGGCCGGTGCTAGCTTTACCGCGCCGGAGAACGATAAGCCAGCAGGGCAATTTGCCATCTGGTCCGGTCAGGATATATCGATCCCATGGCTCGCCGTTATTTCAAATTCCCGATCAGCCGCGTCGAACTGACCGCACGCAAGGCCTATTGCAACACGATGGCGTGGCTGGGCTACCGCGACTTCGTGGTTGCCGCCCAGGGCGCGCATTTCGTCGCCGGCATGGAAGATCTGATCGACCGCTCCATCGCGTTGTTCGGCATCTGGGAGGGCGAGCAGCTCGAAGACCTGGCCCGCGTCTGCGACACCCGGAAGGCCGATTATTTTTTCGACATCGGCGCCAATGCCGGAATTTACAGCGTGCTGTTCGCGACCAAGAAACTGGTGCCCCAGGTCGTGGCGTTCGAGCCCGATCCGGGAAACTATGCGCACCTCCTCGCCAACCTGCACGTCAACAACCTGACGAGCAAGATACGGACATTGCCGCTAGCCGTCGGATCGCAAGCGGGCGAGGTCGAGCTGATGGAAGCCGGCTCGCACAACCGCGGGGAGTCCTGGATCGTGCATCCGGACAAGCCGCCCGAGGAAGCGCCGGGCGTCGCAGCTCACCGCGTCCGCCAGGTTCGCTTCGACGACGAATTCGCCATCGCCGGCAAGACGCTGGTCATCAAGATGGACGTGGAGGGATCCGAATTCCATGCGCTCGCGGGGATGGAGCGCACGTTGCGGGATAATGCGTGCTACCTTCAGGTCGAGCTCTATTCAGACCGGTTCGACGATCTCAAGGCTCTGTTTGAACGGCTGGGCTATCGCTACTTGAAGACCTGCTACATCGACCATTATTTCACCAACATCCCGGACCTTTCATAGCGTCCACCGCCCTCCCCCTTGCGGCGAAGCGTCAGAAAATTCATGTGGCATATTCGGGTCACCCTTGGTGATTCGCCCCATCCAACGTGAGCGGCCCGGAACATGGCTAAATCCGCGAACAAGAACAAAAAGGTCGAGAAAAAAGTCAGCTCCGCGCCGGACCTGTTCGCCAAGCTCGAGCCCAAGCGCGGCTCGGCCAAGGCCGCGCGGGCGAGCCGTGGAGGCAGCGACGACAGCGGTTATTCCGCCAAGCACATCGAGGTGCTGGAGGGGCTCGAGCCGGTCCGGCGGCGGCCCGGCATGTACATCGGCGGCACCGACGAGAAGGCGCTGCACCACCTGTTCGCCGAGGTGATCGACAATGCGATGGACGAGGCGCTGGCCGGCCACGCGAGCTTCATCGACGTCGAGTTCGATGCTGACGGCTTCATCACCGTGACCGACAACGGCCGCGGCATCCCGGTCGATCCGCACCCGAAATTCAAGAACAAGTCGGCGCTCGAAGTGATCATGTGCACGCTGCACGCCGGCGGCAAGTTTGACTCCAAGGTGTACGACACCTCGGGCGGCCTGCACGGCGTCGGCGTCTCGGTCGCCAACGCTTTGTCCGATCGCATGGAGGTCGAGGTCGCCCGCGGCCAGAAGCTCTACCGGATGGTGTTCGAGCGCGGCAAGCCGAAAGGCAAGCTGCAGGATGCCGGCAAGGCGCCGAACCGCCGCGGCACCAGCGTTCGTTTCCATCCCGATCCAGAAATCTTCGGAGCGAAGGCGCATTTCATCCCCGAGCGCGTGTTCAAGATGACCCGCTCGAAGGCGTATCTGTTCGGCGGCGTCGAAATCCGCTGGTCGTGCGCCAAGGAGCTGCTGTCCGGCACCGACGTGCCGGAAAAGGCGTCGTTCCACTTTGAGGAAGGGCTGCGGGACTATCTGTCCGAGACGCTCAAGGACGCGACGCTGGTGCATCCCGACATCTTCACCGGCAGTTCGGGCAAGGTCGGCCAGCACGGCGGCGCGCAATGGGCGGTGGCGTGGACCGCCGACGCCGACGGCTTCCTCAATTCCTACTGCAACACCATTCCGACGCCGGACGGCGGCACCCACGAGTCGGGGCTGCGCACCGCGCTGCTGCGCGGCCTCAAGGACCACGCCGAGCGCGTCGGCCAGGGCAAGCGCGCCGCGCCCATCACCAGCGACGACATCATGGTGGGCGCCGGCTGCATGCTGTCGGTGTTCATCCGCGAGCCGGAATTCCAGGGCCAGACCAAGGACCGCCTCGCCACCGCCGAAGCGCAGCGGATCGTCGAGAACGCGATCAAGGACCCGTTCGACCATTGGCTCGCCGGCAACCCGGTGCAAGCCAGCAAGCTCTTGGATTTCGTGGTCGACCGCGCCGACGAGCGCATCCGCCGCCGCCAGGAAAAGGACATCTCGCGGAAGGCCGCGACGCGCAAGCTGCGCCTGCCCGGCAAGCTCGCCGACTGCACCAACGGCCAGGCCGCGGGCTCGGAAATCTTCATCGTCGAAGGCGACAGCGCCGGCGGCTCAGCCAAGCAGGCTCGCGACCGCGCCTCGCAGGCGGTGCTGCCGCTGCGCGGCAAGATCCTCAACGTGCAATCCGCCGGCAAGGACAAGCTCTCGCAGAACGTCCAGCTCACCGACCTCGTGCAGGCGCTCGGCTGCGGCACCGGCTCGCACTACCGCGACAGCGACCTGCGTTACGAGAAGGTCATCATCATGACCGACGCCGACGTCGACGGCGCGCACATCGCGTCGCTGCTGATCACGTTCTTCTATACACAGATGCAGGAGCTGATCGACAAGGACCACCTCTATCTCGCGGTGCCGCCGCTCTACCGGCTCTCGCACGGGGGCAAGACGTTCTACGCGCGCGACGACAAGCACAAGGACGAGATTCTGAAGAGGGAATTTCGCGCCAACGCCCAGGTCGAGATCGGCCGCTTCAAGGGCCTTGGCGAGATGATGGCGGCGCAGCTCAAGGAAACCACCATGGACCCGAGGAAGCGCACGCTGCTGCGGGTCAAGCTCGCCCCGGCCGACGAAAAGGCGACGAAAAGGTCGGTCGAACGGCTGATGGGCAACAAAGCGGAGCTGCGGTTCGAGTTCATCCAGGAGCGCGCGGAGTTTGCCAGCGAGGAGATGCTGGATGTGTAGCCGCGTGGGCAAAAGCGCGGGTTAGATTTTCAATCTCTGCGCTTTCGGACTACCATTGCTTATGGCAATCGCTCGAAGGCTTTCGGCTGACGCCTTGTCTCCCAACCGACTGCTGGCGGCTGCTGCGGTATTGGCGGCAAAGCGGCGCAATTTTCGTATATCGAACGCGAACTCAGGTTTGTCGATTTTGACGCGGTCGGCAGCTTCCAACGCTGTTTTTCCTAGAGACTGCGCCTTTCGAAAATCCCCGATCTGAAAGCTAGCAAGAGCCCCCCGAGCAGATGCCCACGCTCGATTTCTAGCGTCAACGCCGGGCAAATCCGCCACGATCTGATAATCGCCCACCTGCTTTTTCGTAATGCTTGGGTGAGCCCTGGTGCTTCGCGTTGGCCCCGCTTTCTTTGTTGCTGCTTTTGCGCCGCGATAAAACTGCAATTCGGCAGCACCCGATTGAACTCTTCGCGCGCTATTCCGCGCCGCCATAATCGAGGCATTCTTAGCTATGGTCACATCACGAGCATTGACCATTCTTGCCTGGCGGGCGAGGTCAGACTCTTCCGATATCCAGTTAGCGGCTATCGGCACCACCGGTGTATCCCGAGGGCTGACCGGCGGCCTACGCAACTCTTGTTCCCGTACTTGCGCGTGTTTTCAGCTTCCGTGAGCAATTGATCGAGAACCGTGAGCGACCTGTAGGCGAGCTGCATATGCTCGCCGTCAATTTGCATCGAACGTCCGCGCTTGGTGTAGTTCTCGGTCGCAACATCGGCCGGAACGGTTCCATCGCCATCGCACAGGCTGCCCTCGCTGCTGGTAACAATTTCCGGACTTATGCCCGAGTGGTCCGGCACGACCACTGTGACCTTGCAAACCGTCTTCCACTTGGTGCTATAGACTCGAACAATTGGAATGTTTTCTTTATCCCACGGATGCTCGGCTAGATCACACGATATCTTTCTTGCTCTAGCCAAATAATCCTCAAGGACGGCGCCCACGAATTTTTCTTTCTTGCCAATTCGTATAGGCTGGGAAAGGTGCCTCCATACTCGTTCAAAGACAGAGAGAAGAACTTTCCTGCTCCTCTCTTGAACCAACCTTGAGTTTCGGCCTCACCCCTTCCTGCCACATTGTATTCATGGGCCAAGGCCTCAATGGCCATAGGCGCTCCAAAATGCGGAGTCCATCGATGCGGCCGAGTGCATCGACAACCGTTATCTGCGTTGCAGGGCACAATTTTCTGTCGCGGTATTCATGCTTGAGCCAACTTTTGAGAACCAGTCCACCCATGCTGTGCGCATAAAAAAGGATTGGACGCTTCTTCAGTTCTGGGCTGAGCTTGCACAAAAACTCCGTGAGCTCCTTTGCACTTGTCCTATTCGATTGTCGCC
>JBEVIJ010000124.1:0-8335 GCA_040510745.1 Xanthobacteraceae bacterium
GGTCTTCGCCGGCACATTCGGATTGACCGACATCACCGAATGCGGACGACGCCAGGCTGGTGATCGGGATGAAGTCCTTGTCCGGATCGAACCCTAATTCCTTGAACAGGAACGGATTGATCGTGATCATCCCGCCGAACGTAACGAACAGTGTGTAACCGTCGGGCTGCGAGCGGGCGACGAATTGGGCCGAGAGATTGCCGGCACCGCCGGTCCTGTTCTCGACAATGACGGGCTGCCCCCACATCGCGTTCAATTGCTGCGCCACCAGGCGCGCGATGATGTCGGTGCCGCCGCCGGCGGATGCGGAAACGACGAAGCGGACGGTGCGATCGGGATAAGCAGTCTGCGCCGAGGCCGCGATGGGCGCGATGGACAGCAGCGCGATCAGCGCGGCGCGCAAGACCGATTTCATTTTGTCCTCCCGAGGCAGATTTTTTCTTTGACGTCAAAACGCCCGGCCATCGGTCATGCCGATGCCAGGCGCTTCGTTCTCAAGACAGCCGCAGTGATGGACCAGGGCTGCACGCACGATCAGGACACGACCTTGGGCTTGCGAAGCACGCAGGTCTTCTCGTCCGGCTTGAAGTAGTGCCGTTCTTCGGCGTAGTGGCCGCCGACGACCGTGATGGAAAAGGTGCCTTCCTCGAGTGCAATGAAGGTATGGATTTCAGCCGGCTGCGCCACGATCGCGACGTCACCCGGCGTCAACCGGCGATCATCAACGGTCTTCAGATCGGCGAAGCCTTCCTTCGAACCGTCGTCCAGGCGCTCGTACACCGTATGGTCGAAGCTGCCCTTGTAGACCACCAGTGCTTCCCACACGCCGTGGTCGTGTGGCGGGATGCGCTTGCCCTTGGGGAATTCGTCGAGCGAGATCACGAGCTGGCCGTCGTAATAGAGATACTTGGAATTATCGATGTGGTTGCCTTGGCGCTTCACGCCGAGAGACAGCAGGTCGGGCTGTCCCGCGATCCGCTTCAGCGGCGCTTGCAGCGCCTTGATCAACGAGGCGTTGTCGTCCCGATGCTGCTCGGCAAGCTTGATGATGTCGAATGCGCACTCGCGCACGACCTGTTCGCTGTTCGTCGCCGCCATGACCGCTCCTCACCCGTGTTTTCTTAAGATTGGAGGACATTTTAGCGGAGGCCAGCCGTTTTGCCATGTGTCAAAGCGCACGGCTGACCGTTGGATTGGGAATGCGCTAGGCTGCGTCAAACCGGGAGGAATCTGGAAATGCTGCTCCGCCTGTCCCTGCTCTTTGCCGCGCTCACGATGGCACTTCCCGCCGCGGCGCAGGAGTGGCCGAGCCGCCCGCTGACAATGGTGGTGCCGTTCGCCGCCGGCGGGCCGATGGACGCGCTCGCTCGCATTCTGCAACCGACGCTGGCCGAAGCGCTGGGCCAGACCATCGTGATCGAGAACCAGCCGGGCGGCGGCGGCATGACGGGCTCGCTGCGTGTGGCGCAGGCGGCGCCCGACAGCCACCTGTTCGTGCTCGCCTCGATCGGCACTCATGCGATCGGCTACTCGATGCACAAGAAGCCGGCCTATCACCCGGCGAACGATTTCCAGCCGGTGACCTTCATCGCCGACGCGGCGCTGCTGCTGATGACCAAGAAGGACTTGCCGCCGAACAACCTCAAGGAGTTCACCGCCTACACCAAGGCCAATCAGGGCAAGATGGTGTACTCGTCCGGCGGCACCGGTACCTCCTCACATATCTCATGCGTGTTGCTGAACCAGATCATGGGTGTCACCGAAGTCGCCCATGTGCCGTACAAGGGCGGCGGCCCGGCGTTCGCGGACGTGGTCGCCGGACGCATCGACTATATCTGCAATTACGTCTCGATCGGCGCGGCGGCGGCGAACCAGGGCCAGGTCAAGGCGATCGCGATGCTGGCGGGGGAGCGGACACCGCTGTTGCCGAACCTGCCGACCGCCAACGAGCAGGGCCTCAAGGATTTCGACGTGTCGGCATGGAACGCCGTCCTGCTGCCGAAGAGCGCATCTCCCGCACAAGTGACCAAGCTCAACGCTGCGCTGACCAAGGCGCTCGACGATCCCAAGCTGCGCCAGCGGCTCGACGCCATCGGCCTGATCGCCGCCACCCCGGCGCGCCGCAGCCCGGAGTACCTGCGCGATTTCATCAACGCCGAAACCAAGAAATGGGCCGCGCCGGTGAAGGCGAGCGGAGTGAACGTAGAATGACACGTTTCGCGCTGTCACTCATCGCCGCTGCCTTCGCGCTCGCCGGGCTCGCCACGGCGCAGGACTGGCCGCCGTCGGCCGCCGTGCGGGTCATGGTGCCATTCGCCGCCGGCGGGCCGGTCGATGTGCCGGCGCGGCTGATGAACGAGCGGCTCGCCGCGCAGACCAAGGGCACGTTCATCCTGGAAAACCGCGGCGGCGCCGGCGGCACCATCGGCGCCCAGGCCGTGGCGCAGGCGGCGCCAGACGGGCAGAGCCTGCTGTTCACCACCTCCTCCATCTCGATCGCGCCGAGCCTCTATCTGAACCTGCCGTTCGATCCGCTGCAGCTCACGGCCATCAGCCTGATCGCCGAGGTGCCGATCGTGCTCGCCGTGCGGGGCAACAGCCCGATCAAGACGCTCGCCGAGTACATCGCCAAGGCGAAGGCGGAGCCGGGCCGGATCACGTTCGGCAGCGGCGGCGTCGGCTCCGGCAATCATCTATCCGGCGAATTGCTCAAGACGCTGGGCGGGATCGACCTGCTGCACGTGCCGTTCCGCGGCATGGCGCCGGGCATGACCGCGCTCTACGCCGGCGACATCGACTCGGTGTTCTCCAGCACCATCGAAGCGCTGGCGCCGGCGCGCGACGGCCGCATCCGCATCCTCGGCGTCTGCTCGCCCGAGCGCCTGCCCGAGCTGCCGGACGTGCCCTCGATCGCCGAGCTGGTCCCGGGCTATACGATGGCCAACTGGTACGGCCTGTTCGGCCCGCCAAGCCTGCCGCAGCCGATCGTGGCGCGGCTCGAACGCGAACTCGCGGCCATGCGCACCAACGAACTGATGGTCCAGCGCACCAGCGCTGCCGGGATTGCGCTGAAGCTGACCGGCGCGGACGTGCTGCGCCAGCGCATGGCGGGCGAAGTGCCGCGCTGGAAGAAGATCGCCTCCGAGCTGAAGCTGAAGCCGGATTGACAAGAGGAATCATGATCAAGACAGCATTCGTCGCGCTCGTTGCGTTGACCATCTCCGGCGCCGCGCAGGCGCAGGACTGGCCGACCCGCCCGGTCACGATGGTGATCGCGTTCTCGCCCGGCGGCCCGCTCGACACGCTGGCTCGCAACCTGCAGCCCTACCTGGGCGAGGCTTTGGGCCAGCAGGTGGTGATCGAGAACGTGCCGGGCGGCGGCGGCGCCGTCGGATCGCTGCGCGTCTCGAACGCCGCAGCCGACAGCCACATGTTCACCTTGGGCTCGATCGGCACCCACGCCATCGGCCAGTCGATGCACAAGAAGCCGCCCTACAACTCAGTGACCGATTTTGCCCCGGTCATGCTGGTGGCAGACGCGCCGCAGGTGGTGCTGGCGCGCAAGGACCTGCCGGCGAACAACCTCAAGGAGTTCGCCATCTACGCCGAGGCCAACCAGGACAAGATGCAGCATGGCTCGGGCGGCGCGGGAACGTCGTCGCACATCGGCTGCGTGCTGATGAACCAGGTGATCGGCGTCCAGATCACCCACGTCCCCTACCGCGGCGGCGGCCCGGCCATGCAGGACCTGCTGGCCGGACGGATCGACTTCATCTGCAACTACATTTCGACCGCGCTGCCCCCGCACAACGCCAAGATCGCCAAGGTGATCGCCGCGCTCACCAGCAAGCGCACGCCGTCGTTCCCGGAGGTCGCGACCGCCGAGGAAGAAGGCTTCAAGGGTCTCGACATCTCGGCCTGGAACGCGATCTACCTGCCGAAGAGCGCGACACCCCAGCAGGTGGCGAAGCTCAATGCCGCGCTCAACAAGGCCCTGGACAATCCGGCGCTGAAGAAGCGGCTGGAGGACATCGGCCTGGACGTGCCGGCGCCGGAGCGGCGCACCCCGGAGTACCTCGCCAAGTTCACCGCCGACGAGATCAGGCGCTGGGAGGCGCCGGTGAAGGCGAGCGGGGTGCAGTTCGATTGAGCGCTTGCAAGTTCAAGTTTGCAGCATCATGCCAACCGCTCATTTCGCGTAGCCTTGCGATCGCAGCCAAGCGATACGACGGGTCCCCGACAGCCATTCATCGACCTCAGCTTTGGTCTTGAATCCGGAAATGTACTGAGTGTCCTTTCCCGGACAGCTGGCCACGATTCGCCAATCGCCTTCCGCGACACGTTCCAACTTAAATTCCACCCGCGGTGACTTGGCCATGCTGCCTCCTACAGTTGCGGCGGGATCTTCGCCGCCTTCACCAGCTTGATGTTGCCGTCGACGTCGTCGCGAAAATACTTGTCGAACTCCGGCTGGCTCATCGGCATCGGCTCGGCACCGAGCTTCTGCAGCCGCTCCTTCACCGCGGAAGCCTGAAGCGCCTTGTCGACCTCCTGATGGATCTTGACCAGCACGTCGCGCGGCGTCTTCCCCGGCGCGAACAGGCCGGCATAGAGCAGGTAAGCCGAATCGTTCAGTCCGAGCTCGACCGTGGTCGGCACGTCGGGCAGCACCGACGAGCGCCTGGTCGCGCTAACGGCCAGCGCGACCACCTTGCCGGAGCGAATCAGCTCCAGGGCGGACGGGATCGGAGTGGCGTACCAATCCAGCCGGCCGGCCATGACCTCCCGGAGCGCGTCGTTGGCGCCCTTGAAAGGCACATGCTGGACGTCGATCCCGGCGCTCATGCGGATGCGCTCGCCGGCGAGGTGCGTGGCGGAGCCGATGCCGCCGGAGCCGTAGTTCAAGGTGCCGGGCTTGGCCTTGGCGGCGGCGATAAGGTCGCGCAGCGTCTTGAACGGCCGGTCGGGCGGGCTGACCAACACCAGCGGCTGAAGTCCGAGCGAATGCACGCCCGCGAAGTCGCGCAGCGTGTCGTAGGACAGATTGGCGAAAATCGCGTTGGCGCTGCCGAGCGAACCGGACACCAGGAGCGTGTGGCCGTCCGCCTCCGACTTGGCGACGATGCCGGCACCGAGGGTGCCGCCGGCGCCGCCGCGGTTCTCGATCACCACCGGCTGGCCGATCTGCCTGGATAGCTGCTCGCCGACCACGCGGGCGCTGATATCAACCGTGACGCCGGGAGTGAAGGGGACGACAATGGTGACCGCCTTGCTTGGCCAGGCCTGAGACGACAGAGCCTGGCACCAGGCGATGCCCGGCGCGGCGATCAGCCAGGTGGCGGCCAAGGCCACGGCGGAGCGTTGCATTCCCATTCTCTCCCTCCTGAAACGAAGCCGTTTCAGCGAGCTTAGCAGCGCGGCGGACGTCACGCCTGCGGCACTTCGAACCCGGCTTTGCGCCAGATCTCGCGAACGGCCGGGGCGGTCAGCGCGGCGATAAAGGATCGGCCGGCGTCGGGGGCCTCGCTGCCCGCCGATACCGCTGCGGTGTAGGTCGTGTCCTGGGCGTAGGCCGGCGGCAGCGGACCGGCGATCTCGGCGCCCTCGACCGAGGCGACTTCGCCCGACAGCGTCAGGCCGAGGTCGGCCTTGCCCTCGACGACGCGGCGGGCGACCTCGACGCCGTTCTGCTGAAGCAAGCTCTTCGAGGCCATCAGTCCGGCGATGCCCAGCCGCTCGAACACCACCGGGACGTAAACCGCGGCCGAGCCGCCGACCGCCGGATCGCTCATGGCGACGGCACGGGCAGCCTCCATGGTACGCTTGAACGTCTCGGGGGTGGCGATGTCCGGCCGCGGCGCGCCATGGCGGATGCAGACCGCGATGAAGGTTTTCGCGATGTCGGTTCGGGAGCCCGCCGCCAGGCCGCCTGCCAACTCCAGCCCACCGACCATGGCGCGGGAGAGGATCACCACGTCGGCGGTCTCGCCCGCGTCGAGCTTGGCCTGGAGCGCGCCCACGGTGCCGAAGTCGAACTCGAGCTCATGGCCGCCGGCGCGGGCAAAATCCCGGCCCAGCGCCCCGATAACCAGATGCATCGAGCGCGCGCACATCACCTTGAGCTTGGCCAAGCGATCCTCCCGGTCTCCCGTTCAAGCTCTACCACGGCTCCCCGGAGGCGTCGTGCTACCGCCAACCTGTCGCCATGGTTAAGGCCGAAGCAGGCCGGCGGCGCGGCTCAGCGGGCTTGATCCGCCCCCGGCTTTCGGGGACATTGCCGCCGCACCAAGGACCGAGAGCCATGAGCCAGACCGCCGACAAATCGCGCCAGCGCCGCATCAATTGGCTCAACGTGATGACCGTGGGCAGCGCCGCGACGCTGATCGCCGCGGAGGTGTTTGGCGGCGCCTTTGCGGCGGGCTGGGCGTTCGCAACGCTGTTCCAGCTCGGCGAGTACGGCGCGCCGGTGCTGCAGGTGGTCTTCTTCGTGATCGGCCTCTACGTGATGTTCAGGTTCATCCAGGCGGCGCGCAAGATCGAGCCGTTCACCCAGTGAGCGGCGGCGCGCGGCGCGCGCGCGGCACGTCTGAACAATTTCTTAATGTGCCCCCCTCCACACAATCGGTTGCGCTTCGACAGCAATCCGAACCAAAGGTGTTGACTCTCGGAACAAATGGATTATTCCGGTGAGTGCCCAATTTCGCACGTGCCTGTGGCCGTGTGTCGGTCGGTAGGTAGCCGGACAAGAGGCCGGCCAGCCGCCTGAAGAAGACGAAGTCTTCTTCAAGAAATCTGACCGGCAGCTGGAGGCGAAACCAGCACACCCTGCTCTCCGCAGGGGACGCGGCTTAAAGCAACGACGGAGCGGGCTTTTTTGGAACGGCCCGGCACATTCGCCGGATCACCGAAGAGGCTTGTCCTTCTTTGCCAGCAGTGCGGAACGGGATCTCCCTAATCCGGACCAAGGCAGCAATCGAGGTGGTCACGTCCGCGTGAGTTCGCGCGGGTCATCGCCTCAGGTTCACCTCGGAGCGGCACAGCCGCCGCCGGACTAGGGGAGATCAGTTCGAGATGACGGCTCGCATTCGCGAATTCCTCAAAACCCGCAAAGACCCTGGACCATGCCTCGTGCTCGACCTCGACGTCGTGCGAGACAACTACCTTGGCTTCGCCAAGACGCTGCCTGACACCAAGGTGTTCTACGCGGTGAAGGCCAATCCGGCCCCTGAGATCCTCAGGCTGCTGGCTTCGCTCGGCTCCTGCTTCGACGTCGCCTCGAACGGCGAAATCGACATGGTGCTGGCCGCCGGCGCCACTCCCGAGCGCATCTCCTACGGCAACACCATCAAGAAGGAGAGCGAGATCGCCTATGCGTTCAGCAAGGGGATTACGCTCTACGCCGTCGATTGCGAGGCCGAGGTCGAGAAGGTCGCGAAGAACGCGCCCGGCAGCCGCGTCATCTGCCGCATCCATTGCGACGGCACCGGGGCCGAATGGCCGCTGTCCCGCAAGTTCGGCTGCGAGCCGGACTACGCCACGGACATCCTCGAACAGGCCCACCGCCAGGGCCTGATCGCCCACGGTCTCTCGTTCCACGTCGGCTCCCAGCAGGTCAACGTCGAGGCCTGGGACCGCGCGCTCGCCTCGACCGCGGCGGTGTTCCGCTCCTGCGCCGAGCGCGGCATCAACCTGTCGATGGTGAACCTGGGCGGCGGTTTCCCGGCCAAGTACATCCGCAAGACGCCGAAGCTGGAATCCTACGGCAAGGCGATCTTCAAGGCGCTGCGCCGGCACTTCGGCAACCAGATCCCGAACACCATCATCGAGCCCGGCCGCGGCATGGTCGGCAACGCCGGCATGATCGAGGCCGAGGTGGTGCTGATCGCCAAGCGCAATCGCGAGGACGACCTGCGCTGGGTCTATCTCGATATCGGCAAGTTCCACGGCCTGGCCGAGACGATCGACGAGTCGATCCGCTACCCGATCCGCACCCCGAGGGACCGCGACGAGACCGGCCCCTGCGTGGTCGCCGGCCCGACCTGCGACTCGGTCGACGTGCTCTACCAGAAAAACCCCTATCCGTTGCCAGTGTCGCTGGCGATCGGCGACAAGGTGCTGATCGAGGCGGCCGGTGCCTACACGACAACCTACTCGTCGATCGGCTTCAACGGCTATCCGCCGCTGCGGCAATACGTGATCTGAAAAACTCTTCCCTCTCCCCGTTCTTCCGGGGAGAGGGTCGAGCCGGGTGAGGGGCCATACCATGCCCCTCACCCGGCTCACTTCGTTCGCCGACCTCTCCCCGCCATGCGGGGAGAGGTGAAAGAATGCCCTT
>JBEVIJ010000125.1:0-32502 GCA_040510745.1 Xanthobacteraceae bacterium
CGCAGCCCGACGGGCCGACTACTGCGGCGAACTCGCCCTCGTTGATCGAAATCGACAGCCCATCAACCGCCGGGGAGGCGGTGTCGCCGCCGTAGGCGTGGCTCACGTTCTCCAGGGCGACGAACGCAGCCACGGCGTCAGCCCCGGACGGCTCCTCAGTTGACCTTGCGTTGAGCGCCCGGCGGCAGGTACGAGGCGTCGAAGATGTCGGCGCCCTTCGGCTTCGACTTGAACGTGTAGGTCAGCGCGATCTGGTCGATCGACTTGTCGAGCCGGTCCATGTCGACGGCGCCATAGCCGTTGGCCTTCACTTCGGGTGTGACGATGTTGTCTTTGATCGCCATTTGCAGGCGCTCGAGCTCGACCGGCTTCTTCGCCACGTCATTACGCTTGATGACGGAGTCGACCGAAGTCGAGGGATTGGCGACCGTATCCTTGATGCCCTTCAGGAAGGCATTGAGGAACTTCTTGACCGCCTCGGGCTTCTCGGCGGCGAATTTCGGGTTCACGATGATCGCGTTGCCGTAGAGGTTCACGCCGTGGTCGGCCATCAGCATGACGACGATGTCGTCGGCCGGCACGCCGCGGTCCTTCAGGTTGATGTAGGACGAGAACGAGAAGCCGGTGATGGCATCGACCTGTCCCGCCGCCAGCATCGGCTCGCGCACGGGAAAGCCGACATTCTCGATCGTGACCTTGGACGCGTCGATCTTGTTGGCTTCGGTGAAAATCTTCCACTGCGCGAAGGCGCCGTCCGGCGCCGGCGCGCCGAGCTTCTTGCCCTCCAGGTCCTTCGGCTTCATCACGCCGCGGCTCTTGCGGCTGACGATAGAGAATGCCGGCTTGTTATAGACCATGAAAATCGCTTTGATCGGCACGTTCGGATTGGCGTCGCGAAATTTGATCAGCGAATTGATGTCGCCGAACCCGATGTCATAGGTCCCGGACGCGATGCGATTCAGCGGCTCCAGCGAGCCACCGGCCGTGTCGATGGTGACATCGAGGCCTTCAGCCTTGTAGTAGCCCTTATCGAGCGGCACGAGGAACGGCGCGGCCGGTCCCTCGAATTTCCAGTCCAGAGTGAATTTGATGGCCTGTTGAGCGGTGGCGGGACCGCTGAAAAGCAGCGCTGTTGCGGCAGCGGCAAGCCCGGCCAATCCGAGCCTTTTGATGTTCAGGACGCCCATGATCTGTTCCTCTTGAGAGTTGCCGGCAGGCGGCGCGGCGGCCGATGCCGCCCGTTTGCTGTTCCGCCATTGATCTCAGCAAAGAACATGCCGAATGAAAGAGCAAGATAGAACGGCGGCGTTGCCTGCCGTCTGCACAGAGCGGCGCATTCTGCACAATGAGATGCCATCATGCCCCTCCGCTGGGCAGGCCACGGCCCCCCTCTGCTAGACTGACGGCTTGTTGCGATCATGAACGCATCTGCACGCCCTGAACGACACGCCTTCCGCGCCGCCTATGCGCCGCCGGATGAGGGCATTGCGGCCCGCTTGCTGTCAGCGACGAAGCTCGATGCCAAAGCGGACGAGCGCATCGACGCCCGCGCCCGGCGGCTGGTCGAAGCGATCCGCTCCAGGGCCGGCGGTCTTGGCGGAGTCGAGGACTTTCTCCACGCCTACTCGCTTTCCACCAAGGAAGGCCTCGCCCTGATGGTCCTGGCCGAGGCGTTGCTGCGCGTTCCGGACGCCGCGACGGCGGACCGGTTGATCGAGGACAAGCTTGCCGCCGGCGACTGGGCTCACGCGGAGCATTCGTCGTCGTTCCTGGTTTCCGCATCCGCATGGACGCTCGGCATCACCGCGCGGGTCATCCATCCCGGCGAGACGCCGGAGAATATCGTCGAGAGCATGGTCAAGCGGCTTGGCTTGCCGACGGTGCGGCTGGCGACGCGGCAGGCGATGAAGCTGCTTGGCTCGCATTTTGTCCTGGGCCAAGACATCGGGGAGGCGCTGTCACGCGCCGGCTCGCATCGCGAGTTCCGCTATTCGTTCGACATGCTGGGCGAGGGCGCGCGCACCGCTCACGACGCCGCGCGTTATTTCGAGGCCTATGCCGATGCGATCGACGCGATCGGCAAGCGCGCCGGCAACGCCGCGCTGCCGGCGCGGCCCGGCATTTCGGTCAAGCTGTCGGCGCTGCACCCGCGCTACGAGGCGGTGTCGCGCGATCGCGTGTTTGCGGAGTTGGTGCCGCGCACGCTGGAGCTGGCCCGCCAGGCCAAGCGCCACGACCTCAACTTCACCGTCGATGCGGAAGAAGCGGACCGGCTCGAGCTGTCGCTTGCGGTGATCGCGGCGGTGCTGGCCGATCCGTCGCTGGCCGGGTGGGACGGCTTCGGGCTTGCGGTGCAGGCCTATCAAAAGCGCGCCGCCGCGGTGATCGATTGGCTCTCGGATATTGCTTCCAATCTCGATCGCCGGCTGATGATCAGGCTGGTCAAAGGCGCCTACTGGGACACCGAGGTCAAGCGCGCCCAGGAGCGCGGGCTTGCGGACTATCCAGTGTTCACCCGCAAGCCGATGACCGATCTCAGCTACATGGAGTGCATCCGGAAACTGCTGAGGGCGCGGCCGCGGCTCTATCCGCAGTTCGCGACCCACAACGCGCTGACCGTAGCGGCGGTGATCGAGCAGGCCGGCGGCGTCGAGGGCTACGAATTCCAGCGTCTGCACAGCATGGGCGAAGTGCTCTATGAGGAGCTTCTTGCGGAGGCGCCGGGCGCTGCGTGCCGCGTCTATGCGCCGGTCGGCAGTCATCGCGAGCTGCTCGCCTATCTGGTGCGGCGGCTGCTGGAGAACGGCGCCAACTCGTCGTTCGTCGCCGTCGCGGCCGATCCAAAGGTGCCGATTGAGGAAATCCTGAAGCGGCCGCAAGCCTGGGTCGGCGATGCGCAGCACGCGCGGCATCCGCATATCCCGTTGCCACGCGATCTCTACCGGCCCGCGCGGGTGAATTCGTCCGGCGTCGAGTTCGGCGATGGCGCGGCGCTCGACGCATTGCTTGGCGAAGTGAAACGTAGCCTTCCCGCGCAGGCGCGCGCGGCGCCTGTGATCGACGGCGTCAGCCGCCAGGGCGCAGCGCGTCCGGTGCTGTCACCGATCGACGGTGTCACCGTGGCGGGCGAGGTCGGCGAAGCCGACGCTGACACGGCAAAGGCTGCGATAAGCGCGGCGCAGGAGGGCTTTGCATCTTGGGCGGCAACGCCGCTGGAGCGCCGCGCCACGATCCTGGAACGCGCCGCCGATCTTCTCGAAGCGGAGCGCGGCCGGATGATCGCTCTCATGCAAGTCGAGGGCGGCAAGACGCTCGACGACGCGCTCTCCGAGCTTCGGGAGGCGGTCGACTACTGCCGCTACTACGCCGCCGAAGCGCGACGCAGCCTGGCTCCGCAGCCGATGCCGGGGCCGACTGGCGAATCCAATCAAGTGACCTATCGCGGCCGCGGCGTGTTCGTTTGCATCAGTCCGTGGAATTTCCCGCTGGCGATCTTCCTCGGCCAGGTGACCGCGGCGCTTGCTGCCGGCAACAGCGTGGTGGCGAAGCCTGCCGAGCAGACCTCGCTGATCGCGGCGGAGGCGGTGCGGCTGCTTCATCAGGCTGGGGTGCCGGCGAGCGCGCTGCATCTCGTGCCCGGTGACGGCAAGGTCGGCGCGGCGCTGACCGCCGATGCGCGCGTTGCCGGCGTCGCCTTCACCGGCTCGACGGAGGTAGGCCGGGTCATCAACCGGACGCTGGCCGCCAAGGACGGTCCGATCGTGCCGCTGATTGCCGAAACCGGCGGCATCAATGCCATGATCGTCGATGCCACTGCGCTGCCGGAGCAGGTTACCGACGATGTCGTCGCGTCTGCGTTCCGGTCGGCCGGGCAACGCTGCTCGGCGCTGCGGCTCCTCTGCGTGCAGGATGACGTCGCCGGCCGCATGATCGAGATGATCGCCGGCGCGGCGCGGGAGTTGGCGCTGGGCGATCCGCGCGATCCGGCGACCCATGTCGGGCCGGTGATCGACCCCGAGGCCAAGGATCGGCTCGACCGCTGGATCAAAGGAAAGGCCGGCCGCGTGGTTTTCCGATGGGATGCCGACCGGAAACTCCCAGCGCGCGGGCTCTACGTTCCGCCCGCCATCATCATGCTCGATCGCGCCAGCGACCTGCAGGAAGAGGTGTTCGGGCCCGTCCTTCACGTGGTGCGCTGGCGCGCCGAAGAGCTCGACCCGCTGCTCGACGACATCGCCGGCAACCGCACCGGGCTGACGCTTGGCATCCATTCGCGCATCGACGCGACGGTGCACAAAATTGTTTCGAGACTCGCGAACGGCAACGTCTACGTCAACCGCAACATGATCGGCGCGGTGGTGGGCACGCAGCCGTTTGGCGGCACCGGCTTGTCCGGCACCGGCCCGAAGGCCGGCGGGCCCAACTACCTGCGCCGCTTCGCCACCGAGCAAACGGTGACGATCAACACCGCAGCGGCTGGCGGTAACGCGACGCTGCTCGCCGTGGAGAAGTGACGGCGCCGGCAATCTGGATGCGCTGCACCAGATTCATTTCTGAACGTTTGTTGCACTACGTTACAAAAACATAATCCGCCGCGGGGTCTCGCCGCCCGAACATATCCTTCCATCGTGCGTATTTACTCACGCAGGGACATCGATCCCTATGGAGAGAGAAATGTTCACGATCAGAAGTCGCACCATTGCAGCAGCTGCGGCGGTCGCGATTGCTTTCACATCATTGAGCTCCGCGCCCGCCAACGCCGGTCGCCGGCACGGCGACGCGGTTGCCGCCGCCGCGATTGCGGGCGTGTTCGGCACGGTTGCCGCGGTCATCGCGGCCAAGGCCGCCCGCGATCGCTACAAGGCGTACTACGGGCCGCACTACGCGACGCCCTATGGGTACGGCGCGCCCTACGCCTACGGAGCGCCGGCCTACCACGGCCGCTTTCACGGTGGTTCACGGTGGCACGGCTGGCATCGCCGCCACTGGTAGTCTCGACAACAACGTGCCGGTTTAACTGCGTACTGGCGCCGCCTCACGACTTGGGGCGGCGCCTTTTCGTTGCGCACCGCAGCGAAGTCATTAACCGACGAATCACCCGATCCAGTGTATGCATGTGGCATGACTGATTCGCTCGACCGGCTGTACCAGCAGGTTCTGAGTGCCAAGGACGCTGACCCCTCGGTCTCACGCACCGCGCGGCTGCTTCGTGCCGGCCGTGGCAAGGTTGCCAAGAAGATGGCGGAGGAGGCGGTCGAGGTCGTGATCGACGCCATGAATGGCGATCGTGAGGCTGTGGTGCGCGAAAGCGCAGACCTTCTCTACAACCTCACGGTGCTCTGGGTCGCGTCGGACCTGCGTCCGGCGGACGTCTGGAATGAGATGAAGCGGCGCGAAGACCTGATGGGCATCGCCGAGAAGATGCCGAAGAACGGCCCCGACTCGTCACGCCGCAAGGTCGTGTTGCTCGACTCGCGCCGCTCCCGCAAGCGCCGCTGACCGACGGCTGCCGCGCGTGGACTTTCCCGGCCCGCGCCGCTAAGCAAATCCGCGATGCTGAAAAAACTTTATGACTGGACGCTGTCGCTTGCCGCTCGCAAGAGCGCGGAATGGTGGCTTGGATTTATTGCATTCGTCGAGAGTTCGATATTCCTCGTTCCGGCCGAAGCCCTGCTCGTTCCGATGGGCTTGGCGCGGCCGGAGCGCGCCTACCGATACGCACTCATCGTAACGGTCGGATCCGTGCTTGGCGGCATCGCCGGCTGGCTCATCGGCTATTACGCCTACGAATTGATCGCGCGTCCGGTGCTCGAGTTTTACGGCAGCTTGGACAAGTTCGAACTGCTGCGCTCGTCGGCGAGCCGCGATGCCATCTTGTTGATGCTCATCACCTCCGGTGTGGCTCATCTGCCGCCGATGAAAGTCGTGACGATACTATCTGGCGCAGCCGCGGTGGATTTGTGGTTGTTCATCGCATCCGCCATCGTCGCGCGCGGCGGAAAATTCTTCGCGATCGCGTGGCTGCTGCGGCGATATGGCGAGCCGATACGGGAGTTCATCGAGAAACGGCTGGGATGGATCGCGCTGGCCGGTGTCGTTGCGGTCATCCTGATCTACTTCGCGTTCAGGGCTCTTTTCACAACGTTCGCCTGACCTCCGGCGGGCCGCGCGCTCAACACATGTGCTTCAATATGCTCGTTTTTTGGCCGCCTGCGGCCGGATGCGGAATGCATAGGATTGTACATAGCGCCCGCGCCATTCGCCTCGTCATCGGCGCTCTATTTGCGCTATACTTCCTCTGAGCCCGGAGTCTCCGTTCCTCATTTTGGCCATGCCGTCCCGGCAGAACTCGGGCGGTTTTTGAGGATCGAAAGAGGGCTTCGGCCGTCAGGCGATTGAGCGCCATGAACAAGGTACGGAAGGTCGTCAGTCAAGTCAGCCGGGCGCGCAGCAGCGTGCTTGGTTTGATCGCCGCGCCCGTGCTGCTGACGCAAATCGCCGTTGCCCAGCAGCAGATCGCGCCGCCGTCTGAGCCAACTCCGCCTGCGGTGACACAGCCGAAGCCTGAGACGCGCGGTTTCTTCGAAGCGATCGGCCGCTGGTTCGACGAAGGCACCGCCGGTTTTCGCTCTCACATGGCGGGCGCCAAGACCAGTATCGATGAATTCAATCAGCGCGCCGAGGAGACCCGCAAGAGCATCGGCGATTCGGCTGCGGAGATCAGCAGGAACGCGGTCGGCGCTGGTGTTACGGCGGCCGATGTCACCAGGGACGCCATGGGCGCGGTGGCCAACTTGCCCATGGCTCGCGTTGTCTCAGGCCGCGAGCGCTGCATGACTGCGCCGAATGGGGCGCCGGACTGCCTGGCGGCGGCGGAAGCGCTGTGCCGCAAACAAGGGTTCACGACCGGAAAGAGCGTGGACTTCACCTCCGCCGAGAACTGTCCCGTGCGGACTTACCTCAATGGCAAACAGTCCGACAACGAGTGTACGACGGTGACCTTCATCAGCCGCGCGATGTGCCAGTAATCGCCGCGTCTTGAAATGAATGAACCCGCTGGCCTCCGGCGGGTTTTGCTTTGAGAAGGGGTGGGCGCACCGGCAACGACAGGAGAGAGCACGATGTCGAAGCGAGCGAAGTCTTCAAGGACGGCAAAGCGCAAGCCTTTAAAACGTAAGTCTTCTTCCAGGACAACAAAAGCCCGCAAAAAGACGGCTGTGCGCAAGACCGCTGCACCAAAGGCTGCCAGCAGGGCCAACGTGATGCCGTGCCTCACGTATCGCGATGCGCCGGCCGCGGTCGAATTCCTTTGCGGGGCCTTTGGCTTCGCCAAGAAAATGGTCGTCAAAGGCGACGCTGACACCATTGCGCACGCGGAACTCACGCTGGGCAATGCGATGGTGATGCTCGGCTCGCACAAGGAAACCGAGTACGGGAAGCTGGTGAAGACCCCCGCAGAGGTCGGTATCTGCACGCAGACGATCTACCTCGTGGTGGCGAACCCCGACGCTCATCATGACAAGGCCAAGGCGGCAGGCGCCGAGATCGTTATTCCGCCGACCACGCAGAGTTACGGCGGCCGCGACTACACCTGCCGCGACGCCGAGGGCCACATCTGGACGTTCGGAACCTACGATCCATGGGCGTAACGGCAGCCGCTTGGCTGCCTAATCGGCGGCGGGCGCCGGATTCGCTTTCAACGCTCGCTGCTTTTTCGCTTCGTCGAAGCCGGCATTCCCACCGCCCATTGAAGCGCCACGATGGCGCCCTTCACCGGCTGCAACAGCAGGAGCGTAAGGCTCACCACCAGCGCCGGCCACAACACCATGTGCACCCAGTAAGGCGGGGTGAAGCGTGTTTCCACCGCGAGGACAAGCGGGACGATGATGTGGCCGACGATAACGATGACGATATAAGCAGGGAAATCGTCGGCGCGCTGATGCGAGAGATCCTCGCCGCAGACCGGACAACGGTCCGCCACTTTCAGATACGCCCGGAACATGCGGCCTGAATTGCAGGCTGGGCACAGGCCCCGCAATCCGCGCAGCATCGCCTCTGAGGTGGGAATCGTGGCCACGAAATTTTTCCGGGAACTCGGTGTGCGCCGCGACCCATACTCGCCTGACAGTGTGGACGCCAACCTTTTTTGGGCATGGCACCTCACCTGCGAGATCCACAGGCACTGCCGTTGCACGCGTGCGGCGTCGCGACAGCCGCCACATTTGAGTTGCTGTGAATACGGCCATTCCGGTGTTCCGGGACTGCCGCTTTTGCAGGCAGGCTTGATCGTGCTGATTCGTTTTTGAGTCGAACCGCGGTGTTCCAGTTCCGCGGATTCGCCGGAAGAAATCGCCCCGGGCAACTCTAAAATCGGTCGGGCGCCCGTTCGCGGCGTCATTGGGATGTCATATGACGCCTGCGTTTCGCCAGTGGTTAACGGTCGGTAAACAAGTTGGGCGGACCATGGCCGGGCAGAACCTCCGTGGCCTTGGCACGCTTCTTGATTTACGTGGAGGTACGAGCGGCCAAGCGAATGCGGATGTTCGCGACACGCTTCTCGTCCAGAGGAGGTTCGCATGAACGGTCCACTTCGCGTCCTTCTGTTCTGCTTGTGTCTCGTCGGTCCGGCCGCGGCCGGCGAAAAGTCCGATGCCGATATTCAAATGGGAACCACCGTCATCTGCGACACGCAGAAGCAGATGGAACGGTTCGTCGTGCTGTTCGACGGCGACTATTCTTCGGCGATGAGCAAGGTCAACGCCGAAGAGAACAATCCGACAGCCTGCATCGGTGCCAACATGGCCTACGTGCAGGGCAACGAGCTCTCGAAAGCCAAAGGCTTCAAGGGCACCTACAACATCATCCGCGTGCTGGTGCTCGGCATCACCACACCCGCGGGCTTTCAGCCGATTCAGCCGGCGGCGTTCTTCTCGATCGTGAAAAGCGAAGAAGTCGAGACGTGATTGTTCTCGGCTGATCGGTCGATCAGCCGAGAACCATTCCCAGCAATCCGATGATCGGGAAGCCGAGCGCGCGATCGAGCGCGATCAGTCCGTTGCGCAGGCCGGTTGGCGCCTGGTCGCTGTAGGCGAACGCGAAAAAAACGAACAGCAGCGGGATCGCGGCGGCTACCCAGACCAAGCGGCGGATCAGCGCCGCGCGGCTTTGCGCGGCGTCTTCCGGGCGGACGTATTTCGGAACATAGGGCGGCATGGCGGTAGAATGCGTGCCGCAGCGGCCGCGCGCAAGGCGGCCTGGAGCATGATCCCGAAAAGTGGAAGCCGGTTTTCGGAAAAGATCATGCTCAAACGAGAAAGGCTCTATCGCCGCGCGATGCCGGTCCCACGCACCACGACGATTTGCGTGCGCCCGCCGGAAATGCCGAAGTCGTCGTCGTTGATGATCGCGAGGCTGCCGTCACCCAGCAGCGCCATGCCTTCGGTCTTGCCGACGATGTTCGGAAAGTCGGTGGTGTCGAAACGCAGCGTTTTCTTGACCGGTGTGATGCCGGCCGCCGTCACGTCGCTTTGTTCCAAGGTCGGCTTTGTCGCCGCGTCGTCCCACTTGCCGCCGGAAATATCGGTCGCGCCGGCCAGCTCGATTTCGTGCAGCTTGGTGGTCTGCTCGGTGCGCTCCAGCACGATCAGCCGGTCGAGCCCGACCGCCATCAGTTCACTGATGCGCGGATCGCTGGGCACGTCGGATGGGTCGCGGCGGAAGCTTTTCGGATCGTCCATCACGTAGACGTATTCGCCCGCAACCTTCATGGCCGCGCGCTCGATCTTGAACAGGCGGACGTTGCGCGCCTGCCGGAACGCTGCCGCGTCCGGGTTCGCCAGCGGATTCTGCACGATGAAATAGAGGAAACGCTCGTCGGGCGAGACCGCCATGCTCTCGATGCCGCGATTGGCCTGGCGCTTGGCCAGGATAGCAGGCAGCGAGCCGGCCACCTCGTAGCGTGCGCCGGCGTAGTCGCCTTCGGTGCCGCGCGGCACGTGCCGCACGATCATGCGGCCTTCGGCCGAGAAATGCGTCATCGACGGGCCGTTCTCGTCGCCGATCCAGAACGTGCCGTCGTTGAGCCGCACGATCCCCTCGGCGTCGATGCCGTGGGCGTCCTGCTGCAGCGGCTTGCCGGTGCCGTCGAGCGGCGTCTCGGTGGTCGCCACCTTGAGCGGATTGGGCATGCCGTTGAGCGGACGGCCGTCGCGGTCCTTGAGCGTGATGACGTCGGTGACGCGGAACGTGCCGTCGTCGAGCAGCACCACCCGGTAGATCGAGGGCGAGTAGGCGGGGACAGGATAGACGCGGCCGTTCTTCACCTCGCCGCACGTTTTGGGGGTGACTCCGGAAACGTTCTTGGCTTCGCCGCAGGTGAAATTTGGCCCGCGGTCGCCGACCGTCCAGATCACGTTCGGCGGGTCGTTCGGTCCGCGGAACGCGCCGCTGCCGATGCCGACGGTGAGGTTCAGCGTCTTGCCGCCCTCGAAGCTGTAGGTGCCGAGCGTGAGGAGGGTATCGTTGCTGAGATGTTCGCGAATGGTGACGTCCGCCGCTGCGGCATAAGAGGCGAGGGCGGCGCCTGCTGCCGCCCCAATCAGTCGCATTGAGCTTAACATGGCCGTCGACCCTGTGTTGGCGGACGATAGTCCCTGCAACGTGACAGTTCCGTGACGGCTCCTTACGGAGTCACGGGCTCCAGCCCCTTGGTCTTGAACACCGCAGCCGCGGCTGGTGTGACCAGGAATGTCAACAGCGCGAACGCCGCTTCGGGTTCCTTCGCGGCGACGTTGACCCCGCCGGTGAACGGCAGCCAACTGTTGAGATCGTCCGGCAGATAGCCGAGCCATTCGATGCCCGCAACGCCGGCAACCGGCGGCAAGCCGATCACCGCGAAGTCGACTTCCTTGGCGGCCAGCAGCTTCGCCGCCTGACCGGACGCGCCGGACTTGATCTTCGGCTTGACCTCGGCGCCGATGCCGAGGCGATCGAGCAGCGTGAGCACATACTGCCCGCTGCTGCCTTCGCCCGACGTCGCGATGAACTTGGCGCCGAGCAGGGAACGCTTCAGCGCATCGGCATTGTTGTACGCAGGCTTTGGCGCTCCCGCCGGGACCGCGACACCGACGCCAGTGCGGCCGAGCACGACGCGTGACCCGGCGACAATCTTGGCTTGCTTGACCAGCCTGTCGATGTCGTAGGACAGGATGATCGCATCGACCGGCTCGCCGGCGTCGAGCTTTTTCACGAGCTCGGACGGCAGGCCGAAGGTAGTGATGAGCTTGTGCCCGGTCGCCTTTTCGAATTGCGGGGCGAGTTCCTCGTAAGCGCTGCGCGCGGCTCCCGTGCAGAACACTCGGATGTCGGCGGCTTGGACGGCTTGCATTGTGAGCAGGCTGATTGCTGCTGCGATAGAAGCGATTTTCATTTCTTCTCCACTCTCCGCCCTCCTCCTGAGGGGCATCGCGGAGCGATGCGTCTCGAAGGATGGGCTCCATCGGCGGCGGCCGCCCTGATCCTTCGAGACGCCGCCTTCGGCGGCTCCTCAGGATGAGGCGGAACGAGCGGCTCCGTTGCGTCAATACCGATGCGAGATCGGCAACTCCTCCGCCGGGAACAGCGAAATCACCTTGCAGCCCGTGTCGGTGACCACGACCTCTTCCTCGATGCGCGCGGCGGAATAGCCGTCGGTCGCCGGGCAATAGGTTTCGATTGCGAACACCATGCCCTCCTTGATCTCGGTTGGATGATCCATCGACACCACGCGGCTGATGATCGGCCGCTCGTGCAGCGCAAGCCCGAGCCCGTGCGCGAACTGCAGGCCGAACGCGCTCATCTCGTCGGGGAAGCCGAATTCGTCGCACTTCGGGAATGCCGCGCAGATGTCCGAGGTCTTGGCGCCGGGCTTGATCCGCGCCATCGCGTTGTCGAGCCACTCGCGCGCCTTCTTGTAGGCGTCGCGCTGGCTGTCGGTGGCGCGGCCGACGTTGAAGGTGCGGTAGTAGCAGGTGCGGTAGCCCATGAACGATTGCAGGATATCGAAGAACGCCTGGTCGCCGGGGCGGATCATTCGGTCGGTGAAGTTGTGCGGGTGCGGATTGCAGCGCTCGCCGGAGATCGCGTTGATCGCTTCCACGTCATCAGAGCCGTGGGTGTAGAGGAACTTGTTCACCTCGGCGACGATGTCGTTCTCGCGCACGCCCGGCTTGAGCTGCTCGTTGATGAGCTGGTAGGCGCCGTCCACCATCGCGGCGGCGCGGTTGAGCAGCGCGATCTCGTCGGCAGACTTGAGTTCGCGCGCCTCCAGCATGGTCTGCTGGCCGTCGGCAACCTTGAGGCCGGCCTTCTCCAGCTCGAACATCATCGGCGGCTCGATGATGTCGACGCCGAGCGGCATGTTGGCGACGCCATGCTCCTTGAGGATCGAAGCGATCTCCTCGGCATGGCGCTTCATCAGCCCGAACTGCGGCGCGACAGTGCCGCGAAGTCCCACGAGGCCGGCGAGGCAGTTCTCCGGCTTGAGCCACGGCGAATAGAGCTTGTGGTGCACGGCGGCCGAGCCGAAGTCCCAGATGATCGGCTCGCCGTTGCGCGGCAGCAGCGCCCAGCGCGAGAGCTTATCGCGCTCCCATTCGCCGATCTTGGTCGAGGTCAGGTAGCGGATGTTGTTGACGTCGAACACCAGAAGCGCGCCGAGGTTGGAATTCTCCAGCGCCTGGCGGGCGCGGCCGAGCCGATAGCGGTGCAGGCGTCGGTAGTCGACGCGCTCCTCGAAGTCGACGCCCATGATGCCGAGCGCCGGCAGCGCACGGCCCCAGTTGTAGCGCGGGTTGATGTCCTCGGCGCGGATCTGGATCGGCTCGCGCTTGGTGATGTCGTCCATGGGGGTCTCCTAAATTCTTGGCTCTCTTGGGTGCATTATAGCCCGTGTCCCGGGCGCGACGCAGCACGAAGTGGTGCGCTGCAGACCCGGAATCGCCTAGAATGACGGTTCGGTTTCGTCCGGTCAGGAACCGATGAGGTCACGATCATGAGAACCATGTGGACCCTGACTGGTATGGCTATTGCCGTGTTTGCGCCAATAGGTCTCTACGACTTCGATTATGTCTCGGTCGAGAGATGAACTATCTGTGTATTGTTCTCGGTGCCGGTGCGGGTGGACCGTCGGAAAATGGCTGGAGATGGTTGAGAACGAAGGCTGACACCAGAGCACGAGAGTTCACGCCACCTTCTTGCCCCACAATCTGGCCGAAGCAATATCGGCGCCTTCGCGGACCGCCTTGAGCTTGAGCCAAACCACCGGCTCCACCACCCATTCGCGCTTGGTGAACGTGCCGAAGCCGCAATCGGTCGAAGCGACGACGCGCTCGCGGTCGCCGACCGCCGCCACCGCCTCCTCGATGCGCCGCGCCACCACTTCGGGGTGCTCGACGAAGTTCGACGTGGTCTCGACCACGCCCGGAATGAGCAGCATGTGATCGGGCAGCTTGTGCTTCTTCAGCGCGGTGTATTCGTGGGCGTGGCGCGGATTGGAGAATTCGATCGTCAGCGCGCCGACGTTGGCGGTGTAGAGCGCCGGCAGGATCTTCTCCAGCGGGATGTCGTGGATGTGCGGGCCTTCCCAGTTGCCGTAGCAGACGTGCAGCCGCACGCGGTCGCGCGGGATGCCCTCGATCCCCTTGTTGATGACCGCGACGTGGTGCTCGCAGCGCTTGATGAAATCGCTGTCGGAGAGATCGCGGTACATCATGGTGCGCTCCATCGCGAGATCGGGCGCGTCGATCTGCAGGATCAGCCCGGCCTTGTGCACCGCCTGGTACTCCTTGCTCATCTCACGCGCGATCGCGTCTAGGTAAGCGTCGTGCGAATCGTAATGCGCGTTGAGCATCGTGGTCGAGATGATGCCCGGAGACGCCGCGGTCATGAACCGCTCGGAGAACGCGCCGAGTTCGTCGGCGATCTTGTTGAGGCCGGTGGTTTCGTCCGTGATCGGCTTGAGGTCGCGATACTTGATATCGGCCTGCGCCTCGGGCGCGCCCTGCTGGCTCTTGGGCGGGTTCGGGAAGCGGCGCATCAGGTAGGCGAGCAATTCGGGAAATTCCTCGAACTCCTTGCCGCGACGGCGCTTTGACACGCCGGCAAAGCCGGACATGCGCTGCGGCACGTAGGTCTGGAAGCCGATCCGCCGCTGCTCGCCGTCGTTGCCGATGTCGATGCCGGCGTCCATCTGCGCCTTGACGACGTGGCGGACCGCTTTGTCCATCTCGCTGGCCAGCACGTTCGGGTCGTACGGCTTCTCCTCCTCCTGCGCCATCAGGAGATCGGACAGCTTTTCGTTGCGCGGCAGGCTGCCGACATGGGTGGTGAGGATGCGATCGCGGCTAAAAATCATGGATGGAACTCCCGGGCGGACCAAGCGCGTTGCGGCTCGAGGGGCCGGGCGGCATACTAGTTCATCTTTTCTGGGGGATGCGAATGGTTGCTGCGCGCGCGCCAGCCGAGCAGGCTGTGCCCACGCCCGATCCGGTGGGCGCAATCCCGCGTCAGTACAATTTCACCTTCGACCTGTTCTCGGACCGCGACCTCGCCTGGTCGCAGAAGACTGCGTTCATCGACGCCAAGAGGACCTGGACCTACGGAGAGGTCTATGACCTGTCCGAGCAGTTCGCCCTGTATCTCGACGGCATCGCGCGGCCGGAGGAGCGGGTGCTCATCTGCCTGCCCGACTGCGTCGAATGGGTGGGCGCGTTCCTCGGGACGCTGATGTCCGGCCGCGTCGCGGTGCCGGTCAATACTCTGATGACCGAGGACGACTACCGCTTCATGTACGACGATTGCCGGCCGCGCATCCTGGTGGTGTCGGAGGAGCTTTATCCGAAGTTCGAGAAGATCATCGCGAAGGAATTCACCTACTACTTGACCGTCATCGTTCTGGGTAAGGACACGCGCGGCCACACGTCGTTCAGCAATGCAACGACCGGTAACTCGGTGCGCGGGCCCTACATGCCGCGGCCGACCACGCGCGACAGCATCGCTTTTTGGCTCTACACCTCGGGCTCCACCGGCAAGCCGAAGGCTGCGGTGCACACCCACGCCGACCTGCGGCTGACCAACGATCTCTACGCCGGGCCGATTCTGGGCCTCACCGGGGACGACGTCGTTTTTTCGGTGGCGAAGCTGTTCTTCGCTTATGGGCTCGGCAACGCGCTGACATTTCCGATGTCGGTCGGAGCCACCACCGTACTGCTGCCGGACCGGCCAACGCCTGATGCGGTGGCGACGCTGCTGAAGACGCATGGCGTCACCGCGTTCTTCGCGGTGCCGACGTTTTATGCCGCGTTCCTTGCAAGCCGCAACGCGCCGCAGCGCTCCGAGCTGAAGCTGCGCCGGTGCGTGTCCGCCGGCGAGGCGCTCCCGGAGGACATCGGCAAGCGCTGGTTGGAACGCTACGGCGTCGACATCCTCGACGGCATCGGCTCGACCGAGATGCTGCACATCTTTCTGTCGAACCGGCCCGGCGACGTGAAGTACGGCACCACCGGCAAACCGGTACCGGGCTACGACGTGAAGCTCGTCGACGATGACGGCGTGGCGGTAAATAGGGGCGAGATGGGCGAGCTTCTGGTTCGCGGCCCTACCAGCGCGATGATGTACTGGAACAACCGTGAGCAGTCGCGCTCCACGTTCCTCGGCGAATGGACGCGCTCCGGCGACAAGTATATCGAGGACCAGGACGGCTATTTCGTCTACTGCGGTCGCCGCGACGACATGCTCAAGGTGTCCGGCCAATATGTCTCGCCGTTCGAGGTCGAGGCTGCCCTGCAAACCCACTCAGATGTTCTAGAAGCGGCCGTTGTGGCCTGGCCGGACGGCGACGGGCTGATCAAGCCCAAGGCCTTCGTGGTGCTCAAATCGCGGGAAAAGGCGGCTGACCCCAAGGCGAGCGACGCCATGTCGCGGGCGCTGCAGGACCACGTCAAGGCGAAGCTCGCCCCCTACAAATACCCGCGCTGGATCGAGTTCCGCGGCGATTTGCCGAAGACCGCAACCGGCAAGATCCAGCGCTTCAAATTGCGCGCCGAGGGGCCGCCGCGCTAAGGTCGGCCCAACGACCTATTCAGGAGGGAAGAGGATATGAGGACTGCACTGCTTTCGGCTTGCGCTATCGTCGCGCTCGCCACCGCGCCGGCCTTGGCACAACAGAAGACCGTTAAGATCGGCTTCGTCAGCACGTTCAGCGGCCCGGTCGCCGCGATCGGCAATGACATGCGCAACTCGTTCGAGCTGGCGCTCGACCATCACGGCCGCAAGCTTGGCGGGCTGCCGGTTGAAGTCATCTACGAGGACGACCAGGTCAAGCCCGAGGTCGGCGTGCAAAAGGTCCAGAAGCTGATCGAGTCCGACAAGGTCGATTTCCTGGTCGGCATCATCTGGTCCAACGTTCTGCTCGCTTCGCTCAAGCCGATCATCGATTCCAAGACCTTCACCATCATCACCAACGCCGGCGCCTCGCAGCTCTCGGGCGAGATGTGCTCGCCGTACGTGTTCTCGACCTCGTGGAACAACGACCAGACGCCGCAGGCGATCGGCCTCTACATGAACCAGAAGAACGTCAAGAGCGCGTTCCTGATCGGCCCGAACTATGCCGCCGGCAAGGACATGCTTGAAGGCGTGGAAGCGACTTTCAAGGGCAAGATCATCGGCCGCGAGCTGACCACCTGGCCGACCCAGGTCGACTTCCAGGCCGAGCTCTCGAAGGCGCGCAACGCCAAGCCGGACGCGATCTTTGCGTTCTACCCGGGCGGACCTGGCATCCAATTCATCACCCAGTACAACCAGTCCGGCCTCAAGGGCCAGATCCCGCTCTACACGGCGTTCACCATCGACTCGCTGTCGCTGCCGCGGCTGAAGGATCAGGCGCTCGGCATTCCGGGCGCACAGCAATGGGTGCGCGACCTGCCGAACGCCGCCAACAAGAAGTTCGTTGACGACTTCCGGGCCAAGCACAAGACCGACCCGTCGTTCTACGGTGCGCAGACCTACGACGCCGTCCCGATGCTCGACAGCGTGGTCACTGCGGTCAAGGGCGACCTCACCAAGAAGAATGAGATGCGTGATGCCGCCCGCAAGGCCGATTTCAAGTCAGTGCGCGGCAACTTCAAGTTCGGGCCGAACCACATCCCGATCCAGAACTTCTACCTGCAGGAAGCGGTCAAGGACGGCGAAGAATTCCGGATGAAGACCGTCGCCACGATCGTCGAGAACGACCAGGACAAGCACTTTCAGAAGTGCAAGATGCCGAACTGATCGCATCCGACGAACGTCTAACGGACGGCAGAAGCGGGCGCTTCTGCCGTCTTGTTTTTTAGCCGTGGCTGAGGCCTCATCACGAAGGGTAGGCAATGCCAATCCCGTCACCCTGAGGTGCTCGGCCTTAAGGCCGAGTCTCGAAGGGTCGACGGCCCGAACTTTGCAACAACCGGGCCGTCCATCCTTCGAGGCTCGCCATAGCGCGTCGAAGACGCGGGTTAACGCGCTTAAGGCTCGCACCTAGGATGACGGATTGAGCAGTGCTTGCGCGGGGGATGCGATAACACCGTGTTTTATCTCATCGAACAGTGCCTGAACGGCATTCAGCTCGGCATGCTGCTGTTCCTGCTGGCGGCCGGCTTGACGCTGATCTTCGGCATCATGGACCTCGTCAATCTGGCGCATGGCTCGCTTTACATGCTCGGCGCCTATTTCGCGGCGACCTTCGTGGCGGCGACCGACAGTTTCGTCGCCGGGCTCGCGCTTGGGCTCGTTGCAACGCTGGTTGCCGGCATGGTGCTGGAGGTGATCGCGATCAGGCCGCTCTATGGGCGCGACCACCTGGACCATGTGCTCGGCACGTTCGGGCTGCTGATCTTCTTCAACGAACTGGTGCGGCTGATCTGGGGGCCAGCGGGGCTGACCATTCCGCTGCCGAGCCAGATGCTCACCGCCGTCCAGGTGCTACCCGGGGTCTATTACCCGCTCTATCGCCTCGTCATCATCCTGGCGACGTTCGCGGTGGCCTTGCTGCTTTATCTGCTGGTGATGCGCACCCGCATCGGCATGCTGATCCGCGCCGGCGCGTCCAATCGCGAAATGGTCGGCGCGCTCGGCATCAACATCAAGCTGCTCTACACGCTGGTGTTCGGCCTCGGTGCCGCGCTCGCCGGCTTCGCCGGCATGATGCAGGCGCCGCTGGCCTTCGTGCAGATCGGCATGGGCGAGAACATTCTCATCCTGGCGTTCGTCGTCATCATCATCGGCGGCATCGGCTCGATCCGCGGCGCCTTCGTCGCCGCCGTCATCGTCGGATTAATCGACACCATGGGCCGGGTGTTCTTGCCCGATCTGGTGCGGACCTTCCTGAGCTATAGCGCCGGTTCGAGCGCGGGGCCCGCGTTGTCCTCGATGCTGATCTACACGCTGATGGCGCTGGTTTTGATCTTCCGGCCCGAAGGCTTGGTCCCGGCGTCGAGTAAATGAAGCTCCGCGTCACCCCGCGCAATGTGTTCGTGGTCGCGCTGCTTGCGATGCTTGTGCTGCTGCCGGTCTATTCGTCGGTGACCGGCAACACCTTCATGGTGACGCTGTTCACGCGCATCATCATCCTGGCAATCGCAGCGGTGAGCCTGAACCTGATCATGGGCTTCGGCGGCATGGTGAGCTTCGGCCACGCCGCCTATCTCGGCATCGGCGGCTACGTGGTCGGCATCCTCGCCAAAGAAGGGATCAGCAGCGGCTTCATCCAGTGGCCGCTTGCGCTCGTGATCTCAGGGCTGTTCGCGCTCGGGGTCGGCGCTCTCAGCCTGCGCACCCGCGGCGTCTATTTTATCATGATCACGCTCGCCTTCGCGCAGATGGTCTATTACGTCGCCAACGGGCTGGATCGATACGGCGGCGACGACGGATTGACCATCCAGCGGCGCAGCGATTTTGGCGGCCTGATCGACCTGTCGAACCGGACCGTCTTCTACTACCTGTGCCTCGCACTGCTGCTGGCAACCGTTTACCTGGTCTGGCGCCTGATCAATTCGCGCTTCGGCCTGGTGATCCAGGGCGCGCGCTCGAACGAGCGCCGCATGCGAGCGATCGGATTTCCGACCTTCCGCTATAAGCTGACCTGCTTCGTCATCGCGGGCGTGCTGTGCGGCCTGGCCGGCGTGCTGCTCGCCAACCACACCAACTTCATCAGTCCCGCGCTGATGCACTGGACGCGCTCCGGCGATCTGATCGTCATGGCGGTGCTCGGCGGCATGGGCACTGTGATCGGCCCGGTGATCGGCGCGGTCGCGCTGCTGGTGCTGGAGGAGACGCTGCCGCACATGATCGGCTTCGTCAGTCGTGTGGTGACCGGTCAAGAGGTGGCGGCCGCCAAGGAATACTGGCAACTCATCCTCGGCCCGATGCTGCTGCTGATCGTGATCTACGCGCGCGGCGGCATCGAGGGCCTGATCTCGGGGCGCCGCCGTGGCTGATACGCTCCTCAAAATCGACGGGTTGACCAAGCGCTTCGGCGGCGTGCTCGCCTCCGACAACGTCGTGCTCGACGTGACCGCCGGGGAGCTGCACGCCATCATCGGCCCGAACGGCGCCGGCAAGACCACTCTGATCGGGCAGCTCAGCGGCGAGATCGCCCCGGACTCTGGGCGCGTGCATTTCGACGGCCGGGACATCACCGCGCTGCCGGTCTATACGCGCAGTGCGCTCGGGTTGGCGCGCTCCTTCCAGATCACGTCGTTGTTTCTCGATTTCACTGCGCTGGATAACGTGGCGCTGGCGGTGCAGGCGCACGCCGGTCATTCGTTCCACTTCTGGCAGGATGCGCGCGACGAAAGCGCGCTACGCGAGCCGGCTCGCGCCGCGCTCGCCCGCGCCGGACTGTCCGCCCGCGAGAACGAGATTGTCGCCAACATGAGCCACGGCGAGCACCGCCAGCTCGAGCTTGCCATGGCGCTCGCCACCAAGCCGCGGATGCTGCTGCTCGACGAGCCGATGGCCGGCTTGGGCCCGGAAGAATCCGCGCGCATGGTGCAGACCTTGCGCGAGCTCAAGCGCGAGCTGACGATCCTCCTGATCGAGCACGACATGGAGGCGGTGTTCGCGCTGGCCGACCGGATCAGCGTGCTGGTCTATGGCCGCGTCATTGCGTCCGGCGCGCCCGATGCGATCCGCGCCAACGCCGAGGTGCGCCAGGCCTATCTCGGCGAACAGGAGGCGGTGACGCATGTCTGAGCCGCTGCTCCAGCTCACTCATATCGAAACCTGCTACGGCCTGAGCCAGGTGCTGCACGGCATCTCGCTCGACATCGCGCCCGGCGAGATGGTGACGCTGATGGGCCGCAACGGCATGGGCAAGACCACGACCGTGCGGTCCATTATGGGGCTCACCCCGGCGCGCGCCGGCTCGATCCGCTTCGGCGGGGAGGAAATCCGCGCGCTGCCATCCTATCGCGTGGGTCAGCTCGGCATCGGGCTGGTGCCGGAAGGGCGGCAGGTGTTTCCCAATCTGTCGTGTCGCGAGAACCTAGTCGCCACCGCGGCCAACCGGTCCGGCGGTACCGATCCGTGGACGCTCGACCGGGTGTGCGACCTGTTCCCGCGGCTTGGCGAGCGGTTCGGCAGCATGGGCAATCAGCTCTCCGGCGGCGAGCAGCAGATGCTGGCGATCGGCCGCGCGCTGATGACCAATCCGCGGCTGCTCATTCTCGACGAGGCGACCGAAGGGCTCGCGCCATTGATCCGCGCCGAGATCTGGCAATGCCTGACGCGGCTGAAGACCTCCGGGCAGTCGATCCTGGTGATCGACAAGAACGTCGAGGCCCTGACAAGGATCGCCGACCGTCACTATCTGATCGAACGCGGGCGGGTGGTGTGGTCCGGCACGTCACGGGAACTCGCCGCCGCGCCGGATGTTCAGCACCGGTATCTGGGCATTTAGTGTTTCAATGGCAGCGTTGAGCGACCAAGGCTTTGTCGATCTCGGCGACATGCGGCTCGAATACCGCATGATCGGGCCGCGGCCCGTGGACGCGCCGACGCTGGTCATACTGCACGAGGGGCTCGGCTGCGTCGGCATGTGGGGCGACTTCCCCGACCAGCTCCAGGCGGCCACCGGCTGCGGCGTGTTTGTCTATTCGCGCCTCGGCTACGGCCAGTCCAGCCCGGCCAAGCTGCCGCGCAAGCTTGACTTCATGCACGACGAGGCGCGCAAGACCCTGCCGCGGCTGCTCGATGCGATCGGTTTCCAGCGCGGATTGCTGGTCGGCCACAGCGATGGTGGGTCGATCGCCGCCATTTACGGCGGCAGCGTGCAGGACCACCGCATGGCCGGGCTCGTTTTGATGTCGCCGCACTTCATCGTCGAGGACGTCACCAGCGCGTCGATTGCCGAGGTCCGCAACGCATACGACACGACCGATCTGCGCCAGCGGCTCGGGCGCTATCACGCCGACGGCGACGCCACCGTGCACGGTTGGACCGACGTCTGGCTGAAGAACGATTTCCGCCAGTGGGATTTGACCGACGATCTCGCGCACATCCGCGTACCGGTCCTGATCGTGCAGGGCGGGCAGGATCAGTATGGCACCATGCGCCAGGTCGAGATCGCGCAGGAGGAGTGCTACTGCCCGGTCGAGGTGCTGGCGCTGCCGGCCGCCAAGCACGTGCCGCACCGGGAGGCGCCGGAGGAGACGCTGGCGGCGGTGGCCGAATTCATCAAGCGGGCGTTGCGGACATAGCGGCTGTCATGGCCGGACTTAGCCGTTCGAAGAACGGCGTCGCTTTGCTCGCCTATGTCCCGGCCATCCACGCCTTCCTTTGAGTATGATAGGTGCTAAGTAAGACATGGATGCCCGGCACAAGGCCAGGCATGGCGTGGTTAGCGATATGGCTGAGGCAGACCGCAAGCTGGCGAACGGCGCCGAACGGATCGATTTCAGGACCGATCCGTCGCGCTACCGCCATTGGAAGCTCTCGGTCGACGGCGAGGTGGCGACGCTTTCGATGGATGTTGACGAGAACGGGCCGCTGTTCGAGGGCTATCAGCTCAAGCTCAACTCATACGATCTCGGCGTCGACATCGAGCTCGCCGACGCGTTGGAGCGGTTGCGTTTCGAGCATCCGCAAGTGCGCGTGGTGCTGCTGCGCTCGGGCAAGCCACGGGTGTTCTGCGCGGGGGCCAACATCCGCATGCTGGCGGGCGCGAGCCACGCGCATAAAGTCAATTTCTGCAAGTTCACCAACGAGACTCGCAACGCCATCGAGGACATGAGCGAGTTCTCCGGCCAGCGCACCATCTGCGTCGTGACCGGGTCGTGCGCGGGCGGCGGCTACGAGCTGGCGCTCGCCGCCGACCACATCATCCTGGTCGATGACGGCTCCTCGACGGTGTCATTGCCCGAGCTGCCGCTGCTCGCGGTGCTGCCCGGTACCGGCGGGCTTACCCGCGTCACCGACAAGCGCAAGGTTCGCCGCGACCACGCCGACGTGTTCTGTACCACGGAGGAGGGCGTCAAGGGCAAGCGCGCGGTCGAGTGGAAGCTGGTCGACGAGGTGGTGCCGAACTCCAAGCTCGACGAGACGGTGGCGGCGCGCGCCAGGGATTTCGCCGCGAAGGACCGTCCGGCGGGCGCCAAGGGCATCGCGCTGGCACCGCTCGAAGTGAAGACCACTCCGCACGGACGCGAGAGCAAGCACGTATCGGTCGAGATCGCCGGCCGCATCGCCACCGTCACGCTGCGCGGCCCGCAAGCCGCGCCGCCGGCCAGTGCGGATGCGATGGTCGCGCAAGGCTCGGAGTTCTGGCCGCTGGCGCTCGCGCGCGAGCTTGACGATGCGATCCTCGACATTCGCAACAATGAATTCGACGTTGCGGCGATCGTGTTCAAGTCGGAAGGCGATCCGCGTGCGGTCCTGGACTACGACACCCTGCTCGACCGCGAAGCCAAGCAATGGTTTGCCCGCGAGGTTCGCCTGAAGTGGAAGCGCGTGCTCAAACGCATCGATCTGACGTCGCGTTCGCTGGTCGCGCTGATCGAGCCCGGCTCCTGCTTCGCCGGCACGCTGGCCGAAATCGTGTTCGCCGCCGACCGCTCGTACATGCTGATCGGCCAGAAGGACGGCGACAATCGTCCGCCGGCCGTGCTGCTGCTCGGCGACGTCAACCTGTCGGCGGCGCTGACCATGTCGAACGGGCTGTCGAGACTGGCGACCCGCTTCCTCGATGACGGCGAGGCCCACGACGGCGCTCGCGATGCGATCGGGCAGGAGCTCGACGCGGAAGCCGCCGAAGGGGTAGGCCTCATCACCTTCGCGCTGGACGACATCGATTGGGAGGACGAAATCCGCGTCTTTCTGGAGGAGCGGTCAAGCTTCTCGCCCGACAGCCTCACCGGTCTTGAAGCCAATCTTCGCTTTGGCGGCCCGGAGACGATGGAGACGAAAATCTTCGCGCGCCTCACCGCTTGGCAGAACTGGATCTTCCAGCGTCCCAACGCGGTCGGCGAGGAGGGCGCGCTGCGCCGCTACGGCACCGGTCAGAAGGCCGTGTTCGATACGAAGAGAGTTTAGCCGCACGCACCCCTGTCATCATCCGCGAAAGCGGATGATCCAGTAATCACCAGCGGTGTGATGCAGATGAGACAGTGAATACTGGATGCCCGCTTTCGCGGGCATGACAGTCGAGTGAAGCGAGACAGGAGGACGCCATGGACCTCATCAACGTCGACTACCGCGAGAAGATTCCGAACAACGTGAATCTCACCGAGGACCGCCGCGTGCTGAAAGCGCTGGAGGGCTGGCATCCCGGCTATCTCGACTGGTGGAAGGACATGGGGCCAGAGGGTTTCCAGGATTCGCTGGTCTATCTGCGCACCGCCGTCTCGGTCGATCCCAAGGGCTGGGCCAAGTTCGACTACGTGAAGATGCCGCAATACCGCTGGGGCATCCTGCTCGCGGCGCAGGAAGAGGGCCGCACCGTTCCGTTCGGCAAGCACAAGGGCGAGCCGGCCTGGCAGGAGGTGCCAGGCGAATACCGCGCCATGCTGCGCCGCCTGGTCGTGATCCAGGGCGACACCGAGCCCGCCTCCGTCGAGCAGCAGCGCCATCTCGGCAAAACCGCGCCGTCGCTCTACGACATGCGCAATCTGTTTCAGATCAATGTCGAGGAGGGCCGTCATCTCTGGGCGATGGTCTACATCCTACACAAGTACTTCGGCCGCGACGGCCGCGAGGAGGCGGACGAGTTGCTGCGCCGCCGCTCCGGCAGCGAGGATTCGCCGCGCATGCTCGGCGCCTTCAACGAGGCGACGCCGGACTGGCTGTCGCTGTTCATGTTCACCTTCTTCACCGACCGCGACGGTAAGATGCAGCTGGAAAGCCTCGCGCAGTCGGGCTTCGATCCGTTGTCGCGCACCTGCCGCTTCATGCTCACGGAGGAAGCGCATCACATGTTCGTCGGCGAGACCGGCATCGGCCGCACGGTGCAGCGCACCTGCGAGGCGATGAAGCAGGCCGGCATCGAGGACACCAACGGCATCGCCAAGGTGCGTGCGCTTGGCGTGATCGACCTGCCGACCATCCAGAAGAAGCTCAACCTGCATTATTCGCTTTCCCTCGATCTCTTTGGCTCCGAGGTCTCGACCAACGCAGCGAACGCCTACAACGCCGGCATCAAGGGCCGCTTCCGCGAGGCCGCGATCGACGACGATCACCGGCTGGAAAGTTCGATCTATCCGGTGCTCAAGATGGTGGGCAGCGAGATCAAGAACGTCGACGAGCCGGCGCTCACCGCGCTCAACATGCGGCTGCGCGACGACTACACGCGCGATTGCGCCAAGGGCATCGAGCGCTTCAACAAGATCATCGAGCGGACGGGCGTCAAGTTTCGCCTCGCGCTGCCGCACGTCGCGTTCCACCGTCAGATCGGCGAGTTCAAGGACATCGAGGCGACGCCGTCCGGCGTGCTGCTCGATGCCGTGACTTGGAAGCGCGACCGCGACAAGTATCTGCCGTCGGCCGCCGACGGCGACTTCATTACGTCATTGATGCAGCCGGTGGTCGAGCCGGGCAAGTTCGCGTCGTGGATCTCGCCGCCCAAGGTCGGCATCGACAACCGGCCCGGCGACTTCGAGTACGTCAAGATCGCGGCGTAGCGACCCGTCATCCTGAGGTGCTCGGGCCGAAGGCCAAGCCTCGAAGGATGAATCGGCCATGATGTTGCAGCAGCCGTGCCGTCCATCCTTCGAGGCGTGCACAAGCGCGCACCTCAGGATGACGGATCGATAATCTACATCAGCTCTTTTGCAATCGCCTGATACAGCACGCGGTTGCCTTCCGGCGAATAGTGGATGTCGCCGGGAATGAACATTTCCTCGTACCAATTGCGCCGGGCGTCCCGCTCCGCGAACACGACCGGAAACAGGTCGATGAAGCGGGTGCAATGTTTCTCGCAGAACGTGCGCCAGATTTCGACCTGACGGCTCTTGCGGTCGTTGTAGAATAGCTGGAAAGGCCATGGGTAGACGGCAACTGTGAGGCCGATGCCTCGCGGGCGCAGCAGCTCCGCCAGCGCCTCCATATGCATGACGGAGCGTCTGATGCCGCCGTCCACGCCGAGCGGCTGATAAGCCTTGTCCACGTCGATCGAGCTCATGGTCCAGCCGGCGCGCTGCGTCATGTGCAGCCGGTCGGCGAACCGTCGGCCGCTGCCCGTGCGCGTGTCGACCTCATGCCAGAACATCTGCAGCAGCCGGTCCGTCATGGCGAAGTTGTCCTTGAACTTCGGATCGGCTTTCGGCAGCGCGTGGCGGCCGGGGACCGGGGTGAGCGTGGGTTTGGCGGTCGAGCTGTAGGGAGGCTCGGTGCAATACCGCCGGAATTCCGCAAGCTCGTCGATGCAGAAATAGGCGATCGCCTCGTCCTGCACGTCGGACAGGTCCGACAACACCACGACCTCGTCGAACTTGAGGCCCGCGTCGAGCAGATACTTGATCTTCTTGTAGTAGATGGTGGGGGAATAGGAGATCACGCCAGCGTTGAGGAACTCGATTTTCTCGGCACGCTTTTGTCCGGCCAGATACAGCATGCCGGCGAACGTCTGCTCGAACTCCAGCCCGACGCCCTCGGTGAACGAATCGCCGATCAGAAGAACCCGCTTTGTGTGCCCCACGGCCGGGACGTCCCGGATCTTGCCGTCCTTGAAGCCGAGGCTGTTGGTGGTGAGCTTGCCGCGCAGCCGGCCCCACGTCTCGTAGCCCTCGAAGTTGGCCATCAGGCCGTGATGGTAGTCGTCGTGCGAGATACGGCCCGAGCGGTCCTTCTCGTAGAGGAATTTCGTGTAGGCGAAGTCGCAGGCGAAATAGATCGCGGCGAGATAGAGCGTCAGCAGCACGGCGTTCAACGCACGGCGCGTCAAGGGCGGCTTCTTCGCGGCGTGAGGCGTCGGCACCGGCGGCATGGTCTGGAAATTCTCAATTCTATGATTTTCGGCGAAGCGAAGCGTGTTGCGTTTGAAAATTCCCGCTGTCCGCCGGGCCTGCTTTTATCGCCGCGCCCATGCGCGCGCAACTGGCGGCAGGCGCCCGTCCGTCTATGATTTTCCGGTGCCCTGACCTAGCATCGCATGGGTCAGACCACGCCGGGAGGCCGATCTATGCAGCGGGCAATCGCGAGTCTGGGACTGGCCTTGTCGATGGCGGTCTGCGGCAACGCCGGGGCGCAAGCCCAATCGGATGATTACCCGTCGCGGACGATCACCTTTCTCTGTCCGTTCCCGGCCGGCGGCGGCACCGACATCCTGACGCGCATGCTGGCGCAGGAGCTGCAGGACAAGCTCAAGCGGCCGGTGATCGTCGAGAATCGCCCCGGAGCCGGCACCCAGCTCGCCGCGGGAGCCGCTGCGAAATCGGCGCCCGATGGCTACACGCTGCTGCTGGCGCCGATCACCACGCTGGCGATCGGCCCGAGCGTGTTCAAGACGCTGCCCTACGACACGGTGAAGGATTTCGCGCCGGTCGGACTCGTCGGGTCGGCGCAATTCGCGCTGGTGGCCAATGCGTCGCTTGGCGTGGACAAGCTTGCGGACCTGATTGCGCTCATCAAGGGCAAGAACGGACAGATGAGCTACGCGACCTCGGGCGCGTCGACGCCGCACCATCTGTTCATGGAAATGTTCCTGCGTTCGATCGGCGCGACCGCCCAGCACGTACCTTATCGCGGCAGCGGCCCCGCGCTGACCGACGTGATCGCCGGCCAGGTCCCGATGATGATGGTCGATCTTGCGGTCGCGCTGCCGCAGATCAGGGCCGGCAAGGTGAAGGCGTTCGGCGTGACCGCGCCGGCGCGGGTCAAGGCCGCGCCGGACATCCCGACCGTCGCGGAGGCCGGGTTGCCGGGCTATGCGGCGACCGGCTGGTTCTCGGTGGTGGTGCGGGCCGGGACGCCGCCGCCGATCGTGGACAAGCTCAACGCGGTGCTGACCGCGTATCTCAGGCGCGACGACGTCCGCGACAAGCTCGAGGCGCATGCCATCGAGCCGTTGACCAGCACGCCGGCGGAAATGGAAAAATTCCTCGCGGCCGAGATCGTCAAATGGGCGCGAGTCGTGCAAGAAGCCGGCATCCAGCCGCAATAAGTCGCGATCAACGATGTTGCAGAACATTCCCGGCAGTCCACCTCAGGCCACGCGTCTTGAGCCGGATCAGCACGCCTACCTGGCGTTCGTCGACGGCCTGCGGGCGGTTTCCATTCTGGCGGTGGTGGGCTTCCACGTCGGCCTGGCGGGATTTCCCGGCGGCTACGTCGGCGTCGACGTGTTTTTCGTCATCTCGGGGTTCCTGATCATCAACCAGATCAAGGATGCCCTTGAAGCCAACCGCTTCTCCATCGTCGGGTTCTACTCGCGCCGCGCGTTCCGCATCCTGCCCCCGTTTATCGTCGTGCTGCTTGCCACTTTGGCGGTGGCGCCGTTCGTGCTGCCTGCGCCGGCTGTCTATCTCGAATACATGCGCCAGGCGGCGATCTCGCCGCTGATGCTGTCGAATTTTCTGTTCTACACGCGGCAGGGCTATTTCGACCTCAACGCCGACGAGAAGCCGTTCCTGCATACCTGGACGCTGTCGATCGAGGAGCAGTTCTATCTGCTGGCACCGATCCTGCTGATTCTGCTGTTTCGCTTGGGCAAAGGGAGGTTCGGTGCGCTTGCTGTCGCGATTGCGATTCCGTTGGGCGTGGCGTCTCTCGTGGGGGCGATCGCTTTCACCATCGTCGATGGACGCAATCCGGCGTTCTACTTTCCGCAGTGGCGCGCCTGGGAGTTCATTACCGGCGGCCTGATCGGCCCGGGGCTGGCCGCCGCGGTGAGCCGCCTGCCTCGCGTTGCGATCGATGCGATCGGTGTCGTCGGCCTTGCGCTCATCGTCGCCGCCATCACCATGCTCGATGCCGGGACACCGTATCCGTCATGGCGCGCGATCGTTCCCGTGGCAGGGGCGGCGCTGGTGATTCTGTCGGGGCTGGCGAACCCGCAGAACCTCGTGGCGCGCCTGCTGTCGCTGCGCTTGATGGTCGCCATCGGGCTCGTCTCCTACGGCTGGTATCTGTGGCACTGGCCGATCCTTTCCTATCTGCGCATCCTGCGGCTCGGCGAGCCGTCGCTGATCCCCGACTTGCTCGGCGGCGGCGTGCTCGCGTTCGCGCTGGCGTGCCTGTCGTATTGGTATGTCGAACTGCCGATCCGGCGCTGGCGGCAGGCGCACCGCGGAACCATCCGTCCGGGCAAGGTGGTCGCCGCCGGTGTCGCCGCGTGTCTCGCCGTCGCGGCGCTCGGCGCCGCCAGCGGCTACGTCGGCTACCGGCTGACGGATTCGCATGTCCAGGCGCACTACGGCACCGAAGGTTCCGGCGTGCTCGACAACGGCTGCGTGATCTTCCGGGCCGGCGACTTCAAGGAAAGCTGTCTCGACGGGCGGTTCGGCCTGTTGATCGGCGACTCGCACGCACAGGCCTATGCGCCGAGCCTGACCCGCAGCTTCGACCAGGCCGGCGTGCGGCTGGTGTCGCTGGCGCGGCCGGGCTGTCAGCCGGTGCTGTTCTCGCCGCAGGAGCGCAACAAGCGGCCCCACGGCTGCATCAGCATGCTGCCGCCGTTCGAGCGCATCCTCGAAAAGCGGGACAGGATCGCTTTCGTGATCTTCGCGTCGCTCTGGCCCTACGAGCTCGATGCGAAGGAGATGTCGGACCTGGTCGCGCAATTCGATCCGAAGACGCGGGTGCTGCTGATGGGGCCAGGGCCGGTCTTCAACAACTCCAGCCTCGACTGCGTCGTGCTGTCCGACCGCTACGGCTCGAATCGCGACCGCTGCCTTCGCACGCGCGCCGGTCTGGACAAGGCCTATGAGTCCCGCGTCAACGTGCTGAAATCTTTAGCCGCGCGCCATCCCAATGTCCGGTACGTCGATCCGAAGGACGCGTTCTGCGCCGCCGGCATCTGCAAGCCGTTCGACGGCGACAGGGTGTTCTTCCGCGATGCCGGCCATGTGCTGCCGCCTGGAGCCGAGCGCGTCGCCGCAGCGTTCAAGCCGGAGTTCTCCTGGCTCACGGGCAAATGAAACGACGCCGCTCAGTCGAGCTTCGGAATTCTGGCCTGCTCGATAACCTTCGCGTAGCGCGCGACATCCGCCCTGAATTGAGCAGCGAACTCGGCCGGCGGGTTGCCGACCGGCTCCTGGCCGACCGCGAGCACGCGTTCGCGCACCTGCGGTTCGGCGACCACCTTGGCCATGGCCTGCTGGATCGCCAGCACGACGTCCGACGGGGTGCCGGCCGGCACGAACATGCCCATCCAATTGCCTTCTTCAAAGCCCGCAACGCCTTCCTCGCTTATGGTCGGCACGTTGGGCAGTTGTGTCATCCGCTTGCGGCCGGTGACCGCCAGCCCCCGGACCAGATTGCTCTGGATGGCCGCGAGGCCGTTTGCTTGCGGCAGGAACGCGAGGTGGACGTCGCCCGCGATCATGGCGGTCAGCATGGGCGCGTCGCCACGATAGGGAATGTGCTGCAGATCGATCCCGGCCGCGCTCTTGAGCAATTCCGCAAGCAGATGCAGCGATGAGCCCGGTCCGCTCGAGGCGTAGTTCATGCTGCCGGGCTTGGCTTTGGCCTGCGCGATCAACTCGCGCAGCGTCGTAGCCGGGTATTTGGACGACCCGCAGACCAGCGTCTGTGAGGTGATCACCATGGTGACCGGCACGAAATCCTTGACCGAATCGAACGGCAGCCACTTGTAAAGCGGCACGGCGCTTGCGAGCGCGCTGGTGTGCAGCAGAATGGTGTAACCGTCCGGCGTGGCCTTCGCGACGATGTCGGCGCCGACGTTGCCGCCGGCGCCCGGCCGGTTGTCGATCACCACCGGCTGTTTGGTCAGCTCCGACAGCTTGTTGCCGACGATCTGGGCCAGCACGCTGACGCCGCCGCCCGGGGCATAGGGCACAACGATGCGGATGGTGCGGTTCGGCCAGCCTTGCGCGGACGCAGGTTCGGCGATGCCGCATGCAGCGAGCGCGATCGACAAGGCAATGAACGGCAATTTCATCGTTGCCCCCGGCGTGATGCTCCTGAGCGTTCACCGGCGGCCTTTCGCCGCCCTCTGCGATGTCGTCAGTCCAGCTTGGGAATCTTCGCGTCGGCGATGACTTTGGCAAACCGGGCGATGTCGGCGCGATACACCGCGTCGAGTTGCTCCGGCGTGCCAGCAGCGGGCTCGTTGCCGGCGGAGCGCAGGCGCTCGACGACGTCCGGCGCCTTCAAAACCTCGGTCATTTCGCGGTTCAGTCGCATGACGATGTCGCGCGGTGTGCCGGCCGGTGCGAACAGGCCGTACCAGGAATCCGCTTCCAGGCCTTTGACGCCGGCTTCCAGAAAGGTCGGTACCTCCGGCAGCGCCGGCGATCGCTTTTGTCCGGTAACGGCGAGTCCCTTGACCTGGCCGTTCTTGACCTGGGGAACGCCGGTGCCGGCCGGCATGAAGCCGATCTGCACGTCGCCCGACAGCAGCGCCGTGAACATTGGGGCGTCGCCACGGTAGGGGATGTGCGCGATGTCGAGCCCGGCGCTGTGTTTGAACTGCTCCGTGAGCAGGTGCAACGGAGCACCCAGACCGCTCGAGCCATAGTTCATCGTGCCCGGCTTGGCCTTGGCGAGCGCGATCACATCCTGGATCGTCGCGGCCTGCATCTTCGGCGAGCCCACCAGCACGAACGGGTTGGCGGCGACCTGCACGACCGGCTCGAACGCCTTGAGCGGGTCGAACGGCAGCGTCTTGTAGAGCGCGGCGCTGATCGACAACCCGTTGACGGTGATCAGCACCGTGTAGCCGTCAGGCGCCGCCTTGGCGACCGCATCGGCGCCAAGGACGCCACCGGCGCCCGGGCGATGCTCGACCAGCACCGGCTGTCCGATTCGTTCGGACAGCTTGTTGCCCACGATCCGCGCCATCGTGTCGACGCCGCCGCCCGCCGGGAACGGCACCACGAGGCGGACCGGGCGGTTGGGGTAAGTCTGGGCGAGCGCAGGTGCCGCGATCAGCGCGCTCAACAGGAGCGCCATCGCAATCCGGACGAGCTTCATGCATTCCCTCCCTGACACCATCACCCTTCGACGCTAGGCCTTTCGGCCGAGACTTCAGGGTGACGGATCGGGGTCGGGGTGTAAAGCCGAGCGCGCTATTCCGCCGCGGCGCGCTTCGGACCGGCGTGCACCGAGGTGATGTAGTCCATCGCCGCCTGCACGCCGCCCTTCTTGTGCGGAATGCCGGCGAGCGACAACGCCATCTCGGTGATGCCGAGCGCGCCGATCAGCGTGCCGTCGTTGATGTCGCCGAGGTGGCCGATGCGGAAGTACTTGCCCGAGTAGGGGCCGAAGCTGGCGCCATAGGCGATGTTGAAGGTGTCGAGCGCGAGCGCGCGGAACTTATCGGCGTCGTGGCCTTCGGGCAGCAGGATCGCGGTGATGGTCGGCGAATAGTACTTCGCCTCCTTGCACATGATCTCGAGGCCCCATGCGCGCACCGCGCGGCGCGTCGCCTCGGCGAGCCTGTCGTGGCGCGCGAACACGTTGTCGAGACCTTCCTCGTGCAGCATGTCGATGCCGACGGTGAGGCCGTAGAGCATCTGCGTCGCCGGCGTATAGGGGAAGAAGTTCTGCTTGTTCATCGTGAGCATGTCTTCCCACGCCCAGAACGACTTGGTGAGCTTGGAGGTCTTCGCCGCCGCCAGCGCCTTGTCGCTGATTGCGTTGAACGACATGCCCGGCGGCAGCATCAGGCCCTTCTGCGCGCCGCCGATGGTGACGTCGACGCCCCATTCGTCGTGGCGGTAGTCGGCCGAGGCGAGCGACGAGATGGTGTCGACCATGAACAGCGCAGGATGGCCCGCGGCGTTGATCGCCTTGCGGATCTCGCTGATCGGCGACAGG
>JBEVIJ010000126.1:0-11215 GCA_040510745.1 Xanthobacteraceae bacterium
TTGGCCTTGGTAACCCCCGCCCGCGACGACCGCCCCGCCGACGCCGGGCGCGCGCGCGCGCTGGTCCGCGCCGGCATTGTCATGCTTCGCGTTGGTTGTGCAACTCATTCGCGCCGGAGCGGGATGGTTTCGCTTCGAGTCCTCATCCCGCTCCAGGTTTTTGTATGCGCGTGATCTTTTCCGAAAACCGGTACCCACTTTTCGGGATCACGCGCTAGAGTGCGCCCTCTGGCAACCGAGGCATCGACCATGTCCAATTCCGCCGTCCTCGACACGCGCTTCCGCTCGGCGCTGGACCGCATGGTGGAACACGGCCGCCTGCATACCTACACCGCACCGGCCGATCCTTACCTCGACATCGCCGGCATCATGAAGAAGCTCGACGGCGGGCCGGCGCTGCTGTTCTCGCAGGTCACCGGCCACGACATGCCTGTGATCGGCAATCTCCTGTCGTGCCAGGCCAACGTGGAGGCCGCATTCGGCATTGATTTCCGCGGCGTGCGGCAATTTGTCGGCCGCGCGCTGGGCGATCCCAAGCCGCCGGTGCTGGTGGAGCGGGCGCCCGCGCAGGAAAAGGTCCACACCAAGAACATTGACCTCGGCAAGATGCTGCCGGCGCTGCACCACACGGCCGCCGACGCCGGCCGCTACATCACCGCCGGCATCGTGATCTGCCGCGACCCGGAGAGCGGCGTCTACAACGCCTCGTATCACCGCCTGATGCTGGCGGGCCCGAACCGGGCCGGCATCCAGCTCGATTTCGGCCGCCACCTGCGGGCGGCGTTCGAGCGCGCCCAGAAGAAGGGGCAGCACCTGCCGGTGGTGGTCTGTATCGGCGCCGACCTCGCGCTGCATTACACCGCCGCCACCATGGGCTCGCAGATGCCGGAGAGCGCCGACGAGCTTGCGGTCGCGGGCGGACTGTGCGGCCGGGCGTTGCCCGTCGTCAAAGCCGTGTCGCAGGACCTGCTGGTGCCAGCCGAAAGCGAGATCGTGCTCGAAGGCTTGCTGAGGTGCGACGAGGAAATCGAAGAAGGCCCGTTCGGCGAATTCGTCGGCTATCTGGCGCCCGCCGATCCCGCACCCGTGCTGGAAGTCACCGCGGTGACGCACCGCGCCAAGCCGATCTATCACGCCATCAACGGCTACGGCCGCGAGACGGTGGTGCTGCGCAAATACGTGCTGGAGGCGAGTCTTCTCAAGGTGTTGCAGTCCGCGGTGCCGATCGTCACCGACGCCGAGATGACGGCGGGCGGCCTGCACCGTTTCCACGCCATCATTCAGGTGAAGAAGACCGGCCCGACGCATGATGGCTTGCAGCGCAACGCCATCTTGGCGTCGTTCGGCGCGCTGAAGGACCTCGACATGGTGATTGCGGTCGACGACGACATCAACATCCGCGATCCGGCCGACGTCGAGTACGCGCTGGCCACGCGCATGGAGGCCTCGAAGGACATTTTTACCATGCCGGCCGCGCGCGGCCACGAATACGTCCGCGTCTCGGATCGTGGCATGCGCACCAAGCTCGGCATCGACGCGACAGTCCCGTTCGCCGAGCGGGCGCGCTTCGCCCGCTGCGAGTTCAAGCCGATGGAACTGGACGCGAAGGCGCTGACCGCGGACGCCGCGGTGGCGAGGAAGCGGCTGGATTTGTAGCGCACTGCCGGGCGCCACACCCACGATGTCGCCCCGCGAATGCGGGCGATCCAGTAATCACTGATGGTGCTGTGGTATTGGATGCCCGCTTTCGCGGGCATGACAACCGACGACGCCAGTGTGTGTCGCGAATCCGAACTACGCCGCCAGCATGCCCAGTGCATGCATGTAGGTCTCAAGCACCGCCTGCTGCTCGTTGCGCTCGTTGACGTCCTGCTTGCGGAGCTTGACGACCTGCCGCAGCGCCTTGGTGTCGAAACCGTTGGCCTTCGACTCGGCATAGACGTCACGGATGTCGTCTGAGATCGTCTTCTTTTCCTCCTCGAGCCGCTCGATCCGCTCGACGAAGGCCTTGAGCTGGTCCTTGCCGAAACGGTGCTTTGCGTCCTCGGAATCGTCTTTTTCCACGGCCGACATCGATGATCCTCGTATGGCTGGGCGGGGACTGCCCCCGCCTCGGTCAGCCTGAGATTTCGCGTTCTTCGCCTTCACCGCAAGGCGAGGCGCGCGCCACCCCCATCATCCACAAGCGTTCAGTGGGAACCATTGCTTATTTGCGCATAACCTTGTCCGACCCACCTTCGCTCGCGCAGGCGGGAACCGATTCCCACTTTTTAGGGTCATGCGCTACGGCTCGGCCTTGATCCCGGCCCTGGCCACGACCTCGGACCATTTCGCAGTGTTGACGCGCACCTGCTCGGCCGCCACAGCGGGCCCGTCGCCCCGGGCATCGAAGCCGACCGCGGCGAGGCGCTTGCGCACCTCAGGATTTTTCATCAGTTCCGCCACCGCGGCGGCGATCTTGTACACCACCGGCTTCGGAGTTCCAAAGGGCGCGAACAAGCCCTGCCAGTTGGCGATCTGGAAGTTCGCGATGCCGGCCTCCTCTGCCGTCGCAAGCTGCGGGAACCGCGCGTCGCGCGCGGCACTCGTCACCGCCAGCGCCTTGAGCTGGCCGGACATGACATACGGCAGCGCCGGCGCGGGCATCACCCAAGCCGCGTCGACATGCTTGCCGAGCACGGCGGTGACCGCCGGCGCCGCGCCGCGAAACGGGATGTGCGCGGTCTTCATCCCCATGCGCTGGTCGAGCATCACCTCGGTGAGATGGCTGATGGTGCCGATGCCGGCCGACGCAACATTGAGCTTGCCGGGGCTGGCCTTGGCGGCGTCGATGAAGCCGCGCAGGTCGTTCGCCGGCAGATCGTTTCGCGCCACCAGGATCTGCGGCGCGGTCACCAGCACGGAAATCGCCTCGAATTGCTTGAGCGGATCCTTGTTGAGCGCAGGATAAAGGCTCGGGTTGACCGTGATCGAGTCGCTGATGACTAGCAGCGTGTAGCCATCCGGCGGTGCATTGGCGACGAACAGCGCGCCGGTGCTGTTGCCCGCGCCCGGCTTGCTCTCGACCACCACGGGTTCCTTCCACACCGTCTTGAAGCCATCGGCGAGAATGCGCGCCACCGCATCGACCGGGCCGCCGGCGCTCGACGGCACGATCAGCCGCACCGTGCGCGACGGATAATCCGCGGCATCCTGCGCCTGCGCGGAACCGATACTGATCGCGAAGGCAGCAAGCAGCCAGCGGAGCCACGTCACGGCGCAATCCCTCATCCGAACGGCAGGAACAGCTCTTCAAGCTTCGGCTGGCTCTTGATCAGACCCTGATCGTGCAGATAGAGCACCAGTGCCTCCAGCGTCGGCCGGTTAGCTTCGATGCCATAGGGCCACGGATCGCCCCCAAACACGTCGTTGATCTCGTCGAGATCGTCGGGCAGCCACGGCAGCATGTAACGCAACGCGCCGGTGTATCGCATCTTGCCGAGCGCGTGGTTCTTGGCCGCGTCGAAGGCCTCGTAGAGGCTCTTCCCGATAAAGGGATTGCGCTCGTAGACGTCCTTCCGGATCGCGACCAGGTGCATGACAGGGAAGATCTTTGTGCGCTTGTAGTAGTCCTTCTCGGTGTCGCGGAACTTCGGGAAAAGCCGCACCACGTCTGGATTCTTGCCGAGTGCGTCCGGCATGCCGGTGCCGATGATGGCCTGGATTTCGCCGGCTTCGAGGAGGTCGCTGAGCGACTTGCCCGAACTGTTTTTCTCGATTGCGACCGGGCGTACCAGGGGCATGGTGGAGGGATTGCCATGCTTGTCGGCCGCGTTGATCTGCCCTTCGACCCAAGTGATCTTCGAAAGATCGACGCCGCAGTCCTGCTGCAACAACCCCTTGATGAAGATCGACGCCGTCATGGTGTACATCGGCAGACCGATGCGCTTGCCTTCGAGATCCTTCGGCGTCTTCACGAAGCGCCGGTTCACCGCGATGAAGCTGTGGCGGAACGTGCGCGACGGAAACACCGGCAAGGCGACGAACGGGCACTGCCCGTGAGCATAGCGCGAGACGTATTCCGAACTGGAAAATTCGCTGACGTCGAATTCCTGCTTGGCCGCCATGCGATCGAAGATGTCGCGCGGCGAATCGATGTTGAGAAAATCGAGATCGACGCCTTCGACCGAAACCGCCCCGGTGTAGAGCGGCAACACGCGATCGTAGAGGCCGCAGGCGAACGTCAGCTTGACCTTGGACATCAACGGGACCTTTCCATGTTGGCGCTGCGTGTCGGCACCCCGAATTCGCGGGAACAGACCTCGGCCAAAACGGCAACGCCCTTCCGAATTTCCTCGTGCGTCGGGCTTGCGAAGCAAAGCCGCATCCGGCACTTCGAATAGGCCGCGTCGGTCGACCATTGCGGGCCGGGATTGATAGCGACGCCGGCGTTGAGCGCAGGCTGGTAGAGCTTCATGGTGTCGACGTGGTCGGGCAGCTTCACCCAGAGAAAGATGCCGCCCTTCGGCACTTCGAACTCCGCCGCCGTGCCGAACTGCTCATTCAGCGTTTCCATCAACGTGTCGAGCTTCTTTCGCAACGCGCGGGTTAGTTCCGGCACATGCTCGGTGAAATGCGGCGCGCAGTATTCCGCCAGCACCATCTGCTCCAACGCGCCAGAACCGGCGTCGGTCTTGAGCGCCAGCGTGCGCGACATGAATTCCCACGGCGCGACGATGTAGCCGACACGCAGCGCCGGCGCGATCGACTTGGAGAACGAGCCGATGTGAATGACGCCGCCATTCTTGCTCATGGCGTAGATCGCCTGCGGGCGTTTGTGGTCCCAGATCAGATCGGCGTAGCAATCGTCCTCGAAGATCGGCACGCCGTACTCTGCCGACAGCCGCAGCAGCTCGACGCGGCGACTTTCCGGCATGATGGTTCCGGTCGGATTCTGTACGGTGGGGATAGTGTAGATGTACTTCGGCCGGATGCCCTTGCTCTTGAGGTCGGCGAGCGCCGCGGCCACCGCATCGGTGCGCATGCCGTCGCGGTCGAGCGGCATACCGACCATGTTCACACCCATGCGCTTCATGCGGTTGATCGAGCCCTCGTAGGACTCCTGCTCGAACAGCACGGTGTCGCCGCGCGACAGCAGCGTCCCATTGACCAGGTCCAGCGCCTGCAACGAACCCGAAGTCATCAGGATTTCGTCCGCGGTGCAGGAAATGCCCGCGTCACGCTTGAGCTTGCCGACCAGGAAGTCGCGCAACCGCCTGTAACCTTGCGGGCCGTTGGCGAGCCCGTAGGTCGCCAGCGAACGGCCTTCCCGCGTCATCACCGCGTTGGCCGAGGCCACCAAACCTTCGAGCGGGATCGCATCGCCGTCATTGTTGCCGCCGGTGAAATTATACTTGGGCAACCCGGTCCAGCGTGCAGCAGCAGGCGGCAGGTCCGCGGGCAACAGCGGCGCAAAATCGAACGATGTCATGCTTGCTCCCTACTCCGTGACCAGCTCAGCCAGCTCCGGCACAACCCAGAGCGGCTTCTCGCCGCGCGCGACGCGCTGCACGTTGTCGAACGCGTTGCGCAAGCGCGCGATCTGATTGTCCCAGGCAGGTCCCGCGAAATGCGAGGTCAGCAGCACGTTGTCGAGCTTGAACAGCGGATTGTCGGGCGGCGGCGGCTCCTGGTCGAATACATCGAGCCCCGCGCCGAAGATCTTGTGGTCGGCGAGCGTGTGGGTCAGCGCCTTCTCGTCAATCACTGGTCCGCGGCTGGTGTTGATGATGATCGCCTCGGGCTTGAGCATCGCCAGCTCCGCTTGGCCGATCATGTGCCGCGTTGAGCCGTTCAATGGCACGTGCAGCGACACGATATCCGACGTGCGCAGAAGCTCCCCGAACAGCCGGAACTTGACGCCGTGGGCATCTTCCTCGTGCTCGGGTAGCCGCGCGATGTCGTAATACTGCACCCGCATGCCGAAGGTGCGGGCGAGCCGCGCCACCTTCTTGCCGATTGTGCCGAGCCCGATGATGCCCAGCGTCTTATCGTTGATCTCATACATGCGCGGCGCCGGGCCGTTGCCACGCCAGCGCCCGGCCGCGACATTGTTGTGCTGCCAGATCACGCGGCGCGACACCGCCAGCATCAGCATCATGGCGTGCTCGGACACCGAGATCGCGTTGGCGCCGCCGTTGTTGGCGACCGGAACCTTGGCGCGCCGCGCGGCGTCCAGATCGACGTCGTCGTAGCCGGCGCTGAGCAACTGGATCAGCTTCAGCTTGGGCGCCGCGCGATGAAACGCATCCGGCACCTTCAGGCTCGGATAGCAGACTACGTATTCCGCCGTGGCCACCGCCGCCTCGGCTTCGGCCTGGCCTTTCACGATCACGGTGTCGAAGCCCGCCGGCGCCATCTGGCGGGCAATCTCGCCGATCTCGGCAAACGACGGCGGTACGACGACAATCCTCGGTGGCATATCTCTTCCTGGCGTTTCCTGAATTCTTCTGACAGCAACAATAGCAGGCCCTAGGCCCGCGCGCTCTGCAACGAGGCGGGCGCGCCATGCCGGTTTGGCGGGCGCGCGAACCCGAGGTGCTCGCGCAGTGTCTGCCCTTCGTATTCGGTGCGGAACAATCCACGCTTCTGCAGGATCGGGATGACGCCCGCTGCGAAGTCGTCGAGGCCGCCGGGGAAATACGGCGGCATCACGTTGAAGCCGTCCGCGCCGCCCTCGCGGAACCACTGCTCCATCCGGCCGGCGACTTGCTCGGGCGTGCCGCACATCACGTAGTGCCCGCGGCCGGTCGCGACCATCTGCGCGAGCTGGCGCAGCGTGAGATTGTCGCGCCGCGCGGCGTCGGTAAGCAGCTTGGCGCGGCTCTGCATCTGCTCCGAGACCGGCAGCTCCGGCAGTGGCCCGTCGAGATCGTATTTCGAGACGTCGTGTCCCAGCCGGTCCGACAGCATGGAAATGAATTTGCTCTGGTCGGTCCAGTTGTCGAGCATCGCGAGCTTGTCGCGCGCTTCTTTCTCCGTGCCGCCGAGCACCGGCAGAAATCCCGGCATGATCGCGAGGTCGTTTGGCCGGCGGCCGAACGCCGCCATGCGCCCCTTCAGTTCGCGATAGAAAGCCTGCGCACTTTCGAGACTTTGGTGCGCGGTGAAAACGACGTCGGCGGTGCGCGCCGCAAGCTGCTGGCCGGGCTCCGACGAGCCGGACTGCACGATGATCGGATGGCCCTGCGGCGGACGCGACGTGTTGAGCGGGCCCTTAACCGAAAAGTATTGGCCCTTGTGATCGATCACATGGCGCTTCGACTGATCGACATAGACACCGGCCGCCTTGTCCCTGGGAAACGCGCCATCCTCCCACGAGTCCCACAGCGCCCGCACGACGTCGATGAATTCCTCGGAGATCGCGTAGCGGTCGGCGTGCGCGGGATGCTTGATCCCGAAATTCGCGCCGGTCGAGGCGTAAGACGTCGTCACCGCGTTCCAGGCGGCGCGGCCATGACTGATGTGATCGAGCGAGGCGAACGCGCGCGCCAGATGGAACGGCTCGCCGTAGGTGGTCGAGGCGGTGGCGGCCAGCCCGATGCGGCTGGTTTCCATGGCGAACGCGGTGAGCGCCATCAGCGGCTCGAAACGCGCGATCTGCGACGGGTGCCCGTCCTCGCTGCTGGTCAGGCCGTCGGCAAGAAACACCATGTCGAACTTGGCGCGTTCGGCGGTCATCGCCTGCCGCACCAGATGGGGCAGGTTCTCACTGCCGGAATCCGCGCCGGGATAGCGCCAGCCGGCCACATGATGTCCTGCGCCCTGCAGGAACATGCCGAGATGCATCTGTCGGTGGAGCTCGGACATGGATGCGGCCTTCAACGAACACAAAACGATAGCCGCCCCAAAACGGCCTGTCGTTAGCGAACTTGGGGTGCTGTATGCTGGCCGGCAAGCAGGGAGGAATTGCCATGCGTCCGTTCGAAGGTATCCGGGTGATCGACGTCACGCACGTGCTGGCGGGGCCGTTCGCGGCCTACCAGCTGGGCGTGCTGGGCGCCGACGTGATCAAGGTCGAGCATCCCGACGATCCGGACCAGAGCCGCGGCTCGGGAACCGACAAGGCGCTCAACCGCTCCGGCATGGGCACCTACTTCCTCACCCAGGCGTCGAACAAGCGCTCGATCACGCTCGACCTGAAAACCGAGCGCGATTGCGAAATCCTCAAGGAGTTGGTCAAGACCGCCGACGTGTTCGTCGAGAACTACCGGCCCGGCGCGTTCGAGGCGCTGGGGCTCGGCTACGACGATCTTGCCAAGATCAATCCGCGGCTGATCTACGCCTCGTTCTCCGCCTTCGGGCACGGCGGTCCGCGCGGCACGCAGACCGCCTACGACCATGTCATTCAAGCCACCTCCGGCATCATGGCAGCGACCGGAACCAAGGACGTCAACCCGATCAAGCTCGGCGCGCCGGCGGTCGACTATTCGACCGGCATCACCGGCGCCTTCGCGCTCTCGGCCGCTCTCTTCCAGCGCGAGCGCACCGGCAAGGGCCAGCGCATCGACATGGCGATGCTGGACGTGGCGATGATCCTGATGGCATCACACATGACCGGATATCTGCGCAACGGCGTCGAGCCCAAGCCGGGCGGCAACCGCCATCCGCACGCCACCAACGGCGCATTCACCGCCAGGGACGGCGCGCTGGTGATGATCGGCGCGAGCAACCTGCGCCAGCAGCGCCGGCTTTGGACGCTGCTGGGGCGTCCCGACATGATCAAGAACACCAACGACGAGCGCGACGCCGACCACGACCGCGAAATCGCGGCGCTGGAGGAGATCATGCTCACCCGAACCGCCGACGAATGGGAGGAATTCCTGCAGGCGCGGCACGTTCCGGCGGCGCGCGTGCGCACCATGGCCGAGGCGCTGGCCGATCCGCACATCGCGACGCGCGGGATCATTCACAAGCACAACAAGCCCTACGGAATGGAAGGCAGCTTCGGCGTGCCGATCGCGGCGTTCAAGTTCGCGCACGGCGGCCCGCGCATCGACACTCCGCCGCCGACGCTCGGCCAGCACAACGAGGAGATTTTCGACGAGCTAGGATTTGGGGAGAAGAAGGAACGGAAGATGGCGTAGGGGGACGCCCACACCTGCCGAGCAGTGACTACTTTGGGTCGTCATGGCCGGGCTTGTCCCGGCCATCTCGCTTAGGGGACGCACTGTGCCCACCTAAGCGAGATGCCCGGCACAAGGCCGGGCATGACGAGGATGGCGCCCCTCAATGCTTATGCGCCGCCGATGACTTCTCGAAGGCCGCCTTCTGGTCCTTCGAGGCCTCCTTCTGATGCTTGGCCTTCCACTGTTCGAACGGCTCGCCGTAGACGATCTCACGGCTCTCGTCCTTGGACATCGGGATGCCCTTGGCGTCGGCGGCGTCCTTCATCCAGTTCGACAGGCAGTTGCGGCAGAAGCCGGCGAGATTCATCATGTCGATGTTCTGCACGTCGGCGCGGCCGCGCAGGTGCTCGACCAAGCGCCGGTACACGGCGGCTTCGAGCTCGGTGCGGGTGTTGTCGTCCATGGCTGAAATCCTCGTTGCTGGCTCAAAGATATTCCTGGCAGTCCGTTCCTGCCATAGGCCAAAAAAGAAGCCCGCCGCGTCCCCGGCAGAACGCGGCGGGCATTGTTCACTGGGCCTAGGCCAGTGCCTGCTTGACCCGGTCGGAAGACATCGGCAGATGCCGCAGCCGCTTACCGGTGAGCTGCGCCACCGCGTTGCCGATCGCCGGCGCGACGGTGGGAATGCCCACCTCGCCCATTCCGGTCGGCGGGTTGTCGGTGACGATCACCTTCATGTGGATTTGCGGCACGTCGCTCATCCGCAGCACGTGATAGTCGTTGAAGTTCGACTGCTGGACGGCGCCGCCTTTCATCGTCAGTTCCTCGGTCAGCGCGCCGGACAGCGCATAGATCACCGCGCTCTCGAGCTGGGCGTTGACGTTGTCCGGCTGGATGATCAGGCCGCCGTCGATCGCGATCCAGTAATTGTGGACCTTGATCTTGCCGGTCGCCTTGTCCACCGACACCTCGGCGACGCCCGCGGTGAGCGTGTCGTGGTAGTCGGAGAACGCGATGCCCATGCCGCGCCCCGGACGCTTCTTCTTGTAGTTCGACATCTCGGCAACCGCCTTGATGACGGCGTGCGCCCGCGGATGATCCTTGGTGAGTTCGAGCCGCATCTCGAGCGGATCGATGCCTCTGGCCGCCGCCACCTCGTCCACGAAGGACTCGCTGACGAACTTGTTGTAGCCCGCGCCGATGCCGCGCCAGGCGTGGACCCGCATGCCGCGCTGCTCGCGAATCGCGTCGGCCTTGAGGTTCGGGATGTTGTAGAAGTCCTGGCTCATCCCGACCCAGCCGATGTAGTCGCGGCCCTTGGTCGCCGCAAACCGCGGCGGCGCGGCCACCGCATCGACGTTCTCGGCGACGATCCGGTGATGCCAGCTCACCAGGTTCTTCTTGTCGTCGAGCCCCGCCTTCATGACGTGGTGCGTCATCGGCCGCGGACGCGCCGCGGCAAGATCGTCCTCGCGGGTGAGCATCAGCTTCACCGGCTTCTTGACGATGTTCGAGATCACCACCGCCTGTACCGGAGCGTCCGGCCAGATGCGCCGGCCGAAACCGCCGCCGAGCAGTTGGTTGTGGATCTTGATCTTGTCGGGCGTGGTCTTGAGCACGCCGGCTGCCACCGCCGCGACCAGCGGCTGCACCTGCGCGCCCGTCCAGATTTCCGCTGACTGGCCGTCTGCCGCGACCGAGGCCACGGCGTTCATCGGCTCCATCTGCGCGTGGTAGGTGTGCTCGGACCAGTACGCCGCCTCGAGCTTGGTCGCGGCTCCGGCCAGCGCCTTGTCGGCATCGCCGGTCTTGAACGCATCCATCGCCGGGGTGTTTGGATCGGCCGCCTTCTTGGCATACTCTTCCTTGGCCTTTTCGGAATCGAACGGCGCCGCCGCCGATGCCGACGTATCCCACGTCACCTTAAGCGCCTGACGGCCAAGGCGTGTCGCCTGCACCGTCTCGCCGACCACGGCGACGCCGAACGGCAGCGGAATCACCCGCGTGACGCCCTTGATCTTCATGACGTCGTCGGTGTTGACGCTGCCGGCCTTGGCGCCCTCCATCGGCGAATGCAGCAGCGAGGCATAGACCATGCCCGGCACCTG
>JBEVIJ010000127.1:0-5955 GCA_040510745.1 Xanthobacteraceae bacterium
CTATCTCGGCGCAGCTCCGGTGCGCGGTACAAGGCAGGGCGGCGGCCAGGAATCCATGCAGGTGGCGGTGCGCGTCGCACAGAGCGGGCGGCAGACGCAGAACCAATGATTGCTGCGGGTTCTATTCGATCACTTGGTCGGCGCGGGTGAGCAGCGTCGGCGGCAGCGTGAGGCCGAGCGCGTTGGCGGTCTTCAGATTGATGACCAACTGGAATTTGACCGGAAGCTGGACCGGCAGATCGGCAGGCCTGCGGCCTTTGATGATCTTGTCGACGAAGGTTGCCATCTCGCGATACAGCGCCGATTGGTCTGCGGAATAGGCCATGAGGCCTCCCTGCGCGGGAAAATTTGTATTGGGTGCAAACGACGGCAACCGATGTTTCATCGCCATTTCGACGATGCGCCGCTGCGTGAGACTGGGTTGGTCGATGACAGCCTCGGCTCGCCACTTTTCCATCTCGGCAAAGGCCGCGTCGAATTCCTCCGCGCCCCGCACCGCGATGGGCTTGATTTCGATGCCGAGGGTTCGGCCGGCAGCCTGAATGCTTTCGACGAACGGCTTGTGGAACGGATCCGGCGCGTCGGCCAGCACGGCCACCCGGCGCGCAGACGGCAGAACCTCGCGAACGAGTTCGAGATTTTTTCCTCCGAGCTCCGCGCCTGCGCCGGTGACCCCGGTCACGTTGCCGCCCGGCCGCGCCAGACTGGCCACAAGACCAGTGCCTACCGGATCGCCACTGTTCACGACAACGGGGATGTCAGCAGTCGCCTGTTTTGCCGCCGTCGCGGCGGGCGTCTGGAAGCCGACGATGATGTCGACCTTGAGCGCGACCAGCTCGGCGGCGAGCTGCGACAACAGCGCGGGCGATCCCTTCGCCGTGCGGAATTCGAACACCACGTTCTGCCCTTCGACGTAGCCCAGTTCGCGCAGCCCTTCGCGAAACTCCTTCAGGAACGGCGCGGGATCGGGATTGCCCAGCACCAGGATGCCAATGCGCGGCACTTTACCCGGCTGCGCCCAGCCGGCGACCGGCCCAGCCACCGCCGCACCCCCGAGCAACACGATGAATTTGCGCCGGCGCATAAGCATCCCCAAGGCACCTCGGACGTGACGCTAACATAGCGCGAATGTGACAGGCAGTAAGGCGGCCGTGACTGTCCGCGGCCAGACCGGCGTTGCCGGGCTTGCTATCATCGGCATTGTTTGCGCTGGGGGCTAGATGACCAACTGGGACATGCAGACCGTGCGGGCCAGGCTGCGCCTCGCCAGCGGCCTGACCTTGATGGCCTTCGTCACCATGCACATGATGGCGCATGTCGCGCTGCTGGTGTCGTTCGAGTGGGCGGACACGGCGCTCGCATTCCTGATGGCGCCATGGCGCACCATGCCCGGCACCGTCCTGCTCGCCGCGGCATTCCTGGCGCATTACGCCAATGCGCTGTGGTCGATCTATTCGCGGCGCAGCCTGCGCATGCCGCAATGGGAGCTGTGGCAGGTGTTGCTGGGCCTTGCCATTCCGTTTCTTGTGTCGCTCCACGTGATGGGCACCCGCGTGGCCGAGCTCGCGCACGACGTCAGCGCGTCCTATGCCTCGGTCCTGCTGACGCTCTGGTATTCGGCGCCGTGGATCGGCGTCTTGCAGACGGTCGCGCTGCTGGTGGTCTGGGCGCACGGCTGCACCGGCGTCCATTTCTGGCTGCGCAACAAGCGCTGGTACCGCGATTGGGTCGTGGCATTCCGCGCCTTCGCCATTCTATTGCCGACGCTGGCGCTCGCCGGTTTTATCACCGCCGGCAACCAGACGCTCCGCGAGGCAGAGAGCGATCCGGATTACATTTCGGCCGTCCGGCAAAACACCAAGGCGACGCCGGAGGCCGTGGCGCTGGTGTACGGCGGCGCCAAGATCGCGCTGCTCACTCACATCGGGCTGGTCGGCTTCGCGTTCGGCGCACGTGCGCTGCGCGGCTGGCTGTACCGCCGCCGCGAGCCGCCGATCCTCACGCACGCCAACGGGCGGCGCATGACCATCCTGCCAGGAGCCACGGTGCTGGAGACGCTGCGCGACAACGGCGTGCCGCACGCCGCGGTGTGCGGCGGCCGCGCCCGCTGCACGACCTGCCGCGTGATGGTCACGCATGGCCTCGACCCGTTGCCGGAGCCCGGGCCGGAGGAGGCCGCGGCGCTCGCGCGTATCAAGGCAAGCACCGGCACGCGGCTCGCCTGCCAGATCCGCCCGGCCGAAAGCATTGCCATCATGCCGCTGTTCGCCGCCGACGCGGCCGCCGCCGACGGCACGGTGCGGGGCGGGCTCGAAGGCAGTGAGCGGCTGATCACTGTTGTGTTCGTCGATCTGCGCGGCTCCACCAGCATCGGCGAGGCGAAGCTGCCCTACGACGTGCTTTATCTTCTCAACCAGTTCTTCCATGAGATGACGCGCGCGCTCACGGCGACCCGCGGCCACTATTCGCAATTCACCGGCGACGGGCTGATGGCTCTTTACGGCCTCTACGAATCCGATCCGGCCCACGGCGCCGCCGACGCGCTGCGCGGCGCGCACGCCATGCTGAGCGGGCTCGAACGGCTCAACCGGCAACTGCGCAACGAGATGTCGCAGCCGCTCAAGATCGGCATCGGCATCCACCACGCCGAAGCCATCGTCGGCGCGATGGGCCCGCCCAAGTCGCAGATCATCACCGCGATCGGTGACACCGTGAACACCTGCGCGCGTCTCGAAAGCCTCACCAAGGAGTTCAACGTTCCGGTGGTGGTGTCGCGCCAGGCCGCCAAGGCGGCGCGCCTCGATACGGGAGGCCTGACGCTGCACGAAGTGCCCGTGAAGGGCAGGGTGGCCAAGGTCGAGTTCTATGCCCTGGAGACGGTTCCCGAACTGCCGCGCTAGCGTTTCAGGTCGGCCAATTGTGGCAGACGCCACCGGGCCGGCCGGCCACTGTGGCGGAGAACTTAAATCGCGTCTGCATTCTCCCGCATTAACCTTGTCCGGCCTTGAGGTTTGTTAGCTGGACTTTTTTACCGCGCACGGGTGTCGTTTTTGGTAGTTTGCGCTGTCAGAAGCCATAACGGCCTGAGCGGGCTCCGAAATTGTGCCACTGCCGCACAAAAGCCCGCTCGCAGCCTGATAGATTGATGCGGGGGCGTCATCGCGTGCGGGACATGGGTCGGGTGCTAACGCCGATTGACGGGTCGGGGCGTTCCTCGGGCAGCTTTGCTGTCCGCGGGTTGGCGTGCCTGGTGTTTGCGCTGGCGGCCGCCGGCTGCGCCTCCATCAACAACGACCCGATCAACAAGCCGCTCGAGGCGCTGGCCCAGCAGGAAGCGTCCGCCGCCGGCCGCGAGGCCGAAACCCATTTCGACGACACCGTGATCGCGCTGGCGTTCTCCGGCGGCGGCATGCGCGCCGCCGCGTTCTCGCACGGCGTCCTCACCGCGATGGCCGAAACCAATATCCGCACCCGCAGCGGACCGGTCTCGTTGATCGACCGGGTCGACATCATTTCCGGCGTGTCCGGCGGCGCGGTGCCCGCCGCCTACTTCGGCTTGAAGAAGCGCGCGGCGCTCGCCGACTTCCGCGAGCGATTCCTGCTGCGCAACGCCGAGGAGTCGCTCTCGACCGACGTCAACATCACCAACCTGTCGCGCGGCTTCTCCGGCGGCATCAACGACTCGACGCAGTTCCCGCGCTGGCTCGACGCCAACCTGTTCAACGGCGCGACCTTCGCCGACATGAGCGCGTCGCAGCGGCCGCGCGTCTCGATCAATGCATCCGACATCTACAACCGCACGCCGTTCCTGTTCGGCCGCGGCGCGTTCGGCGCGCTGTGCTCGGACTTCTCGCAGTATCCGGTGTCGCTCGCGGTGGCCGCTTCGGCCGCGGTGCCGGTGTTCTTTGCGCCGGTCGTGATCCAGAACTTCTCCGACAAGTGCCCGCACCCGCTGCCCGAGTGGGTCGAGCGCGTCCGCAGCAATCCCGATGCTCCGCCGATGCTGCGGCAATACGCCGACGCGATCGTTCGCTATCGCAACGGCGACGTGAAATACGTCAAGCTGCTCGACGGCGGCCTGGTCGACAACTACGGGCTCGCCGGCTTCACCATCTCGCGGCTGTTGTCGAACACCGCGCACGGCCCGCTGTCGGCCCGCGAGGGCGTCAAGCTGCGCCGCGTCATGTTCATGGTCGTGGACGCCGGCCGTCAGCCGTCCGGCGCGTGGAGCAAGACGGTGGCCGGCCCCTCCGGCGTGGACTTGATCATGGCGACCGCCGACACCGCGACCGGCTCGAGCGCCGCGCAGAGCTACACGGCATTCAGCGAGATGATGAACGACTGGCAGGCCAAGCTGGTCGCCTGGCGCTGCCGCCTGTCGCCGACCGAGCGGGCGCGGCTCGGCGCCGGACCCGGCTGGAATTGCCGCGATGTGAAGTTCTATGTCAGCCGCATCGGCTTCGAGCAGCTCGGTCAGGAGCGGGCCGCGCAGCTCGACGCGGTGGAAACGCGCTTCAAGCTGCCGGTGGCGCAGGTCGACATGGTGGTGGCCGCGGGCCGTGACGCGCTGAACGCCAACACCAAGTTCCGCGCGTTCGTGCGCAGCCTCGATGGCAGCGCGCTGTCGCCTGCAGCCCCGCGTCGTCCGGGAAGGCAGGGCGTTCCGGTCGCGGAAGACACGCCTGACGATTTCCCGCAGGAAGCGACGGCGCTCGCGCCGCGCGAGTAGCCGTCACATAATCGCGAATTCGGAATTCCTGCGGTCGGTGACCAGCATGGTTCCCGGATAATGCGTGATGCAGAACTCCGGCTTTACCGTCGCGACGACCGATTGCGGCGTCACGCCGCAAGCCCAGAACACCGGGATCTCGTCGCTCTTCACCGTCACGGCGTTGCCGTAGTCGGGCTTCGCCAGATCCTTGATGCCGATCAGCTCCGGCTTGCCGATGTGGACGGGCGCGCCGTGCACGGCGGGGAAGCGCGTCGTGATCTGGATGGCGCGGATCGCATCGGCCGCCTTCATTGGCCGCATCGACACCACCAGCGGCCCGTGGAAGGGACCTGCCGCGGTGGTCGGGATGTTGGTGCGGTACATCGAGACTGCGCAATTCTCGGTGACATGGCGCAACTCGATGCCGTCCTCCGTCAGCGCGTCTTCGAATGAGAACGAGCAGCCCAGCGCAAAGATGACCAGGTCGTCGCGCCAGTGCTTCTTGATGTCGGCCGGCTCGTCGACCAGCTCGCCGTTGCGGAACACACGGTAGCGCACCACGTCGGTGCGGATGTCGAGGTCCTCGGCCAGTGAGGGCAGATGAGGGTCGCCCGGCGAACCAACCGCGAGCACCGGGCAGGGCTTCGGATTGAGTTGGCAGAACCGCATGAAGTCGGTGACCAGCGACGCGGGCAGAATGGCGAGATTGCCCTGCACGAAGCCCGGCGCGATGCCCGATGTTGGACCGGTCCATTCGCCGCTTCGGATCGCCAGCCGGGCCTCGAGCCCGGTTTGTGGGACGGCAGGCGCGTGTTGTTTTACGGAAGCAACGGCCATGGCGGCTCCTCGGCTGGTCCGCGTCATCCCGACGCGCATTTCGTCTATCTTATCATCGCTTTGGCGTCGGAAAACCGGTTGAATTGAGTGCCTTTATCGCGTTTGCTTAGGGCCACAACTTTTGAGAAGCCCGGCTTCGGGCAGGGGAGGATCGATGAAGCGTCTCAAATGGTCACTCGCGTTGGCTGCCGGCCTGACCGCCGGTTCGGTCGTAGCTGCGTCCGCTCAGCAGGCCGCCGCGCCCGCGCCGATCAAGCTCGGCGTCGTCTCGTTTCTCAGCGGCCCGGCCGCGAGCCCGTTCGGCGTTCCCGGCCGCAACGGTGCCGAAATCCTGATCGAGGCGCTCAACTCTGGCAAGGCGCCCGCGCCGTTCGACAAGGTTGGCTTCGCCGGTAGCAAGATCGAAA
>JBEVIJ010000128.1:0-13789 GCA_040510745.1 Xanthobacteraceae bacterium
GATTGCGACAGCGATTTCGGCTGGTGAAATTGCGCCGATATCGAGCCCGATCGTCGAATGGATGCGGCCGATCTCGTTGTCGGAAAAGCCCCGCTCCTCTTTAAGACGCGTGACGCGCCGCGCATGCGTCTTACGCGAGCCAAGCGCGCCGACGTAGAAGCAATCGCTTTTCAGCGCGAGGGTGAGACCGGGATCGTCGATCTTCGGGTCGTGAGTCAGCGCGACGAAGGCCGTGTAGTGGTCGATGCCGATTGGCGGCAACGCGACGTCCGGCCATTCGGCGAGAACCTTCACGTCGGGAAAGCGCTCCACACTCGCAAATGCGGTGCGCGGGTCGACGATCGTCACGTCATATCCCAAGAGCTGCCCCATCGGCGCCAACGTCTGGCTGATGTGGACCGCGCCGGTGATGACGAGTTTCGGCGAAGGCACGTGAACGGTGAGGAACACCTTGCCTTCCGGGGTTTCCTCGATGCCGCTCTTGGCGGTCCTCAGATGCTTTTCCAAGACGCCCTTGAGCGGGTCGCCGGCGACGTCCTTCGCCGTCACAAGACGCTGCGCTCCGCTGTCCTGATTGGTGACGACGATGGCCGCGCGCCGGGCGGCGCGCTCCTCGTTCAGGGCTTTCAGAATATCGAGCCGCATTACTCAACCTTCTCGACAAACACTCGGATGGTGCCGCCGCATGACAGCCCAACTTTCCAGGCGGCTTCATCGGCGACGCCGAACTCCAATGTCTTCGGCTTGCCGCTCTCGATCACGTCGATGGCCTCGGTGACCACCGCGCCTTCGACGCAACCGCCCGACACCGAGCCCAGGAAATTGCCCTGGTCGTCGATCACCAGATTGGAGCCGACCGGCCGGGGTGCCGACCCCCAGGTCTGGACCACCGTGGCCAGCGCCACGCCCCGCCCTGCCTTCTTCCAGTCCTCGGCGGCTTTGAGGATGTCCTCGTCGCGAGCCAGCATTTTCAGGTCTCCTTGACGCTTTGCGGCCGTAAAAGCGGTCCGCGCGCCGTTATATACGGCTGGATATTACGCCACCCTAGCCAGCCATGTCCTGGGATCAACATGCCTGCCATGCTCCGACAGGGCGCGGCAGAGTTCACCCATGGACTCCAGATTGTGTATCGGCCGCAGTTCGTCAACATGCGGCAGCATGACCTTGATGCCGCGGGCCTTGGCCTCGAAGCCTTCGAAGCGCAGCAACGGGTTGAGCCAGATGAGCCGCCGGCACGAGCGGTGCAACCGGTCGATCTCGAAGCCAAGCCGCGCGTCAGGATCGCGCTCCAGCCCATCGGTGAACAGTAGCACCACGGCTCCCTGCGTCAGGACCCGGCGCGCCCACAGCTTGTTGAAATGGGCGAGCGAGGTGGCGATCCGCGTGCCGCCCGACCAGTCGAGCACCGATGCCGAACAGGCCGCCAGCGCCTCGTCCGGGTCCTTCTCCTTGAGCGCGCGGGTGACGTTGGTCAGCCGCGTGCCGAACAGGAAGGTCGAGACGCGCTTTCGCTCGTCCGTGATGGCGTGCAGAAAATGCAGGAACAGCCGGGTGTACTGGCTCATCGATCCCGAAACGTCGAGCAGCGCCACGATCGGTGGCACCCGCGTCTTGCGGCCGCGGTACTTGAGGTCGATCACCGCGCCGCCGGCCTTGAGGCTTGAGCGAAGCGTGCGGCGCATGTCGATGCGATGGCCGCGTGGATCGGGCGCCAGCCGCCGCGTCTTCACCTCGTCGAATCCCAGCACCAGGTGCTTGATCGCATCCCTGGCGGACGCAATCTCCGCAGCGGTCATCTGCGCGAAGTCCTTCTTCTCCAGCACCTCGCGATCCGACACGGTGAAACGGGCGTCGACCTCGAACTCATCCTTCTCCCGCTCCTGCTTCTCGGCGCCGGAGAACAGGGCGTCCAGCACACGCTGCGACGCCGCCGGCTGTTCCGCGACGGGAGTGCCGGACATTTCCGGCGCCATCATCGCCATCAACTGCTCGAGATAGCCGCGCTTGCGGAAGAAGATCTTGAACGCCTGGTCGAACAGGACCGAATGGTCGTGACGCTTCACGAACACCGCGTGCAGCGTCCAGTAGAAGTCTTCGCGGGTGCCGACGCCGGCGGCGCGCACCGCGGTGAGCGCGTCCAGCACCGAGCCGGGCCCGACCGGAATGCCGGCGGCGCGTAGCGCGCGCGCGAAATAGACGATGTTCTCGGCGAGCTTGCCTTCGGCTTGCGATACTCGGCCAATTGTTGAGGCCGCACCACCGCCACTCGGGGATTCACCTTCCCCGCTTGCGGGGGAGGTCGACCCGGCAAAACCGGGTCGGGAGGGGGCTTTGCGTTCATCCGTCATGTGCAATCTTCAGCGACCGCAATGATGTGCCTCCGCCCCAACCCTCCCCCGCAAGCGGGGGAGGGAGTCGACCGAGTGCGTCGCGAGAGTGATGGCATAAGCATTATTCCGCCGCTCTCAACTCCGCCTTCACCTGGTCGAGCAGTTCCTTGACCTTGCCGCCTTCGAGCTTGGCAATGTCGGCCTGGTACTTGAGCAGCACATCTGCTGATAGCGGCCATTGGCCAACTCATTCGATCACCGCGTCGACGATGGCGAGCAAGTGTGGCGGCACGGTCAGTCCGAGCGTCTTGGCGGTCTTTACATTGATGACGAACTCGAACTTGGTGGGCTGCACCACTGGAAGATCGGCAGGCTTCTCACCCTTCAGAACGCGCCCGGCGTAAACACCCATTTCACGATACCCGTCCACCAGGTTGTGTCCGTAACTCACGAGACCGCCGGCTTCGGCAAATTCGCGTAACGGATACATTACGGGCAGTCCATGGCGGGCTGCCAATGTCACGAGCTGCTCGCGTCGGCTATTGTAGAAAGGGTCTTGGACGACAAGAAGCGCGCCCGCCCCTTGTTGAACGGCTACCGTGAAGCTCGTTTCGTTCTCAAGTGTCGTACTGGCGCGCACAATATTTATTGGTCGTTTGATCACCCCTGCCGCGCTTTGCAACTCGCGCAGCTGGAGATTGGCGGCCGGGTTGCCCGGATTGACCAGCACACTGATCGGCGCGATTCCAGGAATAAATTGGTGCAGAAGCTCCAGACGCTTGGTCTCCAACTCCGCCCCGAGCAGGCCCACGCCCGTGACATTGCCCCCCGGTCGATTAAAGCTGGTGACGATGCCGGCCATGACTGGATCGCCGGTACTGACAAAGACAATCGGAATCTCCGTGGTTGCCGCCTTGGCGACCGGTGCCACTGGGGTATTCGCGGCGATCACGGCCACCTTGCGACGTACAAGATCGGCGGCCATGACTGGGAGGCGATCGTACTGACCCCTAGCCCACTGGTATTCCACTGTGACGTTTTTACCTTCGACGTAACCGCTTTCATTGATCCTTGGAGGAACCCGGTCACGTACACTGCGTATCCGTCTGGTGAGCCAGCATTAAGGAATCCGACCACCGGCATTCTCGGTTGCTGCGCCCGCGCGATTACCGGCCACGTCGCTGCGCCGCCGAGAAGCGTGATGAACTGGCGCCGCGTCATGCAGCAATCTCCCAGAGCCTCAGAACCAGGCCGGTTGGTTCAGAACGTAGCAGATCAGGACTCAGCGGTATCGACGCAGATGGGGAGCGACGTTCTTACCTCCCCGCTTGCAGGAGAGGTCGACCCGGCAAAGCCGGTTGGAGCGGGCTTTTGGTTCGCTTGCGATGTCCAACTATCAGCAAAGCGTTTCGCGGCGCCCCCACCCCAACCCTCCCCCTCAAGGCAGGGAGGGAGCGCACCACCATTGGCGGGACAAGTTGAACGACATCATCACTCCGCGGCTCTCAACTCCGCCTGCACCTGGTCGAGCAATTCCTTGACCTTGCCGCCCTCGAGCTTGGCGATATCGTCCTGGTACTTCAGCAGCACGCCGAGGGTGTCCGACACCGTCGCCGGATCGAGCGCCACCGCATCGAGCTCGCTCAAAGCGGTCGCCCAATCGAGCGTCTCGGCGACGCCCGGCGACTTGAACAAGTCCTGCTTGCGCAGCGCCTGCACGAAGCCGACCACCTGCTCCGACAGCTTTCTGCTGATGCCAGGCACCTTGGCGCGAACGATCTCCATCTCGCGCGCGGCGTTCGGGTAGCCGACCCAATGATAGAGACAGCGGCGCTTGAGCGCGTCGTGGATCTCGCGGGTGCGGTTGGACGTGATGACGACAATGGGCGGGTGCTCGGCCTTGATCGTGCCCAGCTCCGGGATGGTGACCTGGAAATCCGCCAGCACTTCGAGCAGGAACGCCTCGAACGCTTCGTCGCTGCGATCGAGCTCGTCGATCAGCAGCACCGGCGCCCCGGCCGGATCGGGCTCCAGCGCCTGCAGCAGCGGCCGCTTGATCAGAAAGCGCTCGGCAAACACGTCCTGTTCGATGCGCTGGCGGTCAGCCCCACCTTGCGCCTCGGCCGCGCGGATCGCGATCATCTGCGCGGCGTAGTTCCACTCATAGACCGCCGAGCCGACGTCGAGGCCCTCGTAGCACTGCAGGCGGATCAGGCGGCGGCCGAGCGTCGACGCCAGCACCTTGCTGATCTCGGTCTTCCCGACACCCGCCTCGCCTTCGAGAAAGATCGGCCGGCCCATCTTGAGGGCCAGGAATAGCACCGTGGCGAGCGAACGATCGGCGAGATAATCCGCGCTCGCGAGCAGGTCGAGGGTGGCGTCGATCGAGGCCGGGATTTGAGACGTTTTCTGTGCCATACCGCGCTTCTATAGCCCGCCATAGCCCGGCTTGTCGTGGCCCGTCCGGTTCACTGGAACTGTCATGCCCGCGAAAGCGGGCATCCTACTGGACCCATCCGCCTTCGCGGATGTGACAGCCGAACATGCCGCGCGGCCTTGTCCTACGCCGCGGCGAGCGCGCGGCGGGCCAGCACGCCGATCAGATGCGCGCGATACTCGGCGCTGGCGTGAATGTCGGAGTTCATGCCGTCGGCCGGCACGGTCAGGCCTTCAATCGACTTCGGCGAGAAGCGCTTTTTGAGCGCCTCCTCGAACGACTTGACGCGGAACACGCCGTTCGAGTCGGCGCCCGTCACCGCGACGCGGATGTCCGCGCCGCGCTTCGACACGAACACGCCGACCAGAGCGAAGCCCGAGGCCGGGTGCTTGAATTTCTGGTACGCCGCCTTCTTGGCGAGCGGGAAGCTGATCCGGGTGATGATCTCGTCGGGCTCCAGCGCGGTCGAGAACATGCCGGTGAAGAAATCGTCCGCGGCGATGCGACGCTTGTTGGTGATGATGGTGGCGCCGAGGCCGAGGCAGGCCGCTGGATAGTCGGCGTTCGGATCGTTGTTGGCGACCGAGCCGCCGATCGTGCCGCGATGGCGCACGTGCGGATCGCCGATCGAACCGGGCACGCCGGCGAGCGCCGGCAGCACGTCCTGCAGCACCTGCGCGTTCGCCACTTCGGCGTGCCGGGCCATGGCGCCGATCACAACCGAGCGGCCTTTGACTTCGATGCTCGAAAGGCCCTCGACGCCGTTGATGTCGACGATGTCGGACGGGCTCGCCAGCCGCAGCTTCATCACCGGGATGAGCGAGTGGCCGCCGGCCAGCACCTTCGCCTCCGGAAACTTGGCGAGCAGATTGGCCGCCTGACGGACGGTGGTGGGGCGGTGATACTTGAATGCGTACATCGACGTCTCCTGTTGCGATCCGGCCGCGCTCAGGGACTGCTGCCCGAGCTGCGCGCCGATGAAAACTAGGCGGCCTTGCCCTTCATGGCTTTCGCGCCGGCCGCGATCGATTTGACGATGTTGTGGTAGCCGGTGCAGCGGCAGAGATTGCCGTCGAGCTCCTGGCGGATGGTGTGCTCGTCCAGCTCATTGCCCTTGCGGTTGACCATGTCGACCGCCGCCATGACCATGCCGGGCGTGCAGAAGCCGCACTGCAGGCCGTGGTTCTCACGGAAGGCTTCCTGCATCGGATGCAGCGGACCATCCGGCGCGGCGAGGCCTTCGATGGTCAGGACGTTGGCGCCCTGGCACTGGACCGCGAGCGTGGTGCAGGATTTCACCGCCTTGCCGTCGAGATGAATGACACAGGCGCCGCACTGCGAGGTGTCGCAGCCGACGTGGGTGCCGGTGAGGCGAAGACTTTCGCGCAGATACTGGACCAGGAGGGTGCGGACATCGACGTCCACGCTGACGGCTTTTCCATTCACCGTCATCGATACGGTCGGCATAGATACTTCCTCCTCAACCAATCCGGGTCTAACGGCCCGTTTTGACCCCGTGAACTCATACCGGGGAAATAAAACGGCGCGAAACTTGATGTTTTTCGCTCAATTCCGCCTTTGGAACAAGTGCAGCTTGCGACGCGGCGGCATCGCGGGTCAAGGGCGGGAACCGCAGATCAGCCCTTCACGGCCGCGGCAAAGCGCACGAAGAAGTCATCGGCCATCTTCTTGGCCGCGCCGTTGACCAGCCGCTGGCCAAGCTGGGCAAGCTTGCCGCCGATCTGCGCCTCGACGTTGTAGGTCAGCAGCGTGCCGCCGTCCTTGTCGGTGAGGTTCACAGACGCGCCGCCCTTGGCGAAGCCGGCGACCCCGCCGTCGCCCTCGCCGGAGATCTTGTAGCCGTTGGGCGGGTCGAGGTCGGTGAGGCGGACCTTGCCTTTGAAGCGGGCCTTGACCGGGCCGATCTTGTTGGTGGCGACGGCCTGGAATTCGTTCTCGCCGATCACGTCCAAGGTCTCACAGCCCGGGATGCAGGCCTTGAGCACAGCGGGATCGTTGAGCATGGCCCAAACCTTTTGCCGCGGCGCCGCAAGCTGCTGCTCGCCCGTCATCACCATCGCCATCGCCACAAACCCTCTTTTTTGACCCTCCCTGCGCGCCCGCAATCCGGCCCGCTGGGAACTTGGTTAACGGCAAAGTAGGCGCTTTTGCTCGTTTCGCAAAGAGCGGCCAAAACGCCGCCCTTTCGACGTACAATTGGGGGTTGGCGCAGGACGCCCGGGGGAATAAACGTGTGCCCGGCTATGACCGATCCCTTGTTCCCTTCGTCGCTTCTGGCGCCGCTGTACTCGACCGACGAGATGCGCGCCGTGCTCGACGACCGTGCGCGCGTGCAGCGCATGCTCGACTTCGAGGCCGCGCTCGCGCGCGCCGAAGCCGCCGTCGGCATTGTGCCCGCGGGCCATGCCGGCACCATCGCCGAAGCCTGCGAGGCGCGGCACTACGATCTCGCCACACTGGCCGAGGGCACCATCGTCGCGGGCAACTTCGCCATTCCGTTGGTCAACGCGCTGACCGCCGAAGTCGGCAAGCGCAGCAAGAAGGCCGCCGGATACGTTCATTGGGGCGCGACCAGCCAGGACGTCGTCGACACTGCGATGGTGCTCGAGCTGCGCGCTGCGATCGACGCGCTGTTCAAGGATCTCGACCGCGCCACCAAGGCGTTCACGACACTCGCCGGCCGCCATCGCCGCAACATGACCATGGCGCGCACCTTGCTCCAGCAGGCGCTGCCGATTCCGTTCGGCCTCAAGCTCGCGGGCTACGCCGCGGCGCTGGCGCGCTCGCGCGACCGGCTGCGGCGGCTGCGCAAGGAAGCCCTGGTGCTGCAATTCGGCGGCGCCGCCGGCACGCTGGCCGCGCTCCAGGAAAAAGGCCTCGACGTCTCCGAGCGGCTGGCCGCGCAGCTCGATCTCGCCATGCCCGACGCGCCTTGGCACACCCACCGCGATCGTTTCGCGGAGATCGCCGCAGCACTCGCGATCCTCGCCGGCACCTGCGGCAAGATCGCGCGCGACGTGGCGCTGCTCATGCAAACCGAAGTCGGCGAAGCGTTCGAACCGTCCGCGCCGGGGCGCGGTGGTTCCTCGACGCTGCCGCACAAGCGCAATCCGGTCGGCGCCGCGACCGCGCTGTCGGCCGCGATGATCGCCCCCAATCTCGCGGCGACGATCCTCAACGCACAATTCCAGGAGCACGAGCGCGCGGTTGGCGGCTGGCAGGTGGAATGGGTCACCTTCCCCGCTTTGTCGCTGGTTGTATCGGGGACGCTGCGCGCCGTGGTCGACATCGCCGAAGGCTTGACGGTCGACGTCGAGCGCATGAAGGCAAACCTCGAAGCGAGCGGCGGCTTGGTGATGTCCGAGCACGTGTCGTTCGCACTGGCCGAAAAGCTGGGCCGCGCCGAAGCGCATCATTTGGTCGCCGAACTGGTCCGTCAGGCGGCGACGGACAAGCGCGCATTCAAGGATGTGGTGGCGGAGAGCGACAAGGTCAAAGCGCACCTCGACGCCAGCGAGCTCGCGCGGCTCTTCATGCCGAACCACTATCAGGGCTCGGCACAGACCTTCATCGACAGGCTGGTTGCGTCGGCGCAGGGCCGCGCAGTCCGGCGCAGCAGCAGCGTCGCGCATCTGACCGATCCCAAAATGCCGACCGCGCGGGCGGACGATCTCTCGGCGATCTCCGGCGCAACCTCGTTCATCAAGGCCCCGGTGCCCGCTGCCGAGGCTCTCGTCGCGAGGCCGGCGCCGAGCGTTGCAGCCGAAAAGTCCGCCGGGTCGCTGGGACAAGCGGTCGCCGCGGCCTCCGCGCTGATTGATCAGACCATTTCGGAACTGACCAACCCTGCGACGCCTCCGGTTGCCAAGCCGGCGGACGCCGAGCCCACGCTAGTCGAGCCAGCGCCAGCCGAGCCGATGGCGGCATCGACACCGGAGCCTGTGCCCGCTCCAACGCCCGAGCCTGCGCAGGCTGTGGCGTCCGAGCCCGCCGTCGCGCCCGGGGCCGGTCCGGCCGTGGTCGCCGACGCGCCGTCCATCGAGCAGCCGGACGAAGAACCAGGTGCGCTGCTGGAAGTGTTCGCGCGCGCCGCCGAGAACGAGAACGAGCAGCCCGAGCCTGCTGAGCCGCAGCACAAGACAGCCTGATCGTCTCTTGTCGCAGGGCCGCACGGCGCGACGCTGCGCCCAAGCCGGTGCGATTGGTGCTAGGCTTGCCGCAAGACACAACCACGCGAGGAAACGATGCCCACGATCAAGGCTGATGACGGTTGCGAGCTGTATTTCGAGATGGAAGGCCCAGCCAACGCACCGGTCCTGATCCTTTGCAACTCGCTCGGCACCACCCTTCACATGTGGGACGAGCAGGTCAAAACCTGGGCGCAGCATTTCCGCGTGGTGCGCTACGACCGCCGCGGCCACGGCAAGTCCGGCGTGCCGAAGGGCCCCTACACGATGGAGCGGCTCGGCCGCGATGTGCTGGCGATCGCCGACCACCTCGGCCTCAAGACATTCAACTGGTGCGGCCTGTCGATGGGCGGAATGGTCGGGCAATGGCTCGGCGCCAACGCGCCGGATCGCGTGGACAAGCTCGTGCTCTCCAACACGAATTACTACTACGCCGACAAGCAGCCCTGGAACGATCGCATCAAGTTCGTGCAGGACAAGGGCCTGGGCGCGCTGGCCGACACCATGATGGAGCGCTGGTTCACCAAGCCGTTCCGCGACAGTTCGGCCGCCGCCACCGACAGGATCAAGGCGATGTTCCTCGGCACCAAACTGGAAGGCTTCGTCGCCTGCTCTCAGGCCGTGCGCGACATGGATTTCCGTCATTCGACACCGCGCATCACGGCGCCCACGCTGGTGATCGTCGGAGCCAAGGATCCGGCGACGCTGCCGGAATGGGGCGCCGACATCCAGAAGATGATCAAGGGCGCCAAGATCATCTCGCTGGAAGCGGCGCACATCTCGAATGTCGAGCAGCCCAAGGCCTACACCGAAGCCGTCCTCAACTTCCTCAGAGGCTAGCCGGGATGGACGAGAAGGAACGCTTCGCCGCCGGCATGAAGGTGCGCCGCAAGGTTCTCGGCGACGCCTGGGTCGACCGCTCGCTGGCCGGGAAAAATTCGTTCAACGCGGACTGGCAGGAGGTCGTCAACCGCATCGCCTGGGGCGAGATCTGGACCCGCCCGCATTTCGAAGAGCGGACGAGGCGCATCCTCGTCATCGGCACCATGATGGCGATCGGCCGGTGGGAAGAGTTCGTCATGCATGTCCGCGCGGCCGCGATCGAAGGCAACTTCAGCGCCGACGACATCAAGGAAATCATCCTGCAGCAGGCCAACTATTGCGGCGTGCCGGCCGGCAACCATGCGTTCAAGCTGGCCGAGCAGGTGCTGAGAGAGGCCGGAAAGCTGTCCTGACGGAAAATTGTTCCGTCGCGGGGTGAACCGATTGACCGGTTGCGACTTGTCGCTTCGTCGGAGCCGAGCAAGTGGCCATGCCCGAAGTCCGCAAGGGAATGCGGGACGTCCAATTGACGCGCGACCAATTTGTGCGACGATTCCGCGAGCGCTTTGCCGACCCCGGCTTCGAGCTGCACACCGACGCCCTCGACCGCATCGCCGATGCGGCATGGGACGCTTACGACAATTCCCGCAAAGCACCGCATACTCGGAAGGCCGGACCAGGCTACGCCGATCCGGACTACGATCTGTCCGTTGACTGGATTGAAGCGAGCCGGAAGATCGCGGAAGCGGAGCAGCGGCAAAAAGATCCCGCTTCACCGTCGCGCATTCTCCTCATCAACGGCGCGGCGCGCAGCGAGCACAACTGCCCGGGCGAAATGTCCAAGACTTTCCGGCTGGCAACGACCGCCGCAAGATTTTCGACAGTGAGAGCGGGCACGAAATCGAATATCTCGACCTGAGCCGGGTGACGTCCGAATACGGCCGCAATATCTACCCTTGCAAGACCTGCGTTTCGACCGCGATGCCGCTCTGCCACTGGCCGTGCTCCTGTTACCCGAACCATTCGCTCGGCCAGATGCAGGACTGGATGAACGACATCTACCCGATGTGGGCAGCGGCGCACGGCGTGATGATCCTCTGCCCGGTGAACTGGTATCAGACGCCGAGCGTGCTCAAGCTGATGATCGATCGCCTGGTCTGCGCGGACGGCGGCAATCCCGATCCCACGTCGACGCAAGGCAAACAGGCGGCGCTCGCGAAGGAGATCGAACTCAAGGGTTGGCACTACCCTCGCCATCTGGCGGGTCGCGTATTCTCGGTGGTGGTGCATGGCGACTCCGTCGGCGCCGAAACCGTCCAAGACGCCCTGACCGCCTGGCTCACCGACATGGGGCTGATCGGCGCCGGACATCTGTCGCAGATCGGCCGATACATCGGCTACATGGAGGCGTACGCGACAAGCCATGACGCGCTCGACAAGGATGACCCGGTTCAGGAGGAGACGCGAAACGCGGCGCGTTCGCTCGTCGAAGCAGTGAAGCTGATGCGGCAAGGCGAACTGAAGCAGCCGGACGCCAAGCTGCGCGAGGCAAGGCCGAAATAGTTACCCGCCCCTGCCCTCGCGAAATTCCTGCGGCGTCATTCCGGTCTGCTTGCGGAAGAACCGCGCGAAGTGCGACGGGTCGGCGAACGCCAGGTCGTGCGAGATTTCCTTGATCGGCTGCCCGGTGAAGACAAGCTGCCGCTTGGCCTCGGTCAGCACCCGCTGCCGAATCAGATGCCCAGCGGTGACGCCGCTGACGCGCTTGACGTGATCGTTCAGGCGATCCGGCGTCATAGCGAGTTGTTCCGCGTAGAAACTGATCAGGCGCTGCTTGCGGAAGTGCTCGTCGACGAGACGGCGCAGCGCTTCGACGGTCGAATCCGCCGCGGCCAGGGTCACCGCGCCGGTGCGGGCGCGGCTGGCGGCGAGCCGGGCGACCTCGATGGCGATCAGCGCGAGCAGGCCGCGCATGGCCAGGCGAAAACCCTCTCGGGCGAGAAAGCTTTCCTGATTGAGATCGGCGCACAGTGCGGAAAGCCGGTTCATCTCCGGCACGCCGTCGAGCGGCAGCACCGGGTCGGCGGCCAGAGCCTTCAACCTTTTCCGCGCCTCCCCGGATCGCTCGCCCAGCGCGGCGGCGACGTCCTCGGTGAAGCTCACCACCCAGCCGTCGGTCTGACTCGGGCGGAAGCGGAAACCGTGCGCCACGGTCGGCGGCACCAGGATCGCGGCGGGCGCGTTGAACGGCAACGTCGCCGCCTCGAACGTCATCTCGCCGCCGCCCGCCTCGATCACGAGGATCTGGAACAGGTTGCGATGCCGGTGCGCGCGAATAAGCCAGTCGTGCACCAAGGAGCGCGACGCGATGGTTTCGACGTGGATGAAATCGAATGCCTGATCGTCCGGCGGGTCGCCGTAAAGGTGAAAGAGCGGAAGTGCGGTAACGGTCGCCATGCCTCACGATACGCCAGAGCAAGCGCCGGCGAAATCGGGACCAGCCAAGCAGACAGGTTGATAGCGTGGAAAAAGCGAAGCCCCGCCGCCAGGCGGGGCTTCGTCTTCCAGCGCTTGCTGCCAGCTAGCGATTATGCTCGCTCGGCTTCTGGCCGCCCTGCTGGCCGGGCTTCTGCCCGCCTTGCTGCTGCTGGCCTGGCTTCTTCTGATCCCAATCCTGACCGCCCTGTTGCTGACCGGGCTTCGGATTGTTCTGGTCCTGCTGACCCATCGTGATCTCCTTCCGAACGATTGTGCCCCGTAGAGAAAACGCGCGGCCCGCAGCGGCCGTTCCCCACCGCAGCGTGACGATTTGACGGCGAAACGATGGCGATGGAACCCGGGCTCACACCTGCTTGTAGGCGCGGTCGTGATACACCAGCGCGGCGCCGGGCGGTCCGGAGTGGATCGCCTCGACGATGCCGAAGTAAACGTCGTGCGAGGCCACCGATTTCACCTCGGTGACGCGGCAGTCGAACGCCACCACGGCCGAGCTCAGCACCGGCGAGCCGGTCGACAGCGCGATCCACTGCGCATTGTCGAAACGCTGCTCGCGCGCGACCTTGGTGCGGCCCGCGAACGTGTCGGCGATGATCTCCTCGCCGGCGCGCAACGTGTTGACGCAGAACACCCCGTTGCCCCGCAGCACCGGCATGCTGGACGCGCCCCGGTTGATGCACATCAGCAGCGTCGCGGGCGCATCCGAAACCGAGCATACTGCCGTCGCGGTGAAGCCGCTCTTGCCGGCCGGGCCGTCGGTGGTCACGACATGCACGGCGGCGCCAAGCCGGCACATGGCGTCGCGGAACGGCTGGACCTCGACGGTCTTCAGCTTCGCCACCGCCGCAAAGGCGCCGGCCATGTCGTCGTGTTGGTCCATCCAGCTCATGTGAGCAATCTCATTGGGCAGCAAACTCACCAGCCGCAATCTAGTGGGTCACCGGGTGGGATGGAACCCACTCAACGTGCAGAGCTGCCAGTACGCCCGCTCCCCTCGCCCGGATTGAGCCAGGCGTCGTTGACCCAGCCGTCCTCGTCGTAGTCGGCCATGCACTGCTCGGCCAAGCCGATCATCCGATCGTAGGCGCCGGAGCCCTTGGCGTTCAGCATGGCGTGAATGCGGATGTCCTCGTGGTTGCCCGCGTAATTGCGCTCGTAGAGCTCGTGGCGGCCGCCGAACTCGGTGCCGACCGCGTCCCACAGGAGCTTCATGATCTTGATGCGCTCCTTGTAGTCCATGCCGTAGGAGCCGCGGACCAGCTTCCTGAGATGCGGCTCGACCGCCGGATTCTTGAAGTCTTGGAGGACGACGGCAGATAGATCAGCGACGAGGCCACGATCTTCTCCACGATCTCGCGCACGCGCGCGAAGGTGTCACCGGCGAACACGCGATAGGCGGAGCCGGACTGCGCGTTCGGCAGCACGGTGTCGCCGACCCATTTGGTGGGATTGCCAGCCATTGCGTCGGACAGCGCCCAGAACAGATTGCGCCACGC
>JBEVIJ010000129.1:0-4649 GCA_040510745.1 Xanthobacteraceae bacterium
ACCTCCTCGTACGCGGCGGCGCGGGCGTAGTTCAGCTTGAACGCCCAGTAGAGCAGCGCGACGTCGAGCCCGAGGAAGCCGACCACCGGCCAGGCGCCGGCGATGAAGAACACCAGGCCGCCGACGAAGCTGACGAAAGACACCAGGCTCATCAGCACAATGAAGCCGACACGGTCCAGCGAGCGGTTCGGCGTGATCACCGCCGAAAATATCGTGGGCTCGGAAACTGTGTTGCTGTCCGTGCTCATGGCGCTCAGTATAAGTCAAACATGGCCAGGAAAACGACCAAAGCCATCAAGGCCGCGAAGAAAGGCAAGGCCGCCAAGGTCCAGCCGCGAAAGGCGCAGAAAAAGGCCGACGCCAAAGCCTCTCACGGCGGCATGCCGCAGTGGACAAAGCCGGAGATCGAGGAGGCGTTCCGGCGTTTCGAGGCGGCCAAGCCCGAGCCGCAGGGCGAGCTCGTCCACATCAATCCGTTCACGCTGCTGGTTGCCGTGGTGCTGTCGGCGCAGGCGACCGACGCCGGCGTCAACAAGGCGACGCCCGCGCTGTTCGAGCTCGCCGACACGCCTGAGAAGATGGTCAAGCTTGGCGAACCGAAGGTCCGTGAGCTCATCAAGACCATCGGGCTTTACCGCAACAAGGCGAAGAACGTCGTCGCGCTGTCGGAGAAGCTGATTGCCGAGCACGGCAGCGAGGTGCCGAATACCCGTGAGGCGCTACAGGCGCTGCCCGGTGTCGGCAGGAAGACCGCCAACGTGGTGCTCAACATGGCGTTCGGCCAGCCGACCATGGCGGTCGACACCCATATTTTCCGGATCGGCAACCGCACCGGCCTGGCGCCGGGCAAAGATCCGCTGGCGGTGGAGCTCAAGCTGCTCGAGGTGATCCCGGAGCGCTACATGATGCACGCGCACCATTGGCTCATCCTGCACGGGCGCTATATCTGCCTCGCGCGCCGGCCCCTGTGCGAGAGCTGCATCATCGCCGACCTATGCAAGTGGCCGGGCAAGATTGCGCTGATGACGCCGGCGAAGGCGTGAGCCCGCCGCGCGCGTAGCTGTCGAAGACGGCGTCGCTTCGCTCGCCTATGCTGGGAATCCAGTGCCAACCATGCGATTTGGCTTTGTGGCTCTGGGTGCCCACTTTCGCGGCGACGAGCGGTGGATTTCTACGCCCGCTTTGGCTCGATCAGCTCGACGCGCCCGCCCGACAGCCGCTTGTGCATGTGCACCATCAGCGCCATGGCAAACAGCGGCGTGGCGAGGTTGACGATCGGGATCATCACGAACACCGCGATCAGCATCCCTGCCATGAACACCGTGGTGCGATGGGCGCGCCGCATCGCCTTCGCCTCGTCAGGCGCGCGGAAGCGCATCGCGGCCAGCAGGAAGTATTCGCGGCTGAGCAGATAAGCCGCGGCGACGAACATCATCACCAGACCCAGGCCGGCGAACAGCAGAAACGGGACCGCACAGAGATAGACCAGGATCGACACCAGCGCGGTCTTGGTGCCCTCATAGATGGCGCGCCCGAGCGGCAGCTCCTTGCCAGGCACCTCTGCGGGATAATAGGTGCGCTCGACCGCGGCGCCGATTTCGTCAACGAAGAACGAGCCGGTGAAGGCGGTGACCGCCGGCATCAGGAACACCGCGCCGGTGACGATGCCGAGCGCCGCGGCGATCGACAACATCCACAGCAGAATGCTCCAGACGGTGTGCGGCACGAAGCCAGTCGATGCCTCGGCCCAGGTCGTGCCGCTCGCCGCTGCCCACGAGAACAGGCGATGCAGGCCGATGCCGAACACCACGATCATCACCAGCGCAAGGCCGAGCGCCTTGAACAGCACCCGGCGGAACTCCGGTGAGGTCATCTGGGCCAGTGCCTTATAGGCAGCTTCGAACATCCGCTCCTCCCCACAAACGCGGAAGAGGTAGTGATTGGGAGCTAAAGCGGCAAGGGCGACGGCTATGCCGCCTGCGTCATCGCGGCCGCCGGCTCAGCCTGCGCGGTGGCGATGTCGTTTTCGTCCACCACCGGCAGGTCGGCCCAGAGCATGGCACGGTAGTCGAAGCGGTTCTCGACCGCCGGCTTGACCAGCGCGAAGTAGGGCGAGATGTCGAAGTCACGCGGCGCGTAGAGCGATGAGTGGCGGATTTCCAGGATCTCGCGCCGGGCGGCTTCGCTTTCAACGTGGGTCACCTTCGGCAGAATCGGATAGCGGACGTTCTCGAACGCCTGCGCGATCAGCGCCGAGCAGATGATGCGGGTCGGATGACCGGAGCCGAGCTCCAGCATGCGGCGTCGCCAGCGTTGCGGCACCGGCATCGGGATCAGGTAGCGCATCAAATCGATGATGTTCTTGACGTCGTAGTCGAAGCCGATCCGCTCGGCGGCGTAGGTGCAGACCCGCGCGCAATCGTCGGCCGTCAGTCCGATCGGGCGGCAGATGCGGGTGTGATAGCGGAAATATTTCGACAGCGGCACGCCGACCACGCCTTCGCCGAGGTTGGCCTCGACCAGAACCAGCGGCTCGCCGTCCTCGGCGGTGCGTTCGCCGATCGGTCCGACATAGAGCGCGGCATGCGACCAAGTGGACTGAGTGAGGTACTTGATGACGCCTGAGATGCGATTGTTGCCTTCGACCAGCAAGACGTCGCCCGGCTTGAGCGCCGCGCGCAACGCATCCGGATCGCTGGGCGTGAACGGTTCGTAGCCGTCCTCCGCGCGCTGCAAATAGTCCGAGATGGCACGACCGATTCCGGTCAGCATCAGATTCATGACACGCATTCCCCCGGTCTCGCGTGCGTGAGGGCGCACGTCGCTTTTATGCTGCCATATTTAGTCGAGACTTCTTGCAAATCGGTTCATCCGGGCCGCTTCGCGGCAACGGTTCGTTAGCCACAATGTTTGCGGCTTTCGATGCATTCGGGCAAAGTCCGAGCAAGACGTGAAGCTAGGCAACCAATCGCAAACCATGACATCATTCAGCCGCCGATCGTTCCTGGCTGGCACCGGCGCCGTTCTGGCGGCGCCGGCGCTCGGCGCGCCGGCGGCTTCGGGTGAAACCGAGACGATCATCGTCGGTGCGGGCGCGGCTGGTATCGCAGCGGCGCGGCGGTTGGCCGCCGCTGGCCGGCGCTATGTTGTGGTCGAGGCCGCCGATCGCGTCGGCGGGCGCTGCATCACCGACACCAGGATCTTCGGCGTGCCGTTCGATCTGGGTGCGCATTGGATCTATTCGTCCGACATCAATCCGGTGACCAAGGCGCCGCGCAGCGGGAATCTCGAAATCTATCCAGCTCCGCCGGGCCAGCGGGTTCGGATCGGCCGTCGCAACGCACGCGAGAGCGAGCTGGAGGATTTTCTTTCGAGCGTCGTGCGCGCCAATCGCGCGATCGGCGACGCCGCGCGAGGCAAAGTCGACGTGAATTGCGCGCAGGCGCTGCCGAAGGATCTCGGCGAGTGGAAATCGACCGTGGATTTCGTGCTCGGTCCCTACAACTGCGCCGCCGAACTCAACGAGATTTCGTCGATGGACTTGGCGAGAGCGGCGGATCGCGACAACAACGCATTCTGTAGGCAAGGATTCGGCGCGCTGCTGGCGGGTCAAGCCGCCAACATTCCGGTGCAACTGTCGACGCCGGTGACGCAGATCGACACCCGGGGCAGCAGCGGCGGCGCCGAAGTCCGCACCGCGAAGGGTACGCTGCGCGGCCGCTTCGTGATCGTCACGGCTTCGACCGGCGTGCTGTCGGGTGGCAAGATCGTCTTTGCGCCGGAGTTGCCCAAGCGGCAGCTCGACGCGCTCGCCAGACTCAAAATGGGCAGCTTCGATCACGTTGCGCTGGAGTTCAGCGGCAATCCGCTCGGCTTGCAGCGCGACGATTTGGTGTTCGAGAAGTCGGCCAATACGCAGACCGGCGCCTTGCTCGCCAACATCGGCGGCACATCGCTTGCTACGGTCAGCGTCGCGGGGAAGTTCGGCCGCGAGCTGTCGGCTAAGGGCAGCAAGGAAATGGTCGATTTCGCGATCGGCTGGGTGACCGGCCTCTATGGTGGTGACATTCGCAAGGCCGTGAAGCGATCGCATACGACGAACTGGAATACCTCGCCGTTCGTGCTGGGCGCGTTCGCGGCGGCAGGGCCGGGCGGCGCGCTGACCCGCAGGACCATGATGGAGCCGGTCCGCGACCGCATCTACTTCGCAGGTGAGGCGGTGCATGAGACGCAGTACGGCACGGTCAACGGGGCGTGGGATTCAGGCGAAAAGGCCGCCGAGGCGATCCTGCGCAAGCTCGGCGTGCTGAAGGCTCCGGTCGAGCCCAAGCAGGCTCCGGAAAAGCCGCCGCGCCGCAGCCGCGGCAAGGCATGAGCCGGCCCAAGGCACTGATCGCCTGGTCGAGCGGCAAGGACAGCGCCTGGGCGCTGCACGAAGTACGCCGTGCCGGGGAGTTCGATGTTGTCGGCGCGCTGACCACGATCACCGATGCGTTCGGCCGCGTGAGCATTCACGGCCTGCGCCAGGAGCTGCTGGCCGCACAACTCGACGCGGCGGGGCTTGCGCCGGTGACGGTGCGGATTCCGTACCCGTGCCCCAACGAAATCTACGAGCGCGAAATGGCGGCGGCGATGGGTCAGGCCAAGGC
>JBEVIJ010000130.1:0-6629 GCA_040510745.1 Xanthobacteraceae bacterium
TTTTTTCCTCAAAAGAAAACCCGTGAGCCGGCGTTGAGCCGAGCGCGACAAACCACAAACGTAAAATGCAAAAGGGCGCCGCAGGGGCGCCCTTCGTGCTTTCCAGCGATGCGCGGAAGGTTACTTGATCTTGGTCTCGCGGAATTCGACGTGCTTCTTCGCGATCGGGTCGTACTTCTTCATGACCAGCTTGTCGGTCATGGTACGCGAGTTCTTCTTGGTGACGTAATAGAAGCCGGTGTCGGCGCTGGACAGCAGCTTGATCTTGGTGGTGACGGCCTTGGCCATGGCAAACCTCAGGTTTTGAGCGTGTTGCGGGGCAACCTAGTCAGCGCCGGGTGAAAGTCAAGGAAAGCCCAACGACCCAAAGAAAAGCCCCGGCGGGGTTTCGCCGGGGCGGGGAAAGTTCAACAGGAGGAGGTAAATCGTGAGGTGACTATGCCGGATCGCCGGCGCGCCGCTGTGATCGGCATCACAAAATCGGCGTTTGGCGCGACCGCCCACGACCCTGCAAATCCAGGGCGTTAGAGCATCTCCCGGATGCGCTTGCCGTGCAGCATCCGGTAGAACGGCACCGGCAGGTCGTGGCTGAATCCGGCCGCGATCTGTTCGTGGAGCGTTTCCAGCACCATTTCGGTGATCGCCATCAGCTCAAGGCGCTTGGTTTCGTCGAGCGCCACCCAGACCAGTTCGACCAATTCCGCTTCGGGGCCGACCACGCCTTCGATGCGGTGCGCGATCGCGGAAGCGTCGGCGGTGAAGAACCGGGTATCGTAGCGCCGCGCGCGGCGCGGCGGCGTGATCGCGCGGGCGATGAAGTGGATGCCGGCGAGGTCGGGATGGACGCAGTGTTCGGCGAACGGGGACCATTCGCCGTCCGGAACCTTGGGTGGCGTGTCGCGTTTCGTGCCGAGCAGCAGGCCGGTTTCTTCGAACGTCTCGCGGATCGCGGTCAGCGCCAGCCCACGGGCCTTGGCGGTGTTCGGCCGTTTCACGCTGCGCATCAGCTTGGCCTCGGCGCGCGGATCGAGCGGCGAGCCAAACGTCATCAGCCGGTCGCGCGGGTCGACCGCACCGCCGGGAAACACGAACCGGCCGGGCAGGAAGACGTGACCTTGGTGGCGGCGGCCCATCAGAACTTTGGGTACCGGGCCGCTGCGGTCGAGCAGGATCAACGTTGCAGCGTCGCGCGGCGCCACATTGGGATGGCCGCTCGGCGCCTCACGGGCAAAGCGCTCGGACAGATCGGTCATCGGCCGCGCCTGCCGCGCTTGTGCCGCTCGTCGCGATGCGGCGGCTTGTTCCGGAATGAGCGTTGTTGCCGGTCCGAGCGAAGCCGCGCGTCGCGGTGCGGCGTGTCGCCGGAACGGCGGCCTTCCGACAGCAGTTCGAAGCGCAGTGCGCCCGCCACCGGCGCCGCCTCGACCAGCTTGACCGTCACCCGGTTGCCAAGCCGGTAGCTCTCGCCGCTGCGGCTTCCCACCATCGCGTGCATCGCCTCCTCGTAGCGGAAATATTCGTTGCCGATCGTGCGCGCGGGAACGAAGCCGTCGGCGCCCGTGCCGTCGAGCTTGACGAACAGGCCTGCCCGCGTCACCCCCGAAATCCGGCCTTCGAACGTTGCGCCGACCCGGTCGGCGAGGTGGTACGCGATCATCCGGTCATTGGTTTCGCGCTCGGCCTTCATGGCGCGTCGCTCGGCTGCGGAAATCTGTGCCGCGATCTCGCCCAGCGCGCCCCGGTCCTGATTGGCCGGCGCGCCGTCATGGCCGAGGTTCTGCGCGCGGATCAGCGCGCGGTGCACGGTGAGGTCGGCGTAGCGGCGGATCGGCGAGGTGAAATGCGCGTAGCGGCGCAGGTTGAGCCCGAAGTGGCCGTAGTTCTCGGCGGAGTACTCGGCCTGCGACTGCGTGCGCAGTACGATTTCGTTGACCAGAGTCTCGACGTCGCCGCCTTTGACCTTCGCGAGGATGTGATTGAACTGCTCGCCGTGCAGCACGCCGCCCTTCGGCAGCGAGATGTGCAGCGTCTGCAGGAACGTGCGCAGCGCTTCGACCTTCTCCAGCGACGGCTCGTCGTGCACCCGGTAGATCAGCGACAACTTGGCGCGCTCCGCGGTCTCGGCGGCAGCGACGTTGGCCAGGATCATGAACTCTTCGATCAGCCGGTGAGCGTCGAGCCGCTCCGGCGTGATGACGCGGTCGACCGTGCCTTCCGGCTTGAGCAGGATCTTGCGCTCGGGCAAGTCGAGATCGAGCGGATGGCGCGCCTGCCGGGCGCGCTTGAGCGCCTCGTAGGCGTCGTAGAGCGGCTTGAGCACCGGGCCGAGCAGGGGACCTGTCGTGTCGTCGGTGCGCCCGTCGACGGCATCCTGCGCCTGCACGTAATGCAGCTTCGCGGCCGATTTCATCAGCACGCGGTGGAAGGTGTGCGAGCGCTTGCGGCCGTCGGCGCCGACGATCATGCGCACGGCGAGCGCGGCGCGGTCCTCGCCGGGCCGCAGCGAGCATAGGTCGTTGGAGATGCGCTCCGGCAGCATCGGCACCACGCGGTCCGGGAAATAGACCGAGTTGCCGCGCTTGAGCGCTTCGCGGTCGAGGGCGGAGCCCGGCCGCACGTAGTGCGCGACGTCGGCGATGGCGACCGTGATGACATGTCCGCCCGGATTGCTCTTGTCCGGATCGGGCTCGGCGTGGACGGCGTCGTCGTGGTCCTTGGCGTCGGCCGGGTCGATGGTGACGAGCGGCAATTTGCTCCAGTCCTCGCGGCCGGCGCCCGGCGTTGCGGGCTTGGCGGCCTCCGCCTCCGCGATCACGGCCTGCGGAAAAGCATGCGGGATTTCGTGCGCGTGGATGGCGATGATGCTGACCGCGCGCTCGCTCTTGAGCGAGCCGAGCTTCTCCTCGACGCGCGCCGATGCCAAGCCGAAGCGGCCCTGCCGCTGCAGGCTCACCACGATCAGGTCGCCGTCCTGCGCGTCTTTGGAGTGGCCCGGCGCGATGGAGAGTTCCTTGCCGAGCTGCTTCTTGTCGACCGGCACCAGCCGCCCGCCACCGCCCGGCAGCGCACGATAGATGCCGAGCACGCGCTGCTTGGCGTGGTCGATCACCTTGATGACCCGGCCGCTGTAGCGGACGTCCTCGTCGTCGATCTCCTCGACGCGAAGCAGCGCGCGGTCTCCGACGCCGGCGGCTTCGCCCGGCTTTACACGGCGCGCCAGGATGCGGATTTTCGGCGGGGGCCCGAGCGCCTCGTCCCATTCGGTCGGCGTTGCGATCAATTCGCCATCGGTGTCGCGCGCGGTGATGTCCGCGAGGGTAACCGAGGGCAGGGCGCCCGGATGATGCAGCTTGCCGTCTTGACTGGCGACGCGCCCGTCGCCGGACAGCATGCGCAGCACCTGCTTGAGCTGCGCCCGGCGGTCGTTCTTGAGATTGAAAGCGCGCGCAATCTCGCGCACGCCGGCCTTGCCCGGCTGGTTGCCGATGAAGGCGAGGATTTCATCCTTCGAAGGGAAGGGCGACGGCGGCTTGCTGGATCGTTTAGCCAATGAAGTACCTGCGAGCGCGCAACAGCGCGCTTCGCTCATAATTTAGGGTTTGGGCCGTGGCTTTGCCAGCCAATCACTCGGCGGCTTCGACCTTCGGCTTGCGCGTCGTGTTGGCCTTGGAACCTCCGGCCGCACGCTTCTTGGCCTTCGCGGGTGCTTTCGGCGCGGCCGCCTTGGTGGCCACTTCCTTGCGCGCCGGACGCTTGCGGCGTGACGTCGAGCCGCCGCCGGTGCGCTCGGCGCGAGCGTCGAGCAGCACGATCGCCTCGTCGAACGTGATCGTCTCCGGCGTTTTGTCCCCCTGCAGCGTTGCGTTGACGCCGTTGTTGGTCACGTAGGGCCCGTAGCGGCCGTTCTTGACGGTGACCGGGCCGCCCTTTTGCGGATGCTCGCCGAGCAGCTTGCCGGGGTCTGCACCGAACCGGCGGCCCTTGCCTGGATTGGCGCGCTTCTCGGCGATCAGCGTGATCGCGCGGTTGAGCCCGACGGAGGTGACGTCCTCGCCGGCGTCGAGGTTGGCGTAGGTCTTGCCGTGCTTCACGTACGAGCCGAACCGGCCGATGCCGGCAATGATCGGCTCGCCGTCTTCGGGACTCTTGCCGATTTCGCGTGGCAGCGAGAGCAGCTTGATGGCCTGTTCGAGCGTGACTTCGTCCTGCGAAACACCCTTGGGCAGGCTGGCGCGCTTTGGCTTCACAGTTTCGCCATCGGCGTCCTTTGTCGGCTCGCCGAGCTGGAGGTAGCTGCCGAACCGGCCGCCCCGCACGGTGATTTCGAGGCCGGTATCGGGGTCCTCGCCGAGCTTGCGCATGCCGCCACCCTGGCCGTCGGCGCCGACGGTGAGCTGGCGGGTGAACTTGCATTCTGGATAGTTGGAGCAGCCGACAAAGCCGCCGAACCGGCCGAGCTTCAGCCCGATCCGGCCGTCGGCGCAGTTCGGGCACTTGCGAGGATCGGTGCCGTCCTTGCTCGGCGGAAACAGATGCGGCGACAGCATTTCGTCAAGCGCATCGATCACTTGCGTGATGCGAAGCTTCTTGATGTCGGTGACGGCGCCGATGAATCCGGTCCAGAAATCGCGCAGCAGATCGCGCCAGGGCATCTCGTTGTTGGAGACCTTGTCGAGCTGCTCTTCGAGCGAGGCGGTGAAATCGTATTCGACGTAGCGGGCGAAGAAGTTCTCCAGGAAGGCGGTCAGCACGCGCCCTTTGTCCTCGGGAACCAGCCGCTTCTTGTCGATGCGGACGTAGCCGCGGTCTTTCAGCACTTGCAGGATCGAGGCGTAGGTCGAGGGCCGGCCGATGCCGAGCTCCTCCATGCGCTTGACCAGCGAGGCTTCGGAATAGCGCGGCGGCGGCTCGGTGAAGTGCTGCGTGGCCTGGATCTCGCGCTTCTTCAGCGCGTCGCCGTTCGCCATCTCGGGGAGGCGGTTTGCATCTTCGTCATCGGCCTTGTCGTCCTGGTCCTCGGTGTAGAGCGTGAGGAAGCCGTCGAACTTGACCACCGTGCCATTGGCCCGCAGCTCAAAGTTGCGGCCGCCCGCCTCGGCAGCGATGTCGACCGTGGTGCGCTCGAGCTCGGCGGATTCCATCTGGCTGGCGATGGTGCGCTTCCAGATCAGCTCGTAGAGCTTGGCCTGGTCCGGCTCGATGTATTTCTTCACTTCGGCGGGGCGGCGGGCGAGATCGGTCGGGCGGATGGCCTCGTGGGCCTCCTGGGCGTTCTTCGCCTTGGTCTGGTACTTGCGCGGCGAGGGCGGCACGTATTCGCGGCCATAGTCCGCCTCGATAACGTGGCGCGCGGAGGTGATCGCTTCCTCGGCGATGTCGACGCCATCGGTTCGCATGTAGGTGATCAGGCCGACGGTCTCGCCGCCGATGTCGATGCCTTCATAGAGCCGCTGCGCGATCCGCATCGTGTGTGCGGGCGCAAGGCCAAGCTTGCGGCTCGCCTCCTGCTGCAGCGTCGAGGTCATGAACGGCGCATAGGGGTGACGCTTGGCCGGCTTCGCCTCGACAGTGGTGACGGAGAATGCCGCGCTTTCCAGCGCGCGCTTGAAATCCTCGGCCTTCTCGCCCGAGCCGATATCGAGCCGCTGGATCTTCTCGCCGTCGGCGCCGACCAGGCGTGCTTCGAAGTTCTCGCTACGCGGTGTCGTCAGCTGCGCGACGATCGACCAGTATTCCCTGGCGACGAACTTCTCGATTTCGAGCTCGCGGTCGCTGACGAGGCGCAGCGCGACCGACTGCACGCGGCCGGCCGAGCGCGCGCCCGGCAGCTTGCGCCACAGCACCGGGGAGAGCGTGAAGCCGACGAGGTAATCCAGCGCGCGGCGCGCCAGATAGGCGTCCACCAGCGCGCCGTCGATCTGGCGCGGATGCTTCATCGCCTCGGCCACCGATTGCTTGGTGATGGCGTTGAACACCACGCGCTGGACTTTCTGCTTTTTCAGCGCGTTCTTCTGCTTGAGCACTTCGAGGACGTGCCAGGAGATCGCCTCGCCTTCGCGATCCGGGTCGGTGGCGAGGATCAGCGTGTCGGCGTCCTTGACCGCCCGCGCGATGTCGTTGAGGCGCTTTTGCGACTTGTCGTCGACCTCCCAAAGCATGTGGAAGTCGTTGTCGGGATCGACCGAACCGTCCTTGGCGGGGAGGTCGCGGACATGGCCGAACGAGGCCAGGACCTCGTAGCCCGAGCCAAGATACTTGTTGATCGTCTTCGCCTTGGCAGGCGACTCGACTACGACAACTTTCATTATAACCAATGGGTTAGAGGGAAAGGCCGATCCAATTTGTCATGGAATCGGCGCTTTTGATCGAGCGGAACATGGGTAACATATGCTTGCCTGTCAAATTGCTAAGGCTCGTGTGCGGCGGAAAAGCGCCTAAAATCACGGAAATTCGATATACAACCTGTGAGGGAGTATTTGACTTAATTCTCCTCAGCAGACCCTCAGTAGATATGTCTGCGGTTGCAAGGTTTCGGGGTGGCGGCGCCTGATCAAGGGATGCGATGTCGGATAAACCAGAGATTTGCGACCGGGGGGCGGCGGCCGCCTATGTGGCAGAGTTGAGCCGCG
>JBEVIJ010000131.1:0-13199 GCA_040510745.1 Xanthobacteraceae bacterium
TCTGCACCACGCGGCATGAAGCCCGGATCGGCTCGTTGGGCGGAACCTCCGAAACCCTGTTGCGTTTAAATTGCGAATTTCTACGTGGGGCAAAAGACCATTCCCACATGCCTTCTGAGGTCAGCCGCAAAGATTTTATCGTAAGCCATGCCGCAAATAGAGATTTATACGGTCCCCAATGGCGATACGTGGTGTCTCTGCCGAAATGAGAGCGGCCACGTCTATGTTGTGCATGAGCCGAACCAAGCGTCTGGGGGCAAAGCTTCTGTTGACAAAAACCGCATCCACCCGATGATTGGCGAAAGACGCAAACGCGGCGTCGACGTCGTTTTCCGGCGCCAAGTGCCCATCTTGGAAGCAGTCATGGCAAGATCGAAGGTGCGCTGCTGCCGCTCGAGCGCGACCCGCATCTCGTGCTCGTGCGTGACATCCTGGAAGCAGTTGATAGCTCCGATCATGACGCCGTCGGCATCGCGGAGCGGAGCCACATTGACGCGAGCCACCCAACGCTTTCCGTCCGGGTTCCAGACCACCGCCTCTACATTCTCGAAGCTCTCGCCGGCGAGCACCGCACGAGCCATTGGCGTCTGGTCGGGCGGTATGAAGTCCCCCTCCAGACTTTCAACACGGAAGGAACCGCAGAAACGTTGCGCCTGGTCACGAAGCCGAGGGGCGTGGCCCCAAAGCTCGATAGCGCGCCGGTTGACCCGGATAATCTGGCCGTCAACATCGCAGGCGTAAACGCCGATCGGCAGGGCATCGAGGAGGGCTTGATCCAGCTCAAGCACATTCTGGACGACCGGCGGCGTCCGGACCGGTGTTTGGAGATTTAACAAGGACAAGAGGATGATCCCCGAGAATTCCGATGTCAGTCTATCAGAGGACGCTTCCGAAGCCAGAATTACCCGCCGTTGAAAAGCAGGCTCGTTAGAATCCTCGACTTTGCCCGCCCTAAGAACAACCGCTGCAATTGGACATCTGTGATAATTGATAGTCCGGGAAAAAGTTCCGCATGGGGCTCATGATTGCTTGGAATTGTGCCCAAAGGCTCAATGCCGAGCGTCCCGCCCGTCGTGCCTGGAGCCAGCTCAAGCGCGGGCCAAAGTTCCAGAGGAAGGCGCGCTCATGCCCGCATGAAACAGGGCCGCTCCCCAGACGAGGGCTAGGTTTTGCCCTACTCCGGCTTCATGCCCGCGGCCTTCGCCACCTCCGGCCAGCGCTTCAGCTCGGCCTTGATCAGCGCATCGAACTGCGACGCCGGGCCACCCACGGCTTCGGCCGCCTGCGACACGTTGATGGCGTTGCGCACCGCGGGCGTCTCCAGCACCTGATTGAAGATCGCATTGATGCGCGCCACCAGCGCCGGGTCGATGCCGGCCGGACCGACGATGCCGTGCCACAGCTCGATCTGGAATCCGGGCAGCGCCTGCGCCGCGGGCGGCGTATCCGGCAGTTGCGGAATCTGTTTCGCCGGGAAACCGGCCAGCCCCTTCACCTTGCCTTCCTTGATCTGACCGATCGCAGTCGAAACGGTGATCGGCGCGACGTCAGCATCACCGCGCACCACGGACGTCAGCATCTCGGCGCCCGAGCGATACACCACGTTGACCATCTCGATCTTGGCCTGCGCATTGAGGTAAGCCATGAACAGATGCGTCCAGTTGCCGATACCGGCGGAGGCGTAGTTGAACTTGCCCGGTTGCTTCCTCGCGTCGGCGATCAGCTCGGCGAGATTCTTGTAGGGCAGCGTCGGCTTCATCACCACGGCGACCGGCAGGTTGGCGGCGTGGATGATCGGCGTGAAGGCGGTGTGCGGATCGTAGGGCAGCTTCGCCTGCAGCACATGCGCCACCGCGTTGGCGCCGACCTCGGCGAGGAACAGCGTGTAGCCGTCCGGCTTCTCACGCGTCACCGCGGCCGCCGCAGTGGTGCCGCCGCCGCCCGGCCGGTTCTCGACGATCAGCGGCTGCCCGTTGGCGATCTGTTGGAAGCCGCTCGACAGGTTGCGCGCCAGCGTGTCGGCGGCGCCACCCGCGCCGACCGGCACCACGAGCCGTACGGGACGCTCAGGCCAGGTCGATTGCGCGAAGGCGGGAGCGGCGGCAAATCCTGCGGCGGTCACGACAGCGGCGCAAATGAAATGACGGCGCGCAAGGCTGGCGATTGGCATGGCGAGTTCCCCCTATTGCCGGCGTTCGTTTGATCCTTTGGTATCGACCGCAAGTCGCAGGCGCAACACCTCACCCCTGGAACACCTCGTCGCGCTTGCCGCGGATGAACGGCAGCGCGACCACCAACAGCAGCAGCGCCGCGGCGATCAGCAGGCCGAGGCTGATCGGCCGGTTCAGGAAGATCATCGGGTCGCCGCCGGAAATCCGCATGGCGCGGCGCAGGTTCTCTTCCATCAGCGGGCCGAGGATGAAGCCGAGCAGCAGCGGCGCCGGCTCGCACTCCAGGCGGATGAAGACGTAGCCCAGCACGCCGAACAGCGCGGTGAGGATCACCTCGAACGAATTGTTGTTCACGGTGTACACGCCGATCGCGGAGAACAGCAGGATCGCGAGATAGAGCTGGCGGTACGGCACCTTCAGCAGTTGCACCCACAATCCGATCATCGGCAGGTTGATGATGACCAGCATGAGATTGCCGATCCACATCGACGCCACCATGCCCCAGAACAGCGCGGGCCGCTCGGTCATCACCTGCGGGCCGGGCTGGATGCCGTGGATGGTGAGCGCGCCGATCATCAGCGCCATCACCGCGTTGCCCGGAATGCCGAGCGTCAGCATCGGGATGAACGACGCCTGCGCGCCGGCGTTGTTGGCGGATTCCGGACCGGCGACGCCCTCGATCGCGCCCTTGCCGAACCGCGACGGATCGCGCGCCAGCTTCTTCTCCACCACGTAGCCGGCGAACGCCGAGAGCGTGGCGCCGCCGCCCGGCAGCACGCCGAGGATCGAGCCGACCAGCGTGCCGCGCACCGACGCCGGCCACGCCTGCTTGAACTCCTCCTTGGTGAGCCAGAGATTCGAAATCTTGCTGCTGACCAGGTCGCGCCGCTGCTGCGGATGCACCAGGTTGGCGATCACCTCGCCAAGCCCGAACACCCCGATCGCCAGCGGCACGAAGCCGATGCCGTCGGACAGGATCGTGATGCCGAAGGTGAAGCGCTGGCCGCCGGTCTGCCCGTCGGTGCCGACCAGCCCCAGCAGCAGGCCGAGCAGCACCATCGCGACCGCCTTGATGATCGAGCCGTGCGCCAGCACCACGGCGGCGATCAGCCCGACCACCATCAGCGAGAAATACTCCGGCGCGCCGAACGACTGGCCGACCTTGGCGAGCGGCGGCGCGAACAGCGCGATCATGAAGGTTGCCACCGTGCCGGCGAAGAACGAGCCGAGCGCCGCCACGGTCAGCGCCGCGCCGGCACGGCCGTTGCGCGCCATCTGGTGGCCGTCGATGCAGGTCACCACCGACGACGTCTCGCCCGGCATGTTCACCAGAACGGCGGTGGTCGAGCCGCCGTACTGCGCGCCGTAGAATATGCCGGCCAGCATGATCAGCCCGGACACCGGCTCGAGATGGAACGTCAGCGGCAGCAGCATAGCCACCGTCGCGACCGGTCCGATGCCGGGCAGCACGCCGACCAGCGTGCCGACCAGGCAGCCGACCAGCGCAAAGCCGAGGTTCGCGGGCGTCAGCGCGACGCCAAAGCCGAGCGCAAGGTTCGCCAGAAAATCCATCACCACTCCGGCCAGACGGGGATCGGCAGGCCGACGCCCCACACGAAGATCGTCAGCGTCAGCACCACCAGGAGCACGGCCGCCGCCACCACCTCCAGCGGCCGGCTTTCGCGCCCGGCCAGAGCGCCGACCAGCACCAGCGCAACGGTCGCCGCGACCACGCCGAACGGCCCGATCAGGAACGCGAACACCAGCAGCGACAGCGGCACGAACACCATGGCGCGCCAGATCGGCCGCCCGAGCTCGATGAAGCCGCCCGCGCGCAAGCCCTGCACCACGATCAGCGCGCCGAGCGCCAGCAGGATCCAGCACAGCAGCCGCGGCACGTAGCCGGTGCCCATCCGCGTCGTCGTCCCGATCGGATAGTCGCGCGACGCCCACAGCCCGATGACGGCGACGGCGATGAACAGCAGGCCGGCGAGCACGTCGGCGCGGCGAAGGAAATGGAAGCGGGGGGGAGGCGCCGGCATTTCGTGAGCAGTCATGCGCACGCCCGCACGTCACAACGGGTGGCATGCCCCGCGAAAGCGGGGCATGCCGTAACCACTGGCATTGCTAGCCAAAGCCCACTGCGGAGTACTGGATCGTCCGCTTTCGCGGACGATGACAGCGGAGCGTGTGGCAGGTGCCGGAGGCTCATCGTGCTTTCGGAATCACCGGCAGCAGCAGATACGCCTCGTGCTCGCCGCCGGCGTGGATCGTGTTGGTGCCGGTGTTGTAGTCGGCGTGGTAGTGCAGATAGCCCTGGCTTCCGGCGCCGTCGCGCGGCTGCACGTCGAGCCTTATGCGGTTGCCCTTCTTGAACACCATCGAGGTCGGCCAGATCTCGACGTCGACCTTCACGATCTCGCGGGGCTCCAGCCACTGCCGCCGCGTGTGCGTGTGGTACGGCCGGTACGGCAGCGACAGCTCCGGGTCGAGCTCGCGATGCGAGGCGCGCAGCCAGCCCTTCGCGACCGGCACCGGCGTGCCCTGTTGTCCGGTCTCCAGGATTTCATTGCCGTCGGCGTCGAAGTTGCGGAGCGTCAGGAACAGGTCGGCGTCCTCGCTCGACGACGATACGTAGAAGCTCGCCATTAGCGGCCCGGTCACCTCGACGTCCTCGGTCAGCGGCGGCGTCTCCAGCGCGATACCCATGCCCGGCTTGATGCCGCCGCCCGTCACCTGCGACGAGGCGGCCGACGTCGAGCCCATGGTGCCGAGATTGAACGACGGATAGCTGCAGGAGGAGCTTTTCGCCGGCTTGTCCTTCACCAGCGCGCCGACGCGGGGCTCCTGGCCGTCCGCCGCCTTGGCGACGTCGAAATAGTATTTCGTCCACTGCGTGCGCTTGAGCGGCCATTCATGCTCGTCGCGCCACTCGATCTGGTCCTTGCCCTTGCGGATCGCGAGCTTGACCGGCGGCTCGGCCATGATGCCGTTGTCGATGCCCTTGAGCCAGTGGTCGAACCAGCGAAGCTGATCGCGCTTGCCGTCCTCGGTGTAGAACGCATGCACGTGCGAGCCGTTGTGCATGCGCAGCTTCTTGTGCTTCGAGGCCGCATGCATGAACGCCTCGGAATTGCCGCGCAGGTGGAGCCCGAAGCCGGTCCAGTTGCCGACGCTGTAGAGCGGCACGGTGATCTTGTCCCACTGCGCCTGCGCGCCGGCCAGCATGCCGCTGTCGAGGTTGTGGTGCATCCAGTGCCACATCGTGTTGGTCTTCCAGCCATCCGGCACAGTCTGCGCCGCGCGGCCCATCACGTGGTGCATGGTGTGCGCGGTGATCCAGTTGGTCATGAACACGCTGAGGATGCCGCCGTGGAACAGCGCGTCGCGATAGATGTCGGCGAAGCCCTCCCACGGCATGATCGCCTTCAGCGACGGCGGCTGCAGATTGGCGACGAACCACTGGTTGATCGCGAAATACGAGATGCCGGACAGCCCGACGTTGCCGTTGCACCACGGCTGCGCCGCCGCCCATTCGATCGCGTCGTAGAAGTCGATCGCCTCCGCGAGCGACCAGGGCTCGCACTGACCCGGCGACTTGCCGCTGCCGCGCCCGTCGACGCGCACCGCGGCGTAGCCTTTCGGCACCCACCACTCCGGCGTCACGGTCTCCCAGTTCATGCTGGGCGTGGCCTTCTCCTCGAGATTGGCCGGCTTCACCCAGAGCTTGTCCTTCTGGTACGGCCCGAGATTGAGGATGTCCGGAAATTGGCCGCCGTCGTCGGGACGGAACACGTCGGCCTTGAGCCGCGCGCCGTCGCGCATCGGCACGTCGACGTCTTTCTCGATCAGGAGTTTGTAGGCGGTGGCGGCGGGTTTGACTTCGATGTTCATACAGTCCTCATCGCTCACTCCGCCCTCATCCTGAGGAGCGCACGAAGTGCGCGTCTCGAAGGATGGGGCGGCCCCATGGTTCTTGACGCCGCTGCGCGGCTCCTCACCATGAGGCCGAGATAGATCGTCACTGCGGCAATTCGATCTTCACCTGTTCGGTGAGCTTTCTCCAATGCGCGGTTTCGAGCTTGTCCCAGGCCTGTGCGTCCGCGATCGAGACGTTGGGTACCGCCTTGATCATCTGCTTCTTGAAGGTCGTCTGCACCGGCTCGGCGTTGAGCGCCTGCACGGTCAGGCGGTGCAGTGTGTTCAGCACGTCGCGTGGCGTGGCGGCGGGGGCGTAGAGCGCCGACCACAGACCCTTGCCGGCTGCATAGCCGAGCTCCTTGAGCGTCGGCGCGTCGGGATATTCCGGCAGCCGTTCGTCGGCCATCACCGCCAGCACGCGGATCTTGCCGGACTGCGCCAGGCCCGCGGAACTCGCCGCATTGACCAGAACGACATGGACGTCACCGCGCAGCACGTCATTGGTGATGGCGCCGCCGCCGCCCTTGTTCGGGATATGATGGAGCTGGATGCCCGCCCACTGCGCGAAGGCCTCGGTGTCGTAGTGGTTGTTGCTGCCGGTGCCGACGCTGGCGTAGCGCACCTTGCCGGGGTTCGCCTTGGCGTAGGCGAAAAACTCGGCGTAGGTCTTCGGCGCGAAATCCACCGTGGTGGCGGCGAGGATCAGCGGAATCTCGCCGAGCCGCGTCACCATGGTGACTTCCTTCTCGTAGTCGAACTTGAACCGGCTCTTGTAGATGACCGGCGCCAGCATGTTGGTGCCAGGATTGCCGACCTGCAGCGTATAGCCGTCGTGCGGCGCCTTGACCATTTCCTCGATCGCCAGCGCGCCGCCGGCGCCTGGCTTGTTCTCGATCAGGAAGCCGTGGCCGGTTTGTTGCCGCATCTGCTCGCCGACGATGCGGATGGTGATGTCGGTCGCGCTGCCGGCGGCGAACGGCACCATGACGCGAACCGGCTTCGACGGATATTTGTCCTGAGCCTGCGCCGGAGCACAGAGCAGAAGGCAGGCGAGCGAAGTAATGATCACACCAAACTTGCCCATTGGCCTCTCCTCTCGTGTCCCGGATTCCGAATTCGCAACGGTCCCGGGTCTGCGGCGCATCATCAAAAGATGCTGCGCCGCGCCCGGGACACGAGCGCTTAATCCGTCAGATCGATCTTCACCTCGGACGTGGTCTTGCGCCAGGAGCTGAGCTCGTTCTTGTGCCAGCTCTGTGCCTCGGTGAGCGAGTCGCTCGGCTTGACGGACACGAGCTGCTTGGCGAACGCCTCCTGCAGCGCCGGGACTTTGGCCGCGTCCTGAACGGCCTTGAATATCGTCTCCAGCACCGGCTTCGGCGTCTGCGCCGGAGCGAACATGCTTTGCCAATGCAGCGTGCCGACGTTCGGGTAGCCGGCCTCGGCCAAGGTGGGCACGTCCGGATACTCCTTCAGGCGCTGCTCGGCGATCACCGCGATCGGCCGCAGCTTGCCGGCCTTGATCATCGCCGCCGAGCTCGCCGAATTGAGCACCGCAACGTGCGCGTCGCCGACCACCAGGTCGTTGATCATGCCGGCCGCGCCGGTCTTGTTGGGGATGTGGACCATGTCCGTTCCCATGCGCCGCGAGAACACCTCCATGTCGTAGTGCGGGAAGCTGCCGACGCCGGCGCTGGTGTAGCGGACCTTGCCGGGATTCTTCTTGGCGAAATCCTGCAGCTCCTTGACGTTCTTCACGTCGAAGCCCGCCGTCGTCGTGATGATGAACGACGGATAGATCGCCATCCGCGTTACCGACACCACGTCCTTCTCGAAATTGACGTTGAACTTCTTCTGGAACAGCACCGGCGTGATGGCATTGGTCGAGACGTTGCCGATGAACAGCGTGTAGCCGTCCGGCTTCGAGCGCGCCATTTCCTCGATGCCGAGGATGCCGAAGGCGCCCGGCTTGTTCTCGACCACGAACGGCTGGCCCAGGCTGTTCTTCATGTGCTCGCCGAAGATGCGCGCCGTGATGTCGGTCGCGCCGCCCGGCGCGTAAGGCACCACGATCTTCACCGGCTTCGAGGGGTATTTGTCCTGCGCGACGGCCGCGCCGCTTACAGCGAAACAGAGGGACGAAATCACCGTAACGATCAGTCGCTTCATTGCACGCTCCCTTGAGTGATTTTTCGTTGTCGCTCGATTTATCTCAGTTTGGCTTAAGCCCGGCGGCCTTGGCCAGGGCGCCTTGTGTCGCGATCTCTTCCTTGATGAAAGCATCGAACTCCGTGGGCTTGAGCGGCATCGGCACCACGTCGAAGCCGGCCAGCTTGTCGCGCAGCGCCGGCGTTTCCAGCGCCTTCATGGTTTCCGCATGCAGCCGGTCGACGATCGAACGCGGTGTCTGCGCAGGCACCAGCATGCCGAACCAGAGCATGTAGTCGGAGTTGGGGTATCCCGCCTCGATCGTGGTCGGCACGTCAGGCAGCGCCGAGACGCGTTCGCGGCCGCTCACCGCGAGCGCCAGCAGCCGGCCGTCGCGGATATCGGGAACCGCCACCGCGATGGGCGAGAACGCGAAATCGACACGTCCCGACGCGACCTCGGGGCGGAAGCCGCCGCCCTTGAACGGCACGTGGATCGCCTCGAAGCCGGCGCTCAGGCGGAACCTTTCGGCGGTGAGATGCGTGGTCGAGCCGACGCCGGCCGAAGCGAAGGTCATCGGTTTGGCCTTGGCGGCCACGACGAACTGCTGGATCGTCGTGATGCCCTTCGACGGCGCGATCACCAGCGCTGTCGGCATCATGCCGTAGGACGCGACCGCCGCGAAGTCGCGCGCCACGTCATAGGTCATGTTCGGGTAGATCGCCGGCGCAATGGCGTGCGAACTGGACTGGCCAAGGATGGTGTAGCCGTCGGGGTCGGCCTTGGCGACCGCCGCCGAGCCGATCGTGCCACCGGCGCCGCCGCGATTCTCCACCACGATCTGCTGGCCGAGTTGGATCGAGAGCTGATGGAACACCATCCGCGACACCACGTCGGCGCCGGTGCCCGGCGCAAACGGCAGGATCGCGCGGATCGGCCGGCTCGGCCAGTTCTGGACCGGCTCAGCCCACGCGCCGCCGCTCGCGAGCACCGCGAGACACGACAGCAACGCGAACGCCTGCCGCTTCATGAACGCTCTACGTGTTTGCGCATGATGCCGAAAAGATTTTCGGGTTCACGCGGGCGTCTACTGCTTTTCGATTCCCGCTTCCTTGGCGAGTTTTTCAGTGTCGAGCACGTCGGCCTTGAAGTAGCGCTCGAACTCCGGCTGCGACATCGGCAGCGGTTCGATGCCGAGCTTCGCCAGCCGTTCCTTCACGCCCGGATCTGCGATCGCCTTCTGGGTTTCCTGGTAGAGCCGGTCGACCACGTCGCGTGGCGTCTTTGCCGGCACGAACACGCCGTTCCAGAACGCGTAGGCGGCGGCCGGCAGCCCGATCTCGGCCGTGGTGGGAACATCCGGAAGCTGCGGCGCGCGCTTGTCGGAGGACACCGCCAGCGCCGTCACCGTGCCGCTCTTGATGTTGTTGAGCGCAGGGGCAATCGGCAGGAAGTAATAGTCGATGCGCCCGGCCATCACCTCGGTCAGCGCCTCGACAGGGCCCTTGAAGGGAACGTGCTGCGCCTTGATGCCGGCGGCGATGCGGAATTTCTCGGCGGCAAGATGCGAGGCGGCGCCGATCCCGGCCGAGGCGAAGTTGAGCTCACCCGGCTTCGCCTTGGCGGCCACAATCAGGTCGGCGGCGGTCTTGAAGCCCTTCGACGGCGCGGCGACCAGCACGCTCGGCGAGATGCCGACCGCGCTGACCGGGATGAAATCGGTCAGCGTGTCGTAGGGCAGCGTCTTGTGCGTCACATAGGACGCGCTGAACGTCGCCGAGTGGAACAGGATGGTGTAGCCGTCCGGCGCGGCGCGCGCCGCCTGGCCGACCCCGATGGTGCCGCCGGCGCCGGGCCGGCTTTCGATCACGATGGTCTGGCCGAGCTGCTTGGAAAGCTGCTCGAACACCACGCGGGCGGTGATGTCGTTGGCGTTGCCGGCGGCGAACGGGATGATCGCGGTGATGGTCCGCGACGGGTAGGTCTGCGCGGAGGAAGTGCCAGGACCGAGGAACAGGGCCGGAATAACCGCGAAGAACACCCGCCGAAGTCGCATTTCCGTCTCCTCGCGCTTCTTTTTATGCCGTCCCATCGGCGATTTTGGCACGTTGGGCAACGCATTGTCACGCCGCGCCGGCCCTTCAAAAACCCGCATCAATGCTGATATTATGGGCGCATTCGCGGCCGGTTCGCGCGACAATGGGCCGCTGGATTGCTAGGGTGCTAGTTCAAACTTAACCGGATCGGCCCAAGATCGCCCATGATGATCCGATCCGGTTTTACGGCAGGATTTGCAATGCGTTCGCGTCTCGTCATCGCCGTCGCGTCAGCGCTCGCCGCAGGTTCGCTTGCCGTGCAGGCGCAGCAGGGCCCGGTGTCCAACAGCCGCCTGATGTTCGACCCGAACAGCGTGGGCACCCCCGGCAACGGACCGCGGCCGTTGACACCGCCTGCCACCACAACGATCGGACAAAACGCGCAACAGCAGCCGCCCGCCACCCGGCAGGTCATCGCGCCGCCGCCGCAAGCCGCGCCGCCCGCGCCCAAGCCGGCGTCGCGCGCAACCGCTGCGGCTCCCGCAAAGCCCGCTCCCGTGCGCCGCGCGGCGCCGACCGAACGGGTCATCAACGACACCACCGCCGCCCAGACGCGTTCGGCCGATCGGCCGGTTCCGCGTGAGCAGCCGAACCTGGGCCGGCTCTCGCTGCCGCAAGGCTCGCTGGGTTACGAAGGCAAGACCCAATTGCAGACCTACGACATGTCGGACGGCCGCCGCGTGCCCGGCTTTGAAAACATCCAGCGCAAAGACTCGTCGTATTTCGGGCTGTCGCTGAGAATGCCGACCGCCGACTCGCCATCGCCGTCATCCTCTTCGTCATGGTCGTCGTCGCCGTCCTCATTCGGCAGCCACGGCGCAAACTGACCTCGCAACCGCGTCTTGGATGGCGGCGCTTTAGGGCGTAAAAGCGCATCCGTAAGCGCGGAGAACGAGCCATGGCCCAGCAAGCCATCGTGTCCCAAGCTATGGTGTCTGACGAGTTCGCGAAGAAGTTCGCGGCCGAGAAGGAGACGCCCTACACCCGCTGGGTGAAGTGCGAAGGGCTCGACATCATCTCGTCGACCTACGTGCCGAACCTGCACACTGTCGAGCTCAAACCATGGGCGCGGCGCGGCGGCTCTGGCGTGTTCATGAACCACGAAGCGTCACGCACCTCGAACGACTGCTACGTCTGCGAGATCCCGCCTGGCAAGACGCTCAGCCCCCAGCGGCAATTGTTCGAAGAGACCATCATGATCCTGTCCGGCCGCGGCTCCACGACGGTGTGGAACGACGCCGGACAGCGCATGACGTTCGAGTGGAAGGCCGGCGCGCTGTTCGCCATTCCGCTCAACTGCTGGCACCAGCACTTCAACGGCTCGGGCCGCGAGCCGGCGCGTTTCGTTTCAGTCACCAACGCGCCGATCGTCATCAATCTCTACGAGGACTTGGATTTCATCTTCGGCACCAGCTACGGCTTCAAGGGCCGCTTCAACGGCGAGCCGGATTATTTCTCCGCCAAGAACGAAAGGAAAGGCTTCCTGCTCGCCACCAACTTCGTGCCGGACGCGGTCAACCTGCCGCTGATCACGGCGAAGGAGCGCGGCGCCGGCGGCGGCCACATCCGCTTCAATTTCGCGAAGTCATCGCTCAACAGCCACATCTCCCAGTTCCCGATCGGCACCTATAAGAAGGCGCACGCTCATGGACCGGGTGCGCATGTCATCATCCTGTCCGGCGAAGGCTATTCGCTGATGTGGCCGGAGGGCGACGAACCGCGCCACTACAAGTGGGAGGTCGGCACCATGATCGTGCCGCCCAACATGTGGCTGCATCAGCACTTCAACACCGGCACCACGCCGGCGCGCTATCTCGCCTTCAAGCATGAAGGCGTCGCAATCCGCAACGCACAGGGCGTGCCGAAGGCTTGGATCAGCAAGCGGCAGGGTGGTGACCAGATCGATTACCGCGACGAGAACCCGGAGACGCGCAAGCAGTTCGCGCAGGAACTCGCCAAGCACGGCCTCACCTCGCAGATGGACAAGGCGTATGCTGCGGAGGTTGCCGACGCATCAGCCAGCACCGCGGCCGAGGAGAAAGAACATGCATGACGTGCCCGGCCAAACGCACTGGCATGAGCCGACCGGCGGCCAGCGCGCCGGCTTCGGCAAGTTTGGCCGGCCGAAGACGCCCTACGACAACTTCATGGAATCGGAAGGCATCCCGGTGTTCCGCGACATCGGCGTCAGCAAGGTGCAGAATCTTCCGTTGGCTCCTTGGAAAAGAACAGGCGGGCGCGGCAGCTACATTCAGCTGCACGGCACCGAAGGAAAATGGGGCTGCTATGTGATCGAGGTGCCGGGCGCTGGAGCGCTCAATCCGGAAAAGCACATCTACGAGGAAATCTATTTCGTGGTGGAGGGCCGCGGCACCACTGAGGTCTGGCTCGACAATGACAGCAAGCGTCACGTGTTTGAGTGGCAGAAGGGTTCGCTGTTCTCGATTCCGGTCAACGCCTGGCACCGCATCGTCAACGCGTCATCCGCGCCGGCGATGCTGCTCGCCGGCACCACCGCGCCGAATTTGATGAACCTGATCAACAACGTCGGCGCGATCTTCGACTGCCCATACCAGTTCCGCGATCGCTTCTCCGGCGCCGACGACTTCTACAAGTACAAGGACGACATCGAGCCCGATCCGGTGCGCGGCCTCGCGATGCGGCGGACCAATTTCGTGCCCGACATCGTCAACTGCGACCTGCCGCTCGACAACCGCCGCTCGCCGGGCTTCCGCCGCGTCGAGCCGTTCATGACCGGCAACACGTTCTATCTGTGGATCGGCCAGCATGAGAACGGCCGCTATTCCAAAGCGCACGCGCACACCTCGGCCGCCGTGCTGATCTGCATCAAGGGCAAGGGCTA
>JBEVIJ010000132.1:0-6044 GCA_040510745.1 Xanthobacteraceae bacterium
TTCGTTAGCCCATGACGAAAACGCCCTGCTACCTTGCAGCAGATTCATTGGAGTGCGTAAAAGTTTGCCCTCGCGCTTGTGCGCCTCTAGTGGGGTAGTTGGAAAGCCACGTTTGCGACCCCTACTCTTTGGCATCAACCACTCCCATAGTCGCGCGCTTCCTCATCCACCCCACCATATCCTTCACCGCCTCCTGCAATCTGAACTGCGGCTCATAGCCGAGATACCGCTTTGCCCGACTCAGATCCGCATGGTCGGAGCGGTTCGCCAGCGAGATCGCCGTTCCCTTCGGTGCCTCGAACTTCACCGTCGCGCCCGGCACCTCGGCCTCGATCGCGGCCGCCATCTCGGCGGGCGTGGTGAGCCGGCCCATCGTCACGTTGAAGATGCGGCTCCCCAAGTCCTTCGCATCGAGCGCCATCACGGTCGCGCGCGCGGCGTCCTTGGAATAGACCCACTCCATCGCGCCCGGCGGCACGATCGCCTCCTTGCCGGCGAGCGCGTTCCTGATCGCCTCGCGCATCACGTTCGACGGCCCGCCGCCGCCCGAGCCGCTCCACGGCCCGAACGCCGCGCCGTAGCGCAGCCCCGCGAATTCGATGCCGCACCACTTGGCGTAGTTGAGGCCGAGGCTTTCGACCGCCTGCTTGGTCGCCGAATAGAACGTGGTCGGCCGCGGGAACGATTCCTCCTTGCCGTAGTGGCCGCCGTCCTCGCCGCCGGCGAGGTAGTGGTTGAGCACGCTCGACGACGACACCACGACGCGCTTGATCCCGAGGATACGCGCGGCTTCGAGCACGTTCACCGTGCCCATGATGTTGAGGTTGATCGCGGAGTAGGGCTCGCGCTGTGCCCCCAGAGTCAGCAGCGGGTTGGCGGCGGTGTGCGCGATCCGCGTAATGCTGTGGCTCTTGATCGCGTCGATGATCGACAGCGGACGCAGCACGTCGCCTGGGATCAGCGTCACCTTGGTGAGGTCGACGATCTGGCCGATCGCCTCTTTCTGCGCCGCCACGTCCATCAGCACCGGCGTCTCGCCGCGCTCGACCAGAAGCCGCGCGACCTGCGAGCCGATCAGCCCGGAGCCGATAACGAGTGTGGTCATGTTTTCCTCCCCGCGATGCCAAATTCTACCCGTCATCCTGAGGTGCTCGCCCGTAGGGCGAGCCTCGAAGGATGCACGGCCCCGCTGTTGCCACACTCGGGCCGTCGACCCTTCGAGGTTCGCTTCGCTCGCACCTCAGGGTGACGGGGAGAGGGCTGCTCGCCAGCCGCGTTGTTTCCCGATATTCTCTCCATGAACAAGCGGCAAGCAAACCCCGGCGAGGAACATCATGCCAAAATATCTTCTGGTCAGCTTCAAGACCTGCCCGTGGGTGCAGCGCGCGGCGATCGTGCTGCGCGAGAAGAACATCGAGTTCGAGTTCCGCCATATCGACCGGGATAATCGTCCCGACTGGTTCCTCGCCATCTCGCCGCACAAGAAGGTGCCGGTGCTGAGCATCGACGGCAAGGTGTCGCTGTTCGAGTCGAACGCGATCAACGAATACCTCGACGAGACCATCGAGCCGCGGCTGCACCCGGACGATCCGGTGCTGCGCGCGGTCAACCGGGCGTGGACCGACTATCTGCCGACCTTCTCCGAAATGGTGACGGGGACGGCTTACTCCGAGGACGAAGCCGAGTACAGGGAAGACATCGCGCAAATCCCGCTGGCGTTCGCGCGGCTCGAAGGCGCGCTGGAGAAGCAGGGCGCCGGACCGTTCTTCAACGGCGCAAAATATTCGCTGGTCGACGCCGCCTACGCGCCGTTCCTGCAGCGCTATCATTTCCTTGACCGCATCAAGCCGCTCGGCGTGATCGAGAAATTCCCGCGGGTAAAGGCTTGGGCGGAAACGCTGCGCAAGCGGCCTTCGACGCATTCATTCCCGGAAGCCGAGCTTGAGCCGCTCTACCGGCTGAATGTGAAGAACCGGAAGAAGTACCTGTCGCAGTTCGTCGCCGACGCGGCGGTCGCGGCGGAGTAGTCATTCCGCCGGCTGAACCCGAGTTCGCTCCTCTCGCCACTTGCAGATCACGGTGTTCAGCTCCGCGCCGTAGATGAAGATCGACGCGGTGAGATAGAGGAACACCAGCGCCATCATCACCGAGGCAAGGCCGGCGTAGTAGGTGACATAGGTATACGCGAAGCCGGACAGGTAGTCGCCGAACAACTCACCGGCGAGCAGCCACAGCACCAGCGTCACCATGATGCCGGGCCAGATCTGCGACAGCTGGCGCCGGCCGGCCGGCAGCCATTTGTGCACGATGAACAGGGCCGCGACGAACACGGTGGCGGCAGTGGCGAGCCGGAGGAAGTTGAACATGGGCCACAGCGGACTGAGTTGCGGCACGTAACGCACTGCGGTCGCGAAGATCAGCGGCGCCAGCACCACCAGGAACGCCAGCACGAGCAATCCGATTGCCGCGATGATCACGTAGCCGATCGCTTCCAGCCGCATCAGCCACATGCTTCGCGTTTCGACGACGCCATAGGCTCGGTTGAGGCCGATGCGCAGACTCTCGATACCGCTTGATGCAAAGAAGATCGCAAGCAGCACGCCGACGGTGAGCACGTCACCGCGTGCGGTGCCGAGCACGTTCTGCACCTCTTTGGCCAGCGGCGTCGCCACCTGGGTCGGCCAGGCTTCCAGCAGGATTTGCGCCACCTCGTTGGCGAGCTCGATGGTGCCGAAGTAGGGCGCCAGCGCCGCGACCAGGATCAGGAACGGAAACAGCGACATCAGCGCCGAGAGCGCGATGTGGCTCGCGATCGCCCAGCCGTCATCGGCGTTGAAACGATAGAACGCATCCAGAGCGATCTGGTAGCAGAGGCGCAACATCCGCACGGCGTCCTCGTCCTGCCAAGGTACGCTGAAATCGCGGATTATCGCGCGAATGGCAAGAGGCAGATGGGCATGATCCGGAAAAGTGGAGGCCGGTTTTCCGAAAAGATCATGCCAAAAAAGAAGCCCTGAACTCAGGCCTCGCCGGTGAGCTCCCGCAGGCGCTTCACCTCGGCCTCCAGCGCGGCGAGCCGCCGTCCGGCTTCCGCGATCGCGGCATCGACGTCGGCCTCTTCGTAGCGCACCGGGATGTGCTGTTCGCAGTTCGCGTCCCAGGCCGTGACGGTGAACAGGATCGCCTGCTCCGGCCGCGCCCGGTAGTCCTTTGGCATCAGCTTGGCGATGAGCTCGGCGTCGCCTTCGACGATGCGCGCCGCGCCCCAGATTTTCACGCGCCTTTTGTGCGTGTAATCGACCAGGAACAAATGCGCCTTGGCGTTGTCGGCAAGATTGCCTTGGGTGATGTACTGCCGGTTGCCGCGAAAGTCGGCGAAGCCGATGGTCTTCTCGTCGAGCACGCGGAGAAAACCCGGCGGCCCGCCGCGGTGCTGGATGTAGGGCTGGCCTTCGGCATTGGCGGTGGCGAGGAAGATGCTGATCTGCGCCTCGATGAAAGTCTTGAGATCGGGCGTGATGGCGGTCTGCCAGCCGCCTTTTTCCTCCATCTTGCCGTAAGCGCCGCGCGATCCCTTGCGGGCTTGGATAGCCTTCACGGTCGGCGTGAATGCGACATCGCTCGAATAAGTACGGTCGGTCGTCATAGTCCCAGCTCGCTCAGGGATGGGTGATCGTCGGGCCGCCGCCCCAGCGGCCAGCGATACCTGCGTTCGCTGTCCTTGATCGGCAGGTCGTTGATGCTGGCGATGCGCAGCCGCATCAGGCCCTGTTCGTCGAACTCCCAGTTTTCGTTGCCATAGCTGCGGAACCAGCTCCCGCTGTCGTCATGCCACTCGTAGGCGAAGCGCACCGCGATTCGGTTTTCGCGGAACGCCCAGACCTCCTTGATCAGCCGGTAGTCCAATTCCTTCGACCACTTGCGCGTCAGGAATGCCTCGATCGCATCGCGGCCCTGCAGGAATTCGGAGCGGTTTCGCCAGCGGCTGTCCGGCGTGTAGGCGAGTGCGACGCGTGCCGGCTCGCGGGTGTTCCAGGCGTCCTCGGCCATGCGGGCCTTCTGCGCGGCAGTCTCGGCGTTGAAAGGCGGAAACGGCGGGCGGCTCATCGCGATCCCTCCAGTGGATTTGGCATATCGAGCCCGGCGCGGCCGATAATAGCCGCATGCCGTTCACGGATCGATCACGATTCGGAAACTGCGAAGGTCCTACGCCGCCTGCACGTCGGTCAGGAAGCGCTGCACCTCGGTTTCGAGGTTCTCGGCCTCGACGGCCAGCGCGTCGGCCAGCGCCTTGACGTCGCCCGCGGTGGCCCGGGCATCGGTCGACGTGCCGGCGACGCGGCTCATCGCTTCGGCGCCACCCTGCGCTTCCAGCGAAGCGCGGTTGACGCCCTCTGCGATCGACGAGATCGCCGCGTTCTGCTCTTCGACCGTGACCGAAACAGTCGACGCGATTTCCGACATGTCGCCGATGATGGCGTTGACCTGGGCGATCGCTTGCGCCGCGTCGGCGGCGGCGGACTGGATCGCCCCGATCTGCTCGGCGATTTCCTCGGTCGCCTTGGCAGTCTGCCCGGCGAGCGACTTCACCTCGGAGGCCACCACGGCGAAGCCGCGGCCGGCCTCGCCCGCGCGCGCCGCCTCGATGGTGGCGTTGAGCGCCAGCAGGTTGGTCTGCGCGGCAATCGCCTGGATCAGTCCGATCACCTCGCCGATCCGGGTGGCGGCGTTGCCCAGGTCGGTCATCGTTTGGGCGGTGCGCTGCGCCTCCGATACCGCGCGTCCGGCGACGTCGGTCGACTTGCCGGCCTGGCTCGCGATCTCGCTGATCGAGGCGGCCAGCTCCTCGACCGAGCTCGCCGCCGCAGTGACGTTGTGCGAGGCGGCGTTGACGCTGGTCTCGGCGTTCTTCGCCTCGGCGGACACCGCGTCGGCGGCGCCGTTGAGCTTGGTCGCTGACACTTCGAGCTGCACTGCGGCGTCGCGCAGCTTTCCGAGTGCCTGCTGCACCGAACTGCGGAACGAGCCGATGGTCGACGCGATGACGTCGCCGCGCTGCTCCTTGGCGCGTGCCGAGGCGATCTGGTCGCCTGCCAGCCGCTCGCGCTCGATCATGGTATCGCGGAACACGATCACGGTGCGTGCCATGGCGCCGATTTCGTCTGAAGCGCGGGTGGCGGGAATGCGAGCCGCGGTATTGCCGGCAGCGAGCTGCTTCATCGCGCCGGCGAGCCCCTTGAGCGGGCGGGTGATGCTGCGCCCGATCAGCCAGCTTAAGCCGAGCCCGATCAGCACGGCGGCGCAGCCCACCAGGATGATGATGCTCTTGGTGCGCGACAGCGACTCGTTGAGTTGGGTCGCGGCGGTCACGGCATTGGACCGGGCCGAGGCAATGATGCCGTCGGTCACCGGCATCATGCTGCGCAAATCAAGATCGAGCGACGTGACGTCCGCTCTGACCGTGCTGGTGCTTTGCATCCATTCCGCGAAAGTGTCGGCGTAGGTCTTGACCTGCTGATTCAGCCCTTCCTTCATGATCTCCGCGGCGATGATCGAGCCCAGCGTCTGGTTGAACGCCTGAAGCTCCATCTGGAACGAGGTGCTGGCGAGACTGGTGCGCGTCAGGCGGTATTCGCTTTCGTGTCGGCGCATCTCGACCAGCGAAATCAGGAGCTTCTGCGCGTCGACCTTGGGCAGCCAGCCCATGTCTTCATTGATGATGCGCTCGACTGCGGTCGCCGCCTCGCGCATGCGCTGGCGAATTCCGTCGTCGTCCGAGTAGCCGAGCCGCTTCTGCTCGTCGACCAAGTGATCGAACCGCTGCTTGCCCGCCGCCAGGCGCTGCCGAAGCCCTTCAATCTCGGCGCGCGTGGCTGCACTGACCGAAACCTCGACCTGCATCAGGCTGTTCAGGGCGCCCTTGTGGACGTCTTCGAACGTTTGGATCAGTTCATTGCTCGGTTGCCAGGCGAAATCGCGTACCAGGATGCGCATGCTGCCGAGCGCGTTTCTTCAGGTCATGGCTGGTCTCGGAGAGCGTGTTG
>JBEVIJ010000133.1:0-12101 GCA_040510745.1 Xanthobacteraceae bacterium
ATCCGGCGTCTTCACATTGATTTTTAAGCGCCTGGCCGCGAGACGCGACAGACGAAATTGAGTAAGGTTTAATTGGTCCGATCGCGTCTCTGAGTGCTCGAGTTCGATCATGCGTCGGCGGGATTTCATCCAGGCGACAGTTGGAGCGGCCTGCGTCTGGCCGCTCGCGGCGCATGCACAGCAGGGCGCGCGGATGCGGCGCATCGGCGTGCTGATGGGCCTCGCGGCCGACGATCCGGAAGGTCAGGCGCGCCTCGCCGCGTTCGCGCAGGGGCTCCAGCAGGCGGGCTGGACGGTCGGCGAGAACGTTCGGGTCGACTACCGCTTCGGCGCCGGCAACCCCGCGACCTTGCGCAAGCAGGCGGCCGAGTTCGTCGCGCTCGCCCCCGAGGTCATCCTCGCCCATTCCAGCGCCGCCGTCGCGCCGCTGCTGATGGAGAGCCGGACCATCCCGATCGTGTTCACGCTGGTCGCCGATCCGGTTGGCGCCGGCTACGTTGCCAGCCTGGCGCGCCCGGGCGGCAACGTCACCGGCTTCACCAACTTCGAATATTCGATCGGCGGCAAATGGCTGGAACTGCTCAGGGAGATCGCGCCGGACGTGACGCGCGTCGCGGTGCTGCGTGAATCCTTCGTCGCCTCCGGGCCCGGCCAGTTCGGCGCCATCCAGGCGGTGGCGCAGGCGCACAAGGTCGAGCTGCGCCCGATCGACGTGCGCGACCCCGGTGAGATCGAGCGCGACATCACGGCCTTTGCGCAGGAGCCGAACGGCGGCCTGATCGTGACCGGCAGTCCGGCGGCGACCGTCCACCGCGAGCTGATCAACGCCCTGGCGCTGAAGCACCGGTTGCCGGTCGTCTTCAACTCGCGCTTCTACGTCGTCAGCGGCGGGCTTGCCTCCTACGGGCCCGACTTCGTCGACATGTTCCGCCGCTCGGCAGGCTACGTCGACCGCATCCTGAAGGGCGAGAAGCCCGCCGACCTGCCGGTGCAGACGCCGGTCAAGTACGAGCTGACGATCAATCTCAAGACCGCCAAGGCGATGGGCCTGACTTTACCGGCCACACTCCTCAGCCGCGCCGACGACGTGATCGAGTAGGGGCTCGAAGGTATCGGCGGGAGCGGCACCATCAGCGCGCCGCCGGCCATCATCAACGCGCTGCGGCCGCTGGGCGTCGAGTCGATCGATATGCCGGCGACGCCGCTGCGGGTTTGGGAGGCGATCCAGCGGGCGCAGAAGGGCAAGGCGGCATAGCGTCCCGCCTCATCCTGAGGAGCCGCGCCATAAGCGCGTTCACGCGCTTATGGCGTGGCGTCTCGAAGGATCGAGGCGGAGCCCCATGCTTCGAGACGCGCTTCGCGCTCTTCAGCATGAGACCGATTGAGGATTAGCGTTCCGTCGTCCACCTCATGGCCGGGCATAGCCGTCCGAAGGACGGCGTCGCTTCGTTCGCCTATGGCCCGGCCATCGTCTTTTTAGGGCGCCGCCTACCGCATCGTGATCTGGACGCCGCCGACGCCAAGCGTGGCTTTGAAGCCAGCCTGCCGTCCGCGCAGCCGCAACACGACCCCATTGGAGTTCTGCAGCGTGATGGCCGACGCGCCGCCCACCACGGTCAAGCCGGCGCCGGCCACCGAATAGCTGCCGACGATGTCCCCCGCGGTGCGCAAATTTGACGCAGTACCGACGAACTCCGCCGACGCCACGCCGATCGTGCCGGCGCTCAGGCCACCGACGCTCAGCGGATAGGTTCTGCCCTTGAAGTTCAGTGTGCCGGTGCCGCCGCCGGTGCCGATGATGAAGCCGGCGCTGGCGACCCTGAAGCGGACCGAGCCGGTCGACTGTGCATCCGCCGGTGTCGGCAGAGCGGTGACCAGCATCGCCGCCGTAGCCGCGGCGAGCATTCCGGTCTTCATCGTGTGAATGAACGCAATCATGGTGTCCTCCCGGGTGTGTTTGGCACTGGAGACAAATGTCGCAAGCGCAAGGGGCTCATCTTGACGCGATGTGGAGGGGAAGGGAACCGTCCGGCAGCGGCTGCGGGGCGGGCTGTGAGCCGGCGCGGATTTGCGTAGATTGCCCGCAGCCAATCTCGGAGGTAGCGGAGTAACGCGCCGTGGTTGTGGTCCGGGCGGCAGAAGCGCAGCCGCCAAGTGGGTTTCTATAAGATGATATCTTTACTAACTTACACCTCTGGGGTATTTTGAGGCCATGACCACCCAGCGCTCCACCATCGCAGGCTCGCTTCCGGGTCGGATTTTCTTCCCCGGCCGCACCGGCTCGCTGTCCTCGCAGATCGTCGGCGACGTGCGCGACGCGCTGTTTGCCAAGAAGCTCAAGCCCGGCGATTTCCTGGGCACCGAGAACGATCTCGCATCGAAATACGATGTGTCGCGCATCGTCGCACGCGACGCGCTGCGCACGCTCGAGGCGCTGGGCATCGTCGAGATCAAGATGGGGAAGGGGGGCGGCGCGCGGATCGCGCGCGGCAACGCGCGGCTGTTCGCCGAGGCGCTCGCCGTGCAGCTCGACCTCACCGGCGTCGGCGCCGCCGAGATCATGGAGGCGCAGCGCGCCATCGAATGCCTGGCCGCGGAATTGGCGGCGGAGAACGCCACCGAAGCGGACCTCGCCAAGCTGCGCGCGCTGATCGACGAGGCCGACGCCGCGATCGGCGACCCGGAGCGCTTCACGCAATTGGGCGCGGAATTCCATCTCGCGGTGGCCGAGGCCTCGCACAACCGCGTGCTGGTGGTGCAATTGATCTCGCTGCAGCATGTGTCGTGGCCGCGCAGGAATCCGACACTGACGCCCAAGGTGGCGCGCCGCGTCAACGAGGTGCACCGCGAGCTTTTGAATTTGATCGAGATGCGCGACCCGACCGGCGCGCGCCATCTGATGGGCGACCACGTCAAGATGATCCGCGCGAGACGGGTGGCGGAGCATAAGACGAAACTTGGGACGAAACCGGGGATGCGGGAATGCTGCTAGCGAACAACTCTCGGCCCGTCATGGCCGGGCTTGTCCCGGCCATCCCGCTTAGGGATGCACGGTGCCCAGGGAATCGGGATCACCGGGACTCGCGCCTTCGGCGCGGCCCGGTGAAGACCGCAGAATGAAACTTGAAACTTGAAAATCAAACGGAGGACGCCATGGCCAAGGACAAGTTCATCATCGAGCCGCACTTCCGGCTGCAGGAGTGGGTCGCGGAGGAAAAGGGCTACTTCAAGGACGAAGGGCTCGACTACACGTTCCGCGAAATGATCAAGTCGACCGGCGGCGCGCACCACTACAAGGGCGATAAGGTCGGCGCCATGCAGTCGTTTGAAGAGGGCCGGCCGTCGAACGTGAGCTGCGCCTGCCACTGGACGGTCGGCGTTGCCGCTTCGAAGGGCAAGGGCAAGCTCTACGGCGAGGTCTATTCGGTGTCGCCGTGCGGCATCTTCGTGCCGGCCGATAGCCCGATCAAAAAGCCGGAGGATCTCGCCGGCGTGCCGATCTCGGTCGGCTACCAGTCCGGCAGCCACTACGCCACCATCCAGGCGCTCGAGCCCTACATGGCGCGCGACAAGATCAATCTCACGTTTGCCGACGGCATGCTGTTCAAGCGGCTCGACAACCTGCTCGAAGGCAAGAGCCCGGCGTCGACGCTGTTCAGCGGCCCGTTCTACATGGCCGAGCAGCTCGGTTTCCGAAAGGTGCTCGACAACACCTTCATGATCGCCACCATGATCAACGGCGAGCCCGACCCGGAGGACCTGAAGAAGTTCTTCAACGCGCTGCGCCGCGCGCAACGCGACATCGATCTGCGGCCCGATCTCTACACGCACTACTACAAGAACGAATTCCCGCAGCGCTATCACGCGACGATGGACACGCGGCGCTGGGGCCCCGGCGAGCGGCTGGTGTTCGAGCCCTACACCAAGGAAACCTACGAGGAGACCTTCAAGTGGATCGCCGACCGCGGCATTTTCGCGGACACCGGGATGGGCAACGGCCGCTACGAGGATGCGGTGATCCGGGCTTAGGTGGTTGCCGCTCTTACCTCTCCCCGCTTGCGGGGAGAGGTCGGATCGCGAAGCGATCGGGGTGAGGGGGACTCTCGACAGAGCGCGCTCTTGGAGCTTCCCCCTCATCCCAACCTTCTCTCCGCAAGCGGGGAGAAGGAGTGAGAGAGTCCCTCAATCCAGCTTGATATTCAGCCGCTTGATCACCGGCGCCATCCGCGTTTCGAGCTGCTTCATGGCGGCGGAAACTTCCTCCGCGCTCATCGGCGTCGCGTCGAATCCGATTTCGCCAAATTTCTGCTTCAGCGACGGCTCCGTGATCACCTTATGCAGCGCGGCGCCGAGCTGCGCGATCACCGGCTTCGGCGTCGCCGGGGGCGCATAGAGCATGAAGTGGGTCGCCGCGGAATCCATGCCGGGGAAACCCTGCTCGGTCGTGGTGGCGACGTCGGGCATCAGCGGCGTGCGCTTCTCTGCGACCACCGCCAGCGCCTTGAGCTTGCCGTCCGCCACCAGTGCCTTGGTGGTGCCGGCCAGGAACGCGCCGAAGTCGAGCCGCGCTGCGATCAGGTCGGTCATTGCGGTGCCGCCGCCGCGGTAGGCGACGTGGGTCAGCTTCACGCCGGCGCGCTGCGCGATCTCCTCCATGGAGAGGTGCTGCTGCAGCCCGTAGCCGGCGGTCGAGTAGTTGAGGCCCTCGGGCTTGCTCTTGGCCCATTCGATCAGGCCCTTCATGTCGTTGGCCGGCACCGACGGCGCAGCCACCACCAGGACGGGCGTCACGCCGACGCCGCCGACCGGCGCCAGATCCTTGAACGGGTCGTAGGCGAGCTTGGAGAAGCTGTGCGGGAAGGTCGCGATGACGGTGGCATTGATAAGAAGTGTGCAGCCATCCGGCGGCGCGTTGATCGCTGCGACCGTGCCGATGTTGCCCGCCGCGCCGCCGCGGTTCTCCACCACGATCGGCTTCTTCAGCGCCGCGTCGAGCCGCTCCGCCACCACGCGGGTGGCGACGTCGGTCGCGCCGCCGGCCGGGTAGGGCACGATCAGCCGCACCTGCGAGCAGGGCAGCTCCTGCGCCGTTGCATTGCTCATCGCGGCGCCGAGCGCCAATACCGCTATCACGATCCGCATTTCACTCTCCCCCAGTGGCGTGTCTCAATCCTTCAGGTGTGGCATCACCTCGGACGCGAACATCTCCATGTTGCGTTTGGCGAGATCGTCCGGCAGCACGCCGAACTGCAGCATGGTGACCAGATTGCTCGCGCCGGTCTTGTCCCGCAGTGCGGACAGTTCGTCGCGCACCGTCTTGGGCGAGCCCACCACCACGGTGCCGCTCTCCATCAGTTCCTCGAGCGAGTGCCGCTTCTGCGCGCCGAGCTGTTTGCGAATCCGCATGGTGTTCTTCATCGAGGACAGCGACGTGTAGCCCGGCGGCAGCAGCATCTGGAACGGCACCGCGAGGTAGTCGTTGAACAGCGATTCCATCCCGGCGCGGGCTTCCTCCCTGGCGCGTGCGTCGGTGTCGGCGACATAGACCGGCGAGGCCCAGCCGAGCTGGTTCGGCGAGCACTCGTAGCCGAATTGCTTGGCCTGCTCGCGATAGAGATTGAGATAGCGCGCCACCAGATCGCGGCCGCTGAACGTGACCAGGAACGGATACTTGCGCGCTGGGTCCGCCGCCCATTCGATGGTCTCCGACGATCCCATCGAGGGAATCCAGATCGGCGGGTGCGGCGTCTGGTAGGGCCGCGGCCACAGGTTGACGTAGCGATTGTTGAAATGCTCGCCCTCGAACGCGAACGGGCCGGGCCGGGTCCAGGCCTGCACGATCAGGTCGTGCGCCTCCTGGAAGCGCTCATGCGACCAGTACGGGTTGATGCCGGTGGCGTGGTACTCGTTGCCGATGCCGCGCACGAAGCCGGTGATGATGCGGCCCCTGGACAGATTATCCAGCATCGCGAATTCCTCCGCGATGTTGACCGGGTTGTTCACCAGCGGCAGCGCGCGGCCGACGATCGCGATCTTCACCGTGCTGGTGCGTGCGATCAGGTTGGCGGCGATCAGGTTCGGCGCCGGCATCAGGCCGTAGGCGGTCTGGTGATGCTCGTTGACCGCGATGACGTCGAAGCCGAGCTTCTCCGCATAAACGAGCTGGTCGATGTAGGACTGATATTCGTCGGCGCCCTTCTTGGGATCGTAGAGCGAATTCGGCAGCACGACCCAGGCGGCGCGATGCTTGTGCCGCTCGGTCATGTCGAGCGGGCGATACGGCATCAGATGAAAGAACGTGAACTGCATCAGCGCGTCTCCGCGTACTGGCGAACGATCGCTTTCGCGGTGACATCCGGTTTCTCGACCGCGGGCACGTGCCCGCAGTCGGGGACGATCTCGACCCTGCTGGCGGGGATGCCGTCGCCCCAGCGCTTGGCGTACTCGACCGGGAACAGCTTGTCGTTCTTACCCCACACGATCAGGGTTCGCACGTTGATGCGATGCAGCCAGCGCTCCAGCGACGGGTTGAACCAGCGCGGCTCCCAGCCTAACTTGGTGGCGGCGTAGCGAGTGGTCAGCGCGAGGTCGGCATCCTCCTCGGACATCGGCATCGCCAGGATACGGTCGGCGATCGACTGGTCGTGATAGAGATTGCGGACGGCTTCCTCGGCATCCCAGATGAAATTGTCGCCGGGCAGCATGCCTTTGATGCGGATGCCGGCTGGCGCGAGCAGGGTGAGGCTCTTCAGCCGCGTGCAGTTGCGCACGGCCAGTTCGGCCGCCGCCCAGCCGCCGAGCGACTGTCCGACCAGATGGACCGGATAATGGAACGCCTCGATGAAATCGAGGTAGTACATCGCGAGGTCGCCGATGTTGCGCATCCAGGGCGGATTGTCGGACGCGCCGAAACCGGGATGTTCCGGCACGATCACCTCGAAATGCTGGGAGAGCAGGTCGAACACCGGCAGCCAGACGGGCAGGCCGTTGGCGCCGTGCAGGAACAGCAGCGGATCGCCCGATCCGCCACGCCGCGCCCGCACCGTCACGCCGCGTACCTTGTGGCTCGACAGCTCGCCGGCCATGCCTTGCCCTCCCTGCTTTGGTCACGCAATGTAGCCCGCGACTGAGAACAAACGCCAGGGAACTGCGTGCATGACCGCCCCCGACACCGAACGCTTTCGCCTGCGCCGCTTTGTCGAGCGGCTGGTGCAGCTCGGCGAGTGCGACATTCACGACAAGCCGATCGATCTCGTCGATGTTGCCGCGGTGCTGGAGGGCAATCCGCGCGCGGTGTGGTTCAAGGCGGTGGGTCCGGAGAAGGCGGAGCTGATTGGCAACGTGATGGCGTCGCGCAAGCGGCTTGCGCTGTCGCTCGACACCGACGAGCCTGGTCTGATGCCGGAGCTCGCGAAGCGGCTGGCGACTCCGGTGAAGCCGGTGAAGGTCGAAGCCAAGGATGCGCCGGTCCAGCAGGTCGTGCTGAAAGGCGAGGACGCCGATCTCTGCGCGCTGCCTGTGCATCTGCAGCACGGCGAGGACGGCGCGCCGTATATCTCGGCCGGACTCGACTTCGCTATCTTCCCCGATACCGGCTGGACCAACGTCGGCTGCCGCCGCATCATGCTGCGTGGCCCGCGCCAGGCCGGCGTCGACATGATCGCGCCGAGCGACATGCGCGCGATTTTCCTTGACGCGGTGGCGCGCGGCGAGAAGACGCCGGTGGCTTATGCCATCGGCTCGCACCCGTGCGATTTCATGGCGGCGGTGAGCGGCACGCCGCCGATGGACGAGCTCGACGTGCTTGGCGCGCTGCGCCAGGCGCCGGTGCCGGTGGTGAAATGCGTCAGCAACGACATCTACGTGCCGGCCGACGCCGAATACGTGCTGGAGGGCTACCTCGACCCGAAAGGCCACACCGAGCCGGAAGGGCCTTACGGCGAATACGTCGGCTATTACGGCATCGTGAAGCGCAACCCGGTGTTTCACGTCACCGCGATCACGCATCGCAAGGACGCGCTGTTCCAGACCGTCACCATCGGCGGCAAGTCGCTGGCGCGCACCGACACCGCGCAGCTCACCACGGTCAAGACCGAGACCGCGGCCTGGGCCGGGCTGGTGACGGCGGTGCGCGAGCCGGTCGCGGTGTTCGCGACGCCCTCGTCGGGCGGCATGTACAACGTGCGGGTGTCGCTGCGCCAGCGCGTGCCCGGCGAAGCGCGCAACGCCATCGCCGCGGTGTTCGGCTCGATGGCCGAGGCGAAGCAGGTGTTCGTGTTCGACGACGACATCGACGTGTTCAACGACGAGCAGTGCGACTGGGCGCTGGCGACGCGTTTCCAGGGCAACCGCGACATGATCGTGGCGGATGGCTTCCGCGTGGTGCCGCTCGATCCCTCGCTCGGCGGCCAGCGGGTCGGCGCCAAGGTCGGGTTCGACTGCACCATCCCGTTCGGCCAGCGGCAGTCGCTGGAATGGGGCATCCCGGCGCCCCCGGTGATGCCGGCGATGAACGGCAAGGGCAAGCGCTCCGCTGCCGACGTGCTGGCGGAAAAACCGGCAAGCTTCCTTGAATTGATGGCTGCGGCGGGAACCCGCGACGGCCGCGAGATCGTGCGCGAGCTTGATAAGCTCTATGCAGCCGACCGGCTGGCGAGAGACGAGGGTGGCAAGTACACGCTCAAGTCAAAATAACTCCGAAGGGAATGCAAATGACGCTTCACACACTCCGCGCGGCTCTTGTTGCCGCACTTGCTTGTGCGCTGGCGACGCCGGCCTTCGGCCAGGCCAGCTATCCGAGCCAGACGATCCGTTTCGTCATTCCGGCCGGCGCGGGCGGTCTGCCGGACACGGTGGCGCGCATCCTCGGCAAGCGCTTGCAGGAGAAGGTCGGTCAGAACGTGGTGGTCGAGAACCGCGCGGGCGGCAACGGCGCCGTCTCGGTCGGCGTGCTGATGTCGTCTCCGCCTGACGGCCACACGTTCATCGTGCAGGATGGTTCGATCTACGCCATCAACCCGCACATCTACGCCAAGATGGCCTACAACATCGACGACCTGATCCCGACGGTGATGATCGCCAGCGCGCCGCTGTTCCTCGCCGCGCATTCCAAGGTGCCGGTCACGTCGATGAAAGAATTCATCGACTACGTGAAAACTAATCCCGGCAAGCTTAATTACGGCTCGTCCGGCGTCGGCAGCACGCACCACCTGTCGATGGAGGCGCTCAAGGCCTCGCTCGGTCTTCAGCTCACGCACGTGCCGTTCAAGGGCACGAGCGAGTCGGTGCCCGCGCTGCTCGGCGGCCATGTCGATATCGCGTTCTCCGCCTATCCGTCGCTGAGCGCCGCCATCGGCAACAAGAACATCACGCTGCTCGCGACCAATGGCGCCGCGCGCTCGGCCCAGGCGCCGAATGCGCCGCCGGTCGCCGACTTCATTCCGGGCTACGAATTCGCGCCGAAGATTGGCATCTATGCGCGTGCCGGCACGCCGCCCGCGATGTTGCAGAAGATCGCCGCCGAGGTCGCCGCGATCGTCAAGGAGCCGGAGATCATCAAGCAGTTCGCCGCCGCCGGCATCGAGCCCTCAGGTGTGTCGCTGGCGCCGTATCAGGCGATGCTCAAAGCGGACAGCGAGCGGGTCGCCAAGACCGTCAAGGCCGCAGGCATGACGCCGCAGTAGGGCGTCGCTACCGCTTCCTCGCCTTCGCCTGCTCCGCCAGCGAGCGTCGCAGCCGTGCCCGCACCGCTTCGGCGGCCTCCGGTGTTCATTTGCGCAGGCCCTCGCCGGTGCGCATGCCGAGCCTTCCGGATGCCACCAGATCCTTGAGATACTGCGTCGGCTCGGTGTCGCGGTTGAGGTCGGACAGCAGAACGTTCTGGATGTCGAGCGTGAGGTCGGTGCCGACCAGATCGGACTGCTCCATCGGGCCGAGCACCGCCATGCGCGCACCAAACCCGGTCTTCACCACCTCGTCGATGGTGTCGGCGTCGCACACGCCCGCCGCAACCAGCGCGATCGCTTCACGCTTGATCGCGTGCTGCAGCCGGTTTCCGACGAAGCCCGGGATGTCGCGCTTGATGTGAACCGGCGCGCGGCCCGCGTCGCGAAGCAATTCCATCGTCTTGCGCACCGTCTCGGCGCTGGTCTTCTCGTTCTGTGTGACTTCGACCAGCGGAACCAGATGCGGCGGGTTCCAGAAGTGCGTGCCGACCACGCGGTCGCGGTGCTTCAGCTTCTCACCGATCCGGGTTGAAGGAATTGCCGAGGAGTTGCTGGCGAGGATGGTCGTCGGGGCGGTGAGGGCTTCCAGTTCCGCGAAGATCTGCTGCTTGAGCGGCAGTTTCTCCGGGGCCGCCTCGAACACGAAGCCGACGTCCTTCATGGCCGGCGCCATCGTGTCATGCGCCGAAATTCGGGAGAGCAGGGCGAGATTGCCCTCGAGCAGATCGAGCGCCGCCTTGAGTCGTGTCTGCAGCGAGTTGCGCCATTCCGCCGACGGATCGTAGATGCGCACCGTGTGGCCCGCCGCCGCCAGCAGATAAGCGATGCCGTGGCCCATCAGCCCCGCACCGATCACGCCTATGTTTTGAGGTGTCATTGTTTCGCCTTCGCCTGCTGGATCGCCGACCAGATGCGGTGCGGCGTTGCCGGCATGTCAATATGAGTGACGCCGTGGTCCTTCAGCGCGTTCATGATCGCGTTCATCACCACGGCGAGCGCGGGCGTGATGCCGGCCTCGCCGCCGCCTTTCACGCGCAGCGGATTGCCCTTGGTCGGGTCCTCCGCCAGCGAAATGTCGAACATCGGGAACATATGCGCGCGCGGCATGCCGTAGTCCATGAAGCTGCCGGTCAGCACCTGACCGCTCTCGTCGTAGATCACGTCCTCGACCAGAGCCTGGCCGACGCCCTGCGCGATGCCGCCATGCACCTGGCCATGCAGGATCAATGGATTGATCACCTGGCCGGCATCGTCGATCGAGCCGTAGCGGACGATGGACACGGCGCCGGTGTCGGGATCGATCTCGACCTCGCAGATCGCGCAGCCTGTGGGATAGGCGGGGATGCGGCCGGTGAAGGTCGCTTTCGAGTGCAAATTCTTGACAGGCGCGAGCGCGGGATTGTCGGCCAGCGCCTGCGCCACGTCGTAGATCGTCAGCCGTCGATTGCTCTTCGGCGTCACGAACAGGCCATCAGTGAAGTCGATCTCGGCCTCCGGCACGTCCAGCACCTTCGCCGCAACCGACTTCGCCTGCGCGATGACGTCGCCCGACGCCTGCACCATCAGCGTGCCGGCCAGCCGCATCGAGCGGTCTGAGTGCGTGCCGCTTCCCGACGCCACAAGCTGGGTGTCGCCGCCGATGAACTTGATGTCCTCCGGATGCACGCCGAGCAGGTCCGCCATCACCTGCGCGAACGTGGTCTCGTGACCCTGGCCGGTCGATTGCGTGCCGACCGCAAGCTCGACCTTGCCGGCCGGCTGCACCGTGACCTCGACGCGCTCGTGCGGGATGCCGACCGGCGTCTCGACGTAGTTGGAGATGCCGACGCCGCGCAGCTTGCCGCGGCGCTTGGATTCGCGCCGCCGCGCCGCGAAGCCCTTCCAGTCGGCGGCCTCGACCATGCGCTTCATGTTGCCGGTGAAATCGCCGCTGTCGTAGAGGAGCCCGCTGGCGGTGCGGTAGGGCAGCTTCTTGCGCGTGATCAGGTTTTGCCGCCGGATTTTGACGCGGTCCATGCCGAGCCGCACGGCGGCGAGATCGATCAGCCGCTCCAGCACCAGCGTCGCCTCGGGACGGCCGGCGCCGCGGAACGGCGCCGTCGGCACCGTGTTGGTGACAACCGAGCGGCAGCGCATATGCATCAGCGGGATGTCGTACACGGTGGTGGCGACGCGATAGGCGTTGCTCAGCGGCACATACGTCACTGTCTGCCCGCCGGTGGTGCCGATGTGATCGACCTGATAGGCGGTGATGCGGCCCTCGCGGGTCAACGCGATGCGCGCCGTCGTCAGGAGATCGCGCCCGGCGTAGTCGGCGAGGAAGGATTCCGAGCGGTCGTTGGTCCATTTCAGCGGCCGGCCGATGCGCTTTGCCGC
>JBEVIJ010000134.1:0-20072 GCA_040510745.1 Xanthobacteraceae bacterium
AGCCTCGTTGTCGCAAGTCCAGCTAAATTTTGCGTCGCGACGGCAAGCGCGCAGGGGGGCGCCGGAGCAGCCTCGCGCATTAGTTCGCCATTAGCTCGTTGCCGCCAGCGAGCGAGCAAATCGCTGGGAGAGAGCGGCTTCCGCGCAATCGGCTCGTTAAGGAAGGGTTAACGCAGAAGCGCTCCCATGAGCGCTGATTCGAGGGATGGGCCTCAAACCATGACCGATTACGCTCTCGCCGCCGGCCGGCACCGCCTTGCCGGGGGCATCGCCCGCCGCGCGCTGGTGTGGCTCTCGATTCTGACCATGGTCGGCCTCGCCGGCGCACCGATCGCCTACATGCTGTGGCCGCAGGCCAAACCGGTCTCGCCGGATGCGCCGTCGGTGCCGATCACCGTCGCCGGCGTCGCCTTCAACGTGCCGCCCGCCGCGATCCGTTTCAAAATGCAGCGCCGCGCCGGCCCGCAGTCGCGGGTCGATCTGGCGTTCCTGTGGCCGTCGCTCGAGCCGCCGCTTCCGGCGACCGCGGTGACGCCGGCCGACGCGCCCAAGGTCACGGAGCGGATTTTCGTCACCATCGCCGGCAGCGACGGTACACTGCCACCCGGCGACCGGCTCAAGTCGATCTATCCGCGCTACATCGCGACCGGCCCCGCGGTCGACATGGGCGGCCTGCAGGTGCGCGCGTTCCGCAGCGGCACGCCCTATCAGGGCGAGGACCTGATCTACGATCCTTCCGCGCCCGAGCGCCTGCTGATGCGCTGCACGCAGACGTTCGCGGGCACACCGGGCACCTGCTTGCACGAGCGCCGGCTCGGCACCGCCGACGTCACCGTGCGCTTTCCGCGCGACTGGCTCGCCGATTGGCGCGCCACCGCAATGGGGATCGACCGTTTGATCGCGAAGATCAGGCCGGGCGGCGGAGAGCGGTAATGGTCATTTCGGGGGCGCGTAAACGCGCTGAACGCGGCGGCCCGGAATAACAATGCAGTTTCGGAAACCGCTAAACCGGACCGGGGCCGCCGTCGAGATCGACGTCGAGGATCGGCAGCTCGAAAATGTAGGACTTGCGGCCCTTCTCGGTCTCGACGAACAGCACGCCGAGGAATTCCTCGCCGATATAGGCCTCGAGCGAATCTGTCTTCTTCGGCCGCGTCACCACGCGGATTTTGTCGTTGTCGAACTTGTTGCGCAAATACGCACTGAGCACCGGGACCGGCTGCAGGCTCGGGTCGTTGCTGACCTGGATGACCATCCTGAAATTGTAGGACAGGTCGCCGTCCTCATCGTCGAGCGTGAGCTCGCCGAGATCGTCTTCGCCGATGAAGACCTCGGCAGACTTGTCCGCCTTGGGCACCACGCGAATGGTCGGATTACCGAACAGCTTGCGCAGATACGCGTCGAGCTTCTTGACTTCCTGGACGTTCACGCAGCCCCCTTCAAATCATCAACTGTGCGGGAACATGTGGTCCATGGTCCGCGACGGCTCCTCGCATGGCGCATCGCCGACGATCTTGGCCGGCACGCCCGCCACCGTAACATTGTGCGGCACCGGATTGATCACGACCGACCCCGCCGCGACCCGCGCGCAACGCCCGATCTCGATGTTGCCGATGATCTTGGCGCCGGCGCCGATCAGCACGCCGTCCGCGATCTTGGGATGCCGGTCGCCGTGATCCTTGCCGGTGCCGCCGAGCGTCACGTCGTGCAGGATCGAGACGTCGTTGCCGATCACCGCCGTCTCACCGACCACCAGGCCGGTGGCGTGATCGAGGAAGATGCCGCGGCCGATCTTGGCGGCCGGGTGAACGTCGCACTGGAACACTGCCGACGCGCGGCTCTGCAGGTAGTAGGCGAAGTCCTTGCGGCCCTTGCCCCACAGCCAGTGCGCCAGCCGGTGCGTCTGCACGGCGTGGAAGCCCTTGTAGTACAGAACCGGCTCGATGAACCGGTCGGTCGCCGGATCGCGGTCGTAGGTCGCCACGATGTCGACCCGGAACGTATCGCCGATCGACGGCTGGTCCTCCAGCGCGTCGGCATAGGCCTGCCGGATCAGCTCGGCGGACACGTCCTGGTGGTCGAGCCGCTCGGCAATGCGGTTGACCACCGCGGTCTCCAGCGTGTCGTGGTGCAGGATCGACGAGAAAATGAAGGTGCCGACCTCGGGCTCGCGCCGGACGATGTCCTCGGCCTCCTCGCGGATGCGCGTCCAAACCGGGTCGAGCTTGTCGATCGCCTTGATGGGCTTGCTGGTCTGCTGGGCCATGGATCTGTCTCCGCGACGCGTCCCTGACGACGGGGCGCCGTTTTAGCACAGGTGGGGGCTGGGCCAAGATACCGCAACGCGGAAAACTTGATCCTGCCGTCAGTTCAATCAGTTATGAGCTAAAACAAAGGCTGGACAGGAACGACTTGATGGCGTTTGCGAACTGGTCGTTGCGATCGCCGGCAACCATATGGCGTGCGCCGCCGACGTCCACGTAAGTGGCGTGCGGCACCAGTTTAAGGAAGTCCTTGGCATGCTTCTCCTGCACCAGTTCGGAGGAGGCTCCACGCACCAGCAGCGAGGGCACTTTGATCTTCTTCGCCGCCGCCACCAGCATCTCCTCGGTCTCATTCCCACCCGGCCCAACTCGCCTCCGGCCATCGAGGAAGCGTGGGTCCCAATGCCAGCGCCAGCGGCCGTCGGGGTGCAGCCGCAGGTTCTTCTTCAGCCCTTCATTGGAGCGCGGCTTCGGCCGGTGCGGCAGATACGCGGCGACGGCCTCGGCCGCCTCCGCGACCGAGGCGAAGCCTTCCCTGGCGTGCGAGCGCATGAAGCCCTGCACCTTGGCGACACCGTCGAGATCGACCCGCGGCGTGATGTCGACCAGCACCAGCGCCTCGAACACCTGGCCGTAGGTGCCGACTGCCAGCATCGAAGCGATGCCGCCGAGCGAAGCGCCGACAGCGACCGGCCGCTGGCCGGTCTGCTTCTTCAGCGTGTCGGAGAGAGCCTTAGCGTCGGCCGCGAAATCCGGGAACGTGTAGGCGCCGTCCGCAACCCATTCGCTGTCGCCGTGGCCGCGCTGGTCGACCGCGTAGGCGACGCGGCCGAGCTTGGCGATCACCTCGTTGGTCTTGCGCCACGCATGGCGCGTCTGCCCGCCGCCGTGCAGCAAAAGAACCGGCGGCCCGTCCTCCCCTGTCACCTCGCCGACCAGCTTATTGCCGGCAGCGCCCACGAACGTCACCGGCCTCGAATGCGCCGGCTTGGCTGGCGAAGTCATGGCCGCTCCTGCAGGAACTTCAGCACGGCCTCCTGGTAGACCTTGTCGCCGACCGCGAGCATGTGATCGCGGTTGGGAATGGTCACGGCCTGCGCGCCGGGAATGATCGCAGCAAGTTGTTCGGGAGAGCCCGCGATGACGTCCTTGCTGCCGATCGCGATCAGCACCGGCGGCTTCAGCCCCGCCGCCGCCTCACGCGACATCACCTGGCGCGAGCCGCGGATGCAGGCGGCCAGCGCGCGGCGGTCCGAATGGGTCTGGTCGGCAAAGGCGCGGAAGGTTCGGCCCTGCGCGTCGGTCACGTCGGCAAGCGAGGGAGCCTCCAGCGCTTCCGCGATGCTCTCCGGCAAACCCACGCCGTCCACCAGATGCAGGCCGAGCCCGCCGAGCGTGGCGGAGCGCACCCGCTCCGGATAGTGCAGCGCCAGGAACGCCGTGATCCGCGCGCCCATCGAATAGCCCATCACGTCGGCGCGCTCGATGTCGAGATGGTCGAGCAAGGCGCGCGCGTCGTCCGCCATCCGCTTGGTGTGATAGTCAGCCGGATCGTACAACTTGGCCGATTGCCCATGGCCACGGTTGTCGAGCGCAATCACACGGCGGCCGGAGCGGGTCAGCGCCGAAATCCAGCCCGGATTGACCCAGTTCACTTCTTTCGACGAAGCGAAGCCGTGGATCAGCAGGATCGGCTCGCCCTCACCCTCGTCGAGATACGCCAGTTCAACGGAGCCGTTGGAGAAAATCGCCATAGAGAACGTATAGACGGCCACTGCAAACATTGGCCAGCCGCCTCGCGGGGATCAGGCCTGCTGCTGCATCATCGCCAGTTCGCGCTTGCGCACCTTGCCGCGGTCGATGGCGCGCTGGGTCATCCGCTCGACGCCGCTCTTGGCTGACGAGACGAAGCCGAACAGCGTGAGCATCGCGGCGAGGATCCAGGCCGCCAGGTTGAACGTCGCGAGCGATAGCAGGATCGCGCCGCGGCCCAGCGTCTTGAGGATAGCGCGGGTCTTGCTGCCTTTCTTCTCCGCGAGCTTGGCGATCCGCGCCATGTCGTGCGGGCCCTCGGCGAGCTTGAGCCCATCGAGCGCCGCCTGTGTACCGGCCTTGGTCTGCACGCGCCCGACGTCACTCGCGAGCTTCATCAGGCCGTCCGCCTTCTCCGCCTTCACCACCGTGCGCGCTTCGCGCAGCGCCGTGGTCGGGCTGGCGATCGCGGCGCCGGCGCGCTTGAGCGCCGACCAGTCGACCACCTCGCGCAGCGAGCGGCCGATCCAGTCCGACATGCGCGCGCTCAGGCGCCTGGTGCGGCGCGCCGCCTTGACGGCCGACAGGCCGATGCGCGCGGGACCCGCCGCGCCGACGGAGGCATAGGTGCCGGCCGTGATCGCGAGCCCGACCACCGAAAGGCCGAGCACCAGCTCGTCGGCCGGCTGGCCACTGACGTAGCGGGTGCCTTCACGCACCGCGTCCCGGATGTCGCCGAACACGAACAGGTCGCCCAGCGCGGTGCCGGCAAGGCCGACCATGTTCTCCGGCTCGCCGGTGACGAGGCCACGCGCAAAGCTCTCGACGTGAGCGGCCGTGGAGTTGGCGGCATCGACCGCTGCGGTTACCTTGTCGGCCAGCGGCTTGGGCACCGCCACGTTGCGCTCACGCGCCAGCTCCAGAAAGCTGCTGGCGAGATCGGCATCGTTCGCCGCCAGCGCCGCTTCGATTTCCTTGACGGCATAGCCCTGGTCGAACCTCCCCGCCAGCGCCCGATCGGCCAGCATCGCCGGATCGTCCTCGCTCTTGAGCAAGGTGTCAGCCTCAAGCGCAATGGGCACGACCACCAGCGCGGCAATCGCGAACAGCAGGGCGGCGATAAACGCGACGGCGACGCGCAACGGGTTCATGCGGCGGCCTTGTCCGGGTCTGGCGCGACGTTCATGGACGATTCGTGGATCGGCTTCGAGTCGCTGGATGACCATGGCAAGGAAAACGCGGATGGCTTGTCGACGTTCCCGTTGCCTGCAATTCGAGGTTTTCTGGTGACGGAGCGCTAGGAAAAGCCGGGTCGCCCCGTTATGGTGCGCCGCGCACAGCCGAGGCTTCGAGCTATCCATGGCGGACCGGATTGTTCCCCACTTCCACAACGACCGCGGCGTCGCCGTGATCGAGATCGGCGCGCGGGAATTCAAGTGCGTCGGCGCGCTGCCGCCCCAGGACCATCCGCACATCTATCTCGACATGGGCGACGACACCGAGATCATCTGCTCCTACTGTTCGACGCTCTATCGCCACGATCCCACGCTCGATCCGCACACCGCGCAACCGCCGGATTGCGCCCTGCCCGACGCGGCCTGATCGCCCGGGCGCATTCCCTTGGCGCCCTCGCGCAACATCATCATCGCCGGAGCCGGGATCGGCGGGCTGACCGCGGCGCTGGCTTTGGCGCAACGCGGCTTCCGCGCCGTGGTGCTCGATCAGGCTTTGACGCTCGAAGAAACCGGCGCTGGCATCCAGCTCTCGCCCAATGCGGCGCGCGTGCTGATCGGGCTTGGCCTCGAGCAGCGGCTCCTGGCCAACGCGGTCGCGCCGGAGGCGGTCGAAATCCGCGCCGCACGCGGGCAGATCCTGGCCCGTATCCCGCTCGGCGATTATGCCGAGGCGCGCTACGCCGCGCCCTATTGGGTCACCCATCGCGGCGATCTCCAGGCTGCGCTGGTCGAAGCGGTGCGGGCAAACCCCAACATCGCGCTGAAGCTCGGCACCCGCGTCGAGGACTTCGTCGTTCACGGCAACGGCGTCACGGTCGCCTGCCGGCACGGGCCGAACCCGGCGGACGAGACCGGCATCGCGCTGATTTGCGCCGATGGGCTGTGGTCGCGGCTGCGGCTGCGGCTCGGCCATCGCGACAGGCCGGCGTTCCGCCGCCGCGTCGCGTGGCGCGCGCTGATACCGGCAGCGGGCGTCGCACCCGATGTCCGCAACGAGGTGGTGCGGCTCTGGCTCGGCCGGGGCGCGCATCTGGTCCACTATCCGGTCAAGCTGGGCGCGCTGATCAACGTCGTCGCGATCGTGAACGACGACCGCTGGCAAGAGTCCGGCCTGAGCGCGCCGGGCTGGAATGAGCCCGGCGCGCGCGAGGAAATCATCGCGCGATTTTCCGACAAGCGCTGGGCGCCCCCGGTGCGGGAGCTGATCACGCAGGCGGAGCGCTGGCACAAGTGGGCGTTGTACGATTTGCCGCCGCTGCGGCAATGGGGCGACGGCCCCGTCACCATGCTGGGGGACGCCGCCCACCCGATGCTGCCGTTCCTCGCGCAAGGCGCCGCGATGGCGATCGAGGACGCCGCCGTGCTGGCGGCGTCGATAGCGCGCACATCCGACGACGTTCCCGGCGCGATGCGGCGCTACGAGCGCGCGCGGCAGCGCCGAACCCGCCGGGCTCAGAACGGCGCGCGGCGCAACAGCCGAGCCTACCACACCCGCGGCGCCGAGGCCGTGCTGCGCGATCTCTATCTCCGGACGATCGGCGGAAAATTGCTGCTTCGCAGCTACGATTGGCTCTATGGTTGGCGGTCCCTGCCGCCGAAGTAAGCGAGAGCATGTTGCGATAATGTTTCCCACCACCATCGCCGGCAGCCTGCCGAAACCAGCCTGGCTCGCCGAGCCCGGCAAGCTGTGGCCGCAGTGGCGGCTCGCCGGCGCCGATCTCGACGCCGGCAAGCTCGACGCCACGCTGATCGCGCTCAAGCTGCAGGAGGATGCCGGCGTCGACGTGGTGTGCGACGGCGAGCAGTCGCGCCAGCATTTCGTCCACGGCTTCCTCGAATTCGTCGAGGGCATCGACTTCGCGCACAAGGTCGAGATGGGCATCCGCAACAACCGCTACAAGGCGATGGTGCCGACCGTCACCGGCGCACTCAAGCTGAAGGGTCGCGTCCACGCCACCGAGGCGCGCTTCGCCCGCGCCCACACCACGAAGCAGCTCAAGGTCACCATGCCTGGGCCGATGACGATCATCGACACCATCGCCGACGCGCATTACGGCGACCGGGTGAAAATGGCGTTCGCGTTCGCTGATCTGCTCAACGCCGAGGCACGCGCGCTGGAGCGTGACGGCGTCAATGTCATCCAGTTCGATGAGCCCGCGTTCAACGTCTACATGAAAGAGGTGTCGACCTGGGGCATCGAGGCGATTCACCGCGCCATCGACGGCCTCAAGGGCGCCACCGCCGTGCATATCTGCTACGGCTACGGCATCAAGGCCAACGTCGACTGGAAGGCGACGCTCGGCGGCGAGTGGCGGCAATACGAGGAGATTTTCCCGGCGCTTGCGGCGAGCCGGATCTCGCAGGTGTCGGTCGAGTGCCGCAACGCCAAGGTTCCGATCGAATTGCTGTCGCTGCTGAAAGGCAAGGACGTCGCGGTCGGCGTGATCGACGTCGCGACCGACGCCATCGAAACGCCGGAGGAGGTCGCCGCCACCATCGAAGCCGTGCTTAAGCACGTCCCCAAGGAGCGCATCGTCGCGTCGACCAATTGCGGCATGGCGCCGATGCGCCGCGACATCGCGGCGGCCAAGCTTAATGCCCTTGGCAAGGGCGCGGCGCTGGCGCGGCAGCGGTTTGGCTAGAAAACCTGACGATCGCTCGAGCGCTTGCTGTCGATCGTGCAGCGCTTCTCATCGTACACCTGGGCGATCTCTCTGCGCTCGCCGAGCACCTGCTGGTACTCGGAGCGGTACACCATCGTGTTGACGACGTCGCCGCCGGGGCCCTTGGATGCGCGCGCCATCAACTCCTCGATCTCTTTCTGACGCGCAGCAAAGCCCCTGTCGGCCTCCTGCGCCTGCAGGCAATTGTGGAACCGGTATTTGCCCGGCGCGACCCAGGCGCTGTGTCCGAATTGCTCGGTGGCCGAACCCGCGCATCCGGCAAGGGTGGCGAGCAGCGGCAACGCCGCGAGCGTCCGGCGCCTCATGGCGCGTTCCTTCTCGATGCCGGGGGCGCTGCGTTCATCGTGCCCATTTGCAACGGCGTAATGGCCGTTTGATGGTGCTGCAAGCAGCATCCGCTTTCGAGACAACATATTGACACCGATGGACAATCCGTGTCCGTACGCCGCTGCGCGGTTGCGCGAGCAGGCTCCGTCACGCTGCCGCGATAGCGTTGACAGCCGGTTAATTCGCGACTGTTAATCGAAATCCCAACCGGCCGGATAGGACCAACCGATGAGCGAGTCACGTTTCTTCGAGCCGCCGTCGGGAATGACGATCGGGGAGATCGTGGCGCTGACCGGCGCGCAAGCCAAGCCTGGCACCGATTTGTCGCGCCACGTCACCGATATCGCACCGCCCGACCGCGCCGAGGCCGGCGACCTCACATTCGTGGAAAGCGGAAAGTTTCTCGACGCGCTCAAGTCGACGCGAGCCGCTGCGTGTCTGATCGGAGAGCGGTTCGAGTTCGACGCACCGGACAATCTCGTCGTGCTGCGCAGCCGCCAGCCCCAGGCCGATTTCACCGCGGTGGCGCGCAAGATGTATGCGAACGCGCTTCGCCCGGTGTCGCTGTTCGGCATCACCGGCATTGCGCCGAGCGCCGTCATTCATCCGTCGGCCAGGATCGACAAGGCCGCGACCGTCGATCCAGGCGCCGTGGTCGGACCCAACGCGGAGGTCGGCTCCGGTACCGTGATCGGCGCGACGGCGGTGATCGGACCCGCGGTCCGGATCGGCCGCGATTGCTCGATCGGAGCCGGCTGCATCATCACGCACTCTGAAATCGGCGACCGGGTGATCGTGCACCCCGGCTGCCGCATCGGCCAGGACGGTTTTGGTTTCGTGCCGGACCGCAAGGGCCACGTCAAAATCCCCCAGATCGGCGCCGTCATCATCCAAGACGACGTCGAGATTGGCGTCGGCACCGCCATCGACCGTGGCGCAATGCGCGACACAGTGATCGGCGAAGGCACCAAGATCGACAACATGGTGCACATTGCCCACAACGTGGTGATCGGCAGCCATTGCCTCATCGCCGGCCAAAGCGGCCTCAGCGGCGGCGTCACCATCGAGGACTTCGTGATGTTTGGCGGCCAGGTCGGCGTGGCGCCGCAGCTCACCGTCGGCAAGGGCGCGCGGCTCGCGGCTCGAGCCGGCGTGATCACCGACATTCCGGCCGGGCAGGATACCGGCGGTCACCCTGCGATCCCGCAGCGCCGGTGGCTGCGCCAGCAGATCGCGCTGGAAAAGCTGGTCACGCGCGACAAGTGAATTGGTGCCGACGCCCAGACTCGAACTGGGACGGGGCTTTCGCCCCCACGGATTTTAAGTCCGATGCGTCTACCGTTCCGCCACGTCGGCCCGCGGCGGTTCTAGCATAAGCGGCGATTCACGCGCTCAGCCCCCACCCTAGCCCTTGCTGGTGTGGCCCCAGGTTTCGTCCCAATCGTGTCCGGCGGCGTCGACCACCCGGCCGTCCGCCTCGAAGAATTTGTTGGGGACCTGGAAGATCGCCAGCATCAAGCCACCCTCCGGGCACCATGCGACATGGCGGCTACCCGCTTCGCGCCAGATGAATTCGCCCTGCTTCGCCTCGATGCCCTCGGCCGGGCCTTCCTTGTCGACCAGACGGCCTTCGAGCACGTAGGTCTGCTCGATGTTGACGTGCTCGTGGTCCGGCAGCACCGCACCCGGCGCGAAGCGCATCAGCGCGGTCATCAATCCGGTTGAGCGGTCGAACAGCAGCGTCTTCGCCTCGCAGCCGGGGAAGCGGGTCTTCTGCCATTCCATGGTCTGGGGACGAACGACGTGGGAGTGCGTGTCGGCGGTCTGGTGGCCCTTCGGCGTCACGGCGTCCATGGCGATGCTCCGTTGCAGCGAACCTCAAGCCATAGTAGCAGCTTTGCGGCCGCCCGTCAGCGCCTCACGCGGGCGCCTTGATGCTGGCCCGCTCGATGATGGCGGCGAACTTCTTGCTCTCCGTCTCCACGAAAGCCTTGAATTGCGCAGACGTCGTCGCGCGCGGCACGATGCCTTGCCCCGCCAGCTTCTGCACCATCGCGGGCTCGGTGAAGGTCTTGACCGTGATCTCGTTGAGTTGTGTGACGATCGGCGCCGGCGTGCCGCCCGGTACGAACACGCCGAACCAGTTGAGCAGCTCATAGCCTTTCAAGCCCGGCGCCCCCTCCTGCAGCGGCGCGACGTCCGGCAGTTGCGGCATGCGATCGAGCGACGTCACCGCCACCGCGCGGATCTTGTTGGCCTGGATCAGCGGCAGGGCCGCCGCGTAGCTCGTAAAGCTCATGGTGACCGCGCCGGTCGCGACGTCGGTAACCGCGGGCGCCGCACCGCGATACGGCACGTGCAGCACGTCGGTGCCCGCCATGCTGTTCATCAACTCACCCGCAAGCTGCTGCGGGTTGCCGACGCCGGACGAGGAGAACGACAGCTTCTTCGGATTGGCCTTGGCGTAGGCGATCAGCTCCTGCGGCGTTTTCACCGGCGTCGTATCCGCCACCACGACCACGCACGGCACGATGCCAGCAAGCGCCACCGGCGCGAGCTCGCGCATCGGGTCGTAGGCCATCTTCTCCTTGTAGAGATGATGGCTGATCGCGATCTCGCCGGAGGTCGCCATCAGCATCATGTGCCCGTCCGGTGGCGCCTTGGCGACCGCCTGCGCCGCGATCATTCCGGCGGCGCCGGTGCGGTTCTCCACCACCACCGGCTGACCGAGCGCCTTGATCGGCTCGGCGAGCAAGCGCGCCAGTAGATCGATGCCGCCACCGGCCGGGAAGCCCGCGATGATGCGAACCATCTGCGACGGATAGGCCTGCGCAAGAGCGCCGCTCGATCCGGCCAGAACGGCAAGGCTCGTGCCCGCAACAAAATCGCGCCGGGTCAGCATGATGTTCACGCTCCGCCTTCGCGGATCGGCGGCACGAACGCTAACCCGGTGTCCCAGGGAAAATAGATCCAGGTGTCCTGCGACACTTCGGTGATGAACGTGTCGACCATCGGCCGCCCCATCGGCTTGGCGTAAACCGTCGCGAAATGCGCGCCCGGCAATAGCTCGCGCACCACCTTTGCGGTCTTTCCGGTGTCGACCAGGTCGTCAACGATCAGCACGCCCTTGCCGCCGAGCTTGATAATCGAGTCCGCCACCGTCTTGATCACCTTCAGCTCGCCCTGCGTCCTGTAGTCGTGGTAGCTCTCGACGCCGACCGTCTCGATCAAACGGACGTTGAGCTCGCGGGCGACGATCGCGGCCGGCACCAGGCCGCCGCGGGTGATGGCGACGATCGCGGTGAACGGACCGGCCGCGTGCAGCCGCCACGCCAGCGCCTTGGCGTCGCGATGGAACTGATCCCAGGACACCGGAAAGGCTTTCTGGGTTTGCGGCTGTGCTTGAACCTGCGGCTCCGCCATTCGTTTCCCCTTCAGCGCTCTTAGGCGCATCTTCCACGCGCCTTCAGCGCGTTTGCGCGCGTCTTTGACGCGCTATGGGCGTCGTTGTTTTGTCTTAGCGAATATCGAGCACGAAATCGAACCGCGCGGCGGCGCCGTCCCCAGCCGACGCAACCTTCATCAGCAGCTCGCGCCGGAACAGGCTGTCGCGCTGGTTTGCCGGCTCGTCCGGAAAGTACAGTTGCGTGGCGAGCAGGCGGCTGCCGGCCGCCTGGACCTTGACGTGGTAGTGCCGGGTGCGGCCCGTATAGACCGCCGGCCTGATGGTGCGGAAGCGGTAGCGTCCCGACGCATCGGTGCGTTGATGGCCGCGATAGCGGACACCGCGATTGTCGTATTCGCCCCGCCGTCGGCATGCCAAAGATCGACCAGCGCGTCGGCAAGCGGCCGGCACGCACGCGTCAGGACCAAGCCGGTCAGTTCGATGCCGCCGCCGCGCGATCCGGCGTCTCGCAGATCGGCGCGCAGCGGCGAACGCGGCTTGAAGAATGGCCCTTCGGTCTGCCGCACAGTCGGCTCGTCGCCGTCGTGACAAGTCGGCGTCGGGGCCAGTTCCTGCCCTATGGCGTCGACGCTCAATCCCGCGGCGGCGAGCGTGCCGGTCGCAAGCAAAAATCGGCGCCGGGTCTGGTGCTGCCGCATCGCGTCAGGCGCTGCGCCGCAAGCCGGCGCGGACGCTGGCGAGCATGTCCTCGACGGCGGCCTTGGCGGCGGCGAGCTTGCCCGGATCGCGCGAGCGCACCACGATGTTACTGTTGGGCCCGCGGTCGTCCTGGAACGGATAGCTGCCGATCGTCACCTCCGGATGCGCCTTGGCGACGGCCGCAAGCGGCGTTCCGATGTCGCCCTCGCGAAGCTCCGCGCGCACGGTCTCCGACAGCATCTTGACGCCGGTCTTCAGCGTCGGCGCGACCTCGTCGAGCATCGCCTGCATGATCGACGGCACGCCCGCCATGACGTGGACGTTGCTGATGCGGAAACCGGGCGCGGCCGAGACCTTGTTGAGGATCAGATCGGCGCCGGCGGGGATACGCGCCATCCGCAGCCGCGCCTCGTTCATATCCTTTTCGGCGATCCGGGTCAGCAGCAGCGCGCGGGCGCGCGGATCGACGTCGATCGTGACCCCGAACGCCTTGGCGACGCAGTCGGCGGTGATGTCGTCGTGGGTCGGGCCGATGCCGCCGGTGGTGAACACGTAGGTGTAGCGGTGGCGCAGCGCGTCCAGCGCGGTGACGACCTCCGGCTCCTCGTCCGGAACCACCCGCACCTCTTTCACGTCGATGCCGATGTTGGTCAGGTACTCGGCGATATACCCGATGTTCTTGTCCTTGGTCCGGCCGGAGAGGATTTCGTCGCCGATGACCAATATGGCGGCGGTTATGGTGCTCGGCTTCGCCGCGTCGGTCATAGCCCTCTCCCACTCACGGACTGCGATCCCTAGCGCGGAATGATGCCCGCGCTCAAGCGGCCCTGCCAAGGCGTCACAATGCTGGTGGCAGCTTGACAATGCGGCGTTGCCGCAATGCACCCGGCATCGCTATAAAGGCGGCCGGGTGGAGGGGTATTCATGACCTATTGCTGCGGCATCCTGGTGCGCGAAGGCCTCGTCATGATCGCCGACACCCGGACCAACGCCGGCCTCGACAACATCTCGACGTTCCGCAAGCTGCACACCTTTATCGAGCCGGGCGAGCGCGTGATGGCGCTGGCCACCTCCGGCAACCTGTCGCTCAGCCAGTCCGTCGTCAGCCTGCTCACCGAGGGCATGGAGAACCCGGCGACCGGCGAGATCGAAACGCTGAAGAACGCGCCGACCATGTTCCAGGCTGCATCGCGGATCGGCAATGCGGTGCGCCGGGTCCACGACATCGAGGCGGCCGCGCTCGAAGCCAACGACGTCAAGTTCGACGTCGCGTTCCTGTTCGGCGGCCACATCAAGGGCGACCGGCTGCGGCTGTACATGATCTATTCGGCGGGCAACTTCATCGAGTGCACGGTAGACACCCCGTATCTGCAGATCGGCGAGCACAAGTACGGCAAGCCAATCCTCGATCGCGCCGCCAAATACGGCATCGACATATACGACGCGCTCAAGATCAGCCTGCTCTCGATGGATTCGACGATCCGCTCCAACCTCGGCGTCGGCCTGCCGATCGACTGCGTGGTGGTGCGCCGTGACGCGGTGGACGCCGAACTGGTGTACCGGATCGAGCCTGGGGAACCCTACTTCCACGACCTCAGCGAACGCTGGTCCGCGGCGCTGCGGGCGGCGCACATGGGCATTCCGCGGCCGCCGTACGTCACGCCGCGTTAGCATCTCATCAACCATTAACCGCCGCTTAATGAATTGACGCGAAAAATATCCGCGCGCGCGCAGTCGCGCATTGCTTGCCGTTTTCTCAGCCCATATCCAGCGATTAGCAAGCATTGCCACCTACCGTCCCGCGTTGGACGAGTTCGGAGCAAAGCGTGTCGGTTGCGAAGCCCCGGGGACTGGCTGAGCCGAGGGACAATCAGAAGCCCGCGGTGTGGGATCGCGCGCGCCTGGGCGTTGTCGTGCCGCTTTGCGTCGTCGTCGCGGTGGCGATCGTCTGCATCATCGTCGCGGCGCTGACATCCGCCAATCGCGCCGACGAGGTCGCGCTCGAAAACGAAAAGAACCTGCTCACCCGCGCCATCGTCAACCACGGCGAGTGGTCGGTTCGCCGATTGCGCAACATCATCGCGACGGACGATTCGATCCGCGGCCTCGATCTCGAAGGACCCGCCGCGCTGACCGCGCCGAGGCTCTCGCGCTGGCTCGACCCGATGCGCGACCACGACTTGATGTGGGTGGTCGGCTCCTCGGATCAGCTCGTGTACGGGCAGATCGGCCGGCAACACCACGACACCAGCATGCCGCCCCATCGTTTGTCTTTCTCAAGCCGCTGATCGACCACCTGCGCGGCCACGTCGCCATCCCCGACCGGATGGTGCGCCTGATCGGACGTCGGTCGGACACGGCGATCTCTGCCGTCGCCGACACGGTGATGATGCAGATGTTCCTGGGCCGGCTCTCGCTCGTGACCGCGTTTCCGATCGCCGCAGCCAACGGCACCCCGATGGACGCGCCGACGCCGATGGTGGTGACCGTCCGCTTCCTCGAGGACACGTTGCTCGGCACCATGGGCCATCAGGTCGGACTGGCGAACCTTCGCATGGTCAGCGCGCGTGTCGCGCCAGCCGGCGACCACGTCTTCGACATCCCCGACTCCAGGAACAATCCCGTCGTCCGCTTCGCCTGGACGCCGAAGCGCCCGGGAGCCGAAATTCTCGCCAGCGTGTTCCCGTTCCTGGGCATCGCCCTCGCCGGCTTCGTGCTGCTTGCGGGCCTGGTGCTGCGCTTCATGCGCAGCACTGCCGAAAACCATCATGGCGGGCGAAAAGCGCCTGCGTTATCTCGCGCTGCACGATCCGCTGTGCGGATTGCCCAACCGCAACTACTTCAGCGACCGGCTCGAAGCGATCATCAACGAGGTCAAGCGGGGCGGCCCCGCTTCCGCGGTGCTCTACATCGGCCTCGACCATTTCAAGGACGTCAACGACACGCTGGGCCACCCGGTCGGCGACGAATTGATCCGCAATGTGACGCGGCGCCTCGCCAACACCACGCGGCCCGAGGACATCGTGGCACGGCTGGGCGGCGACGAATTTGCCGTGCTGACCTCCATCTCCGCCGATCACGCCGTGCTGCAAGGCATCGCCGAGCGTATTATCGGGGCCTTGAGCGCGCCGTTTGCGATTGACGGCCACACCATCGTGATCGGCGCCTCGATCGGCATCGCCACGATCGGCCATCGCTCCGAAAGCGGCGCGGCGGACGTCATGCGTTACGCCGATATGGCGCTCTACCGCGCCAAGAACGAAGGCCGCAACCGCGCCTGCATCTACGACGCGGCGATGGATGCCGATCTGTCCAAGCGCAAGCTGATCGAGCAAGAGTTGCGCGAGGCCATCGAGCAGAACCGACTCGACGTCCTGTACCAGCCGATCGTCAACGCCAGCGGCGAAAAGGTGATCGGCGTCGAGGCGCTGGCGCGCTGGACGCACCCGCAGCGCGGGCGGATAGCGCCGGCCGACTTCATCCCGATCGCCGAGCACTCTGGCCTGATCATCGAGCTGGGCGACTACGTGCTGCGCCGTGCCTGCACGGAAGGCAAGTCATGGGCGGGCCTGACCGTCGCCGTGAACGTTTCGCCGCTGCAGTTCCGCCAGATCAATTTCGTCACCGGGATCGAGCGCATCCTCGGCGAGACCGGCTTTGAGCCCACCCGGCTCGAGCTCGAGCTGACCGAAAGCACCCTGATCGGCAACGTCGACAGCGCGCAAGCCGCGATGATCCGGCTCAAGTCGCTCGGCGTGCGGCTCGCCCTGGACGACTTCGGCACCGGCTATTCCAGCTTGCAGTACCTGCGCCGGTTCCCGTTCGACAAGCTCAAGATCGACCGCAGCTTCGTGCTCTCGATCGAGAAGGCGGCGGACGCCGCCGCGATCGTGCATGCGGTGGTGAGTCTGGGCCGCGGCCTCGGCATGAAGGTCACCGCAGAGGGCGTCGAGAGCGCCGACCAGCACCTGTTCCTGCGCGCCGCCGGCGTGCACTTCATGCAGGGCTTTCGCTTCGGTAAGCCGATGACGGCGGCCGAGATCACCGCGCGCCTCGCGGTGCCCGGCGTCTATCGCAGCATCGAAGGCGACGCCGTCGCGGCGCTGGCGAGTTGACGGCAGCGATCAATCGATCTTGATGCCCATCGCGGTGACGATCGGCCGCCAGCGCGTTATCTCGCTCTCGACATACTTCTTGTAGTCCGCCGCGCTCAGCAGCGGCTCGAGCTCGAACGTGCCGGAGATCAGCAGCTCCTGATACGGCTTTTCGGCGAGCAGCTTCAGGTTGGCCGCCGACACCGTATCGACCACCTCTTTCGCCGCGCCGGCCGGCGCGAAAACCCCGATGAAGTTCGGCGCCACGATGTCGGTGAACCCCTGCTCGACGGCGGTCGGTATCTCCGGCGCCGCCGCAAGTCGCTTGTGATGCGTCACCGCCAGGATGCGCAGCTTGCCGGCGCGATGGTGCTCCAGCACGATGTTGGTCATGGCCGGAACCAGCGCGGGAATCTGCCCGGCGAGGAGATCGGTCAGGCCTGGGCCGGCGCCGCGGTAGGGAACGTGCGGCATGTCGGCGAGCCCGGCGCGCAGCTTGAACAACTCGCCGGTGAGGTGATTGAGCGATCCGTGGCCCGCCGAGCCATATGACACTTTGCCCGGGTTCGCCTTCACGTAGGCGATGAACTCCTTGAGGTCCTTGGACGGCACCGACGGGTGCACCGCGATCGCAAACGCCGTCACCGCCACCGGCGAGATCGGCTCGAGGTCCTTGAGCGGGTCGTAGGTCGGCTTGGTCTTAAGCAGCGCCTCGGTGATGTGCGTGGTCGCGCCGCCGAGCAGCAGGGTATAGCCGTCGGGACGCGAGCGCGCCGCTGCCGCGGCGCCAAGTCCACCGCCGGCGCCGCCGATGTTCTCGATCACCAGGGTGCCGAGATGACCCTTGATCCGCTCGGCCCACGGCCGGCCGATGGTGTCGAATGCGCCCCCCGGCGGAAATGGCACGATCAGCCGGATTGGTCGGTCCGGATACTTGGATTGCGCGAATGTCGAAAGTGGAGCGAGCGCCGGGGCCGCGGCCGCAGCCAGGCCGGATGCAAGCAGGTCACGTCGCCTCATCGGATTCCCCCCAAGGATTTTCCAATACGAGCTGGCAACTCTCATGAGAGTTGAAACCAATTGTCCAGGGCGATCAAGCACGGCGTCGATGTCAGGCCGCGACTGGGGCATTGCGGCGCACCGTCCGAGCCTTCAGGATGCCGCCGAATTTCACCTTCGGAGGACGGCATGGCTGAGAAAGTGGCGGTGGTGACGGGGGCCGGGACCGGCATCGGCAAGGCGGTGGCGCTGGCGCTTGCCGGCGACGGCTATGCGGTGGTGCTGGCCGGCCGCCGCACGGACAAGCTGGACGAGACCACGAAGGAAGCCGGCAACGCCAAGACCCTGTCGGTGCCGACCGACGTCAGCGATCCGGAATCCATCAAGGCGCTGTTCGCGCGGGTCAAGAAGGACTTCGGCCGGCTCGACATCCTGTTCAACAACGCCGGCATCGGCGCGCCGGCGGTGCCGATGGAGGAGTTGCCGCTGGAGACCTGGAAAAAGGTGGTCGACACCAACCTCACCGGCGTCTTCGTCTGCACCCAGGAGGCCGTGAAGATCATGAAGGCGCAGGACCCGAAGGGCGGCCGCATCATCAACAACGGCTCCATTTCGGCGCATACACCGCGGCCGCGCGCGGCCGCCTACACCGCGACCAAGCACGCCATCACCGGGCTGACCAAGCAGACCGCGCTCGACTATCGCAACGACAGCATCCTGTGCAGCCAGATCGACATCGGCAACGCCGCGACGCCGCTGACCGACCGCATGGTGCAGGGCACCGGCGTGCTGCAACCGGACGGCAAGATGATGATCGAGGCGCGCATGGACCCGGACGCCGTGGGCAAGGCCGTGGTCTACATCGCCAACCTGCCGCTCGACACCAACGTGCTTTTCCTAACCGTGATGGCGAACGGCATGCCGTTCGTGGGCCGGGGGTGATTTCAAACCGTCATCCTGAGGTGCTCGGCCCATAGCAGTTGCAGCCTGCGTATACTTGGCTGCGAAGGCCGGGCCTCGAAGGATGAATCGGCCTGGGTGCGGCAACATCGGGGCCGCCCATCCTTCGAGGCGCGCAAAAGCGCGCACCTCAGGATGACGGGTTGGAGGACATGATGCTGCAACTCCAATCCCTTCTCGGCATCGCCGCCATTCTCGCCTTCGCCTGGGCGATCAGCGAAAACCGCCGCGCGGTATCCTGGAAGCACATCGGGATCGGTCTGGCGCTCAGCATCGCGCTTGCCGCACTGTTCCTGAAGTTGCCGCCGCTGCGCGCGCTGTTCGCCGCCGCCAACAGCGCCGTCGTCGCGATCGGCGATGCCTCGCGCGCCGGCACGTCGTTCGTGTTCGGCTACCTCGGCGGCGGCCCCTTGCCGTTCGAATTGAAGTCCCCCGGCGCGGAATTCGTGCTGGCGTTCCAGGCGCTGCCGATCGTGCTGCTGATGAGCGTGCTGACCACGCTGCTGTTTTATTGGCGCGTGCTGCCGCCGGTCGTGCGCGGCTTCTCCTGGGCGCTCGAGCGCACGCTCGGCGTCGGCGGCGCGGTCGGGCTCTCGAGCGCCGCCAACATCTTCGTCGGCCACGTCGAGGCGCCGCTGTTCATCCGGCCCTATCTCGCGCAGCTTTCGCGCGGCGAATTGTTTATCGTGATGACCGGCGGCATGGCCGGTATCGCCGGCACCGTGCTGGTGCTCTACACGCAATTCCTCTCGACCAGCGTGCCCGACGCCGCCGGCCACTTCATAATCGCCTCGGTGCTGAGCGCGCCGCTCGCCGTGCTGATCGGCCAGATCATGATGCCCGACGGCGGCAAGCCGACCGGCAGTCTCGCCGATCCCGAGCCGGTCGCCGACAGCACCATGGACGCCATCGCCAAGGGCACCGCGGCGGGGCTCGCGCTGCTCCTCAACATGATCGCCATGCTGATCGTGTTCGTGGCGCTGGTGCATCTCGTCAACGCAATGCTGGGAGTGCTGCCCGCGTTTGCCGGTGAGCCGGTTACGCTGCAGCGCGTGCTCGGATGGATCATGGCGCCGGTTACATGGCTGATTGGCATTCCATGGGCGCAGGCGCAGACCGCGGGCTCGCTGATGGGCATCAAGACCATCCTCAACGAGCTGATCGCCTATCTCGAAATGTCAAAGCTGCCGGCCGACGCGCTCGACGCGCGCTCGCGGCTGATCATGCTCTACGCGATGTGCGGCTTCGCCAACTTCGGCAGCCTCGGAATCATGATCGGCGGCTTGAGCGTGATGGCGCCGGAGCGCCAGGGCGACGTGCTCGCACTGGGATTGAAGTCGATCGTGTCGGGCACGCTGACGACGCTGCTGATGGGCGCGATTGTGGGGCTGCTGCACTGGTGAACGCCGCAAGCTCGGTTGTCGTCCCCGCGAGGGCGGGGACCCATAACCACCACCGGGAGAATGGTCGCCGCTTTCGCGGGGACGATGGCGGTGGGTGACGGCGGGAATCGCGCGTTTCCTTAGGAAAACGCACTTATCCCCGCCCCGAAATCCTGCCGTATGATCCTCGCGCTTTGCTCGATCGAGGGCGCTGTCATGAGGCGATCTGATGGTGGAGCAAGGTGCGGCGCCTGCGGTTGGTCCTCGCAA
>JBEVIJ010000135.1:0-10619 GCA_040510745.1 Xanthobacteraceae bacterium
GTATTGCACCGTGCCGATCAGCGGATATTCGCGCGGATCGATCTTCAGCACGCGGCTGGTGCCCATCGCGCCGGGATTGCCGGGGCAGCCGGAAGCGTTCGCCCCGGCGATCGCGCCGAACAGTCCGAACCCCAATCCGATGGCGGCTGGCAGGCGCACGCTGAAGTTCCCGAGACCCAAGAAATGCCGTAGGTTCGACGCTAGACGTTTCCCCGGCTCAGGCTAAGTCCCAATCCACACCGCACGGCCGAAAATCAAAATTCATCTTTAACGCGCCGGCCGCTGTTAACCGCCCTCGTTAACGCGCGCGATTGCCACGACAACGACGCGGGCGTACAAGCCGAAAACTCTCACTTAGCGGCCTCTTGGCGGTGGACGGCATGCTCGACCAAAAGGACATGACCACGCCGCCTGGCGGCGTCGAGCCGGCGATCCGCGACGACGAAGGGGCGCTGCGCTCCGATTTCGTCGAGCAAGTCAGTAAAGCGATCGAGCTCAACGACGCGGCGGCGTTGCGCGCGCTTGCTGGCGACCTCCACGAATCCGACACCGGCGACCTGATCGACGCGCTCGACCACGATCTGCGCCCGCGGTTCGTCGAGTTGCTCGGCCGCGAATTCGACTTTACCGCGCTCACGGAGGTCGATGACGCAGTCCGCGAGGACATTCTCGATGAACTGCCGCCCAAGACCGTGGCCGAGGGCGTCCGCGATCTCGATTCCGATGATGCTGCCTACATTCTCGAAGACCTGCCGAAAGACGAGCAGGCCGAGATCCTGGAGCAGTTGCCGAGCCTGGAGCGAGGCGCACTCAAGCGCATCCTGGATTATCCGGAAAACTCCGCCGGCCGCCGCATGCAGACCGAGTTCATCGCGGTCCCGCCGTCATGGACGGTCGGCGAAGCCATCGACTACATGCGCGAGACCGTCGACCTGCCGGACCGTTTCTACGAGCTCTACGTGATCGATGGTGAGTCGAAGCTGCTTGGCGCGGTGGCGCTCGATCTCCTGCTCCGAAACAAGCGGCCGCGGCCGCTCTCCGATCTGATGGACCCCGAGCGCCGCCGGGTGCGCGCAACCGAAGACCAGGAGGAGGTGGCGCGCATGTTCGAGCGCTACAATCTGGTCGCGGCGCCGGTGGTGGACGACGGCGACAAGCTGGTTGGTGTTCTCACCTTCGATGACATCGTCGACGTCATCGAGGAAGAGGCTGAAGAGGACATCAAGGCGCTCGGCGGCGTCGGCCGCTCGGAAGAATTGTCCGACTCGGTCTGGACCATCGTGAAGGGTCGATTTCCCTGGCTCTTGGCCAATCTCTTCACCGCGATCATCGCGTCCTGGGTGATCCGGCAGTTCGAGGGCTCGATCGAGAAGATGGTCGCGCTCGCGGTGCTGATGCCGATCGTCGCCAGCATGGGCGGCAACGCCGGCACGCAGTCGATGACCGTCGCGGTGCGCGCCATTGCCACCCGCGACCTCGGCGACGCCAACGCGGCGCGCGTGGTGCGCCGCGAGCTGCTGGTGGGCATTCTCAATGGGCTGGGCTTTGCCGTGATCATGGGCGCTGTCGCGGCGGCCTGGTTCGGCATCGCCGATCTCGGCCTGGTGATGGGGCTTGCGATGATTTGCGTGCTCGCCGCCGCGGCGCTGGGCGGCATCGCCATCCCGTTGCTGCTGTCCCGGCTCGGGGTCGACCCGGCGATTGCGTCGGGGCCCTTCGTCACCACCATCACCGACGTGATCGGCTTTTTTGCCTTCCTCGGCATCGCCACGCTCTGGTTCGGCCTGAAATGATGACGAGCCGTTAACCGCTCGGTTTTAGGTTGAGCCGTGGGTTTTGTGGGTCGGCCGGACGGGCGTTCAGTCATGAGTTTTGCTGCCTTGTCGCTGCCGGCGCCGCGCCGCCGGGTGGTCACGCCACGGCTGATCGCGACGCTCGCGCTGTTTGTCGTCAGCACCACCCTGTTCTGCGCCATCGTCAGCTACGTTCTGGTCCGGCAGGCCGACGACCGCCAGGCGCTGGAGCGCCGCAGCGCTTTGCTTGCCGCTGTCCAGGACAACCGGGCATCCGGCGTCAACGTCTCAAAGCTCGATCCGATCGTGATCCGCAGCCTGGAGCGCACCGCCGGCCTCAAGGATCTGCGCTTCGAGGCCGAGCCCGCCGGCGGCAGCCGTGAGATGCAGTCGGTGGTTGACATCCAAGGCCGCATCGTCGGCTGGTTCAGTTGGGAAGCGGAACGCTCCATGGCGGCCGCCCTGAGGCAACTTCAGCCGCTGTTGGCGCTGACGGGGCTGTGCCTGATCGGCTTTGCCGGCCTCGCGTTGTGGCAGATCCGCCGCGCGATCCGCGATCTCGGCCATAGCGAAAAGCGCGCCTGGACGCTGGCGCACGAGGACATGCTTACGCGGCTGCCCAACCACCGCAAGATGATCGAGCTGATCGACGCGGCGCTGGCCGAACGCGCCGTGGAACAGACGGTCACGCTCGCCTTCATCGATCTCGATGGCATGAACGACATCAACGACGCTTTGGGACAGAGCGCCGGCGACCAGTTCCTGGCGGGCTTCGCGCAGCGGCTGCGTGACGTGCTGCCTGAGAATGCGATCGGCGGCCGGTTCGACGGCGACCAGTTCGCCGTCGTGATGGTCATGCCCGACACGGCGTTGGCCGAAATCGCGATCGAGACCATGATGTCGTCGCTCGCGCGCGCGTTCTGGGTCCTGGAGCAGGCGGTGCAGGTTGGCGTCACGGTTGGTCTGGCGCACGCGCCGCTGCACGGCGTGACCCGCGACGAGCTGACGCGCCGCGCCGACCTCGCCCTGCGCCACGGCAAGCGCAAGCGCCGCGGCGGCATGACCGAGTTCGACTCGGCCATGGACGTCGAGTTCAACGAGCGCCGCTTCATCGAGCGCGAGCTCAAGCGGGCGCTGGCCGACAAGGTGATCGACGTGCATTACCAGCCGATCATCAGTGCCGACGGCAACCGCATCGTCGGCGCCGAGGCGCTGGCGCGCTGGTGCCATCCGGTGCGCGGCGCCATCCCGCCGTCTTCGTTCATACCGGTCGCCGAACAGTCCGGCCTGATGGGCCCGCTCGGCGAAATGGTGCTGCGCCGCGCGTTGTCGGACGCCAAGCGCTGGCCGGGATTGTCGATCGCCGTCAACCTTTCGCCGGTCCAGGTGCGCGACCCCGCGCTGGTCGCGTTCGTGACCGGGGTGATCGAGGACACCGGCATCGAGCCGTCGCGCGTGATCCTCGAAGTCACGGAAGGGGTGCTGATCGAGGACCCGGACGAGGCGCAGATCCGCCTCGATGCGCTGCGCGCGCTCGGCGTGCGCCTCGCACTCGACGACTTCGGCACCGGCTATTCCAGCCTCGCGTATCTGCAGCGGTTCCGGTTCGACAAGCTCAAGATCGACAAGGCGTTCGTCGATCCGCTTAGGCCGGATGGCAGCAGCCAGGCGATGATCCAGGCGATCGTGACGCTCGGTCGCGCGCTGGGGCTTGAGCTCGTCGCCGAAGGCGTCGAAACCGAGGAACAGCGCGTGATCCTGCGGCTCGCCGGCTGCGACGAGATGCAGGGCTATCTGTTCGCGGTTCCCGGCCCGCGTGAGGCGCTGGACCGGCTGATTGCGGACAATCGCGCCGCGTCTAGTGTCGCGATTCGGGAGCTCGCTTGAATTCTCAGCAGGTGCCTGCCGCACGATCGTGCGAACTTCGGGTTCGGGCACTGGCGCAAGCTGACAGCGCGCCGCCGCGCGTCCATAATGGCCGAAACAACGTTCAATCTCGGGAGCGCCCATGATTGCCAATGCCTGGCAGGGCCTGGATTTCGGCCTCGGCGCCGACGTCGACATGCTGCGCGACACCACCAAGAATTTCGCGCAGGACAAGATCGCGCCGCGCGCCGACGAGATCGACCGCACCAACACCTTCCCGCGCGATCTGTGGCCGCAGCTCGGCCAGCTTGGCCTGCTCGGGGTCACTGTCGAGGAGAAATGGGGCGGCGCCGGCATGGGCTACCTCGCCCATTGCGTGGCGATGGAGGAAATCTCCCGCGCTTCGGCATCGGTCGGCCTCTCCTATGGCGCGCACTCCAATCTCTGCGTCAACCAGATCCGCCGCACCGGCAACGACGCGCAGCGCGAGAAATACCTGCCCAAGCTGATTTCCGGCGAGCACGTCGGCGCGTTGGCGATGTCGGAAACCGGCGCCGGCTCCGACGTCGTTTCGATGCGCACCCGCGCTGACAAAAAGGGCGACCGCTACGTGCTCAACGGCTCGAAATTCTGGATCACCAACGGGCCGATCGCGGAAACCATCGTGGTCTATGCCAAGACCGACCCGAACGCCGGGGCGCGCGGCATTACCGCGTTCGTGATCGAGAAGGGCATGAAGGGCTTCTCCACCGCGCAGAAGCTCGACAAGCTTGGCATGCGCGGCTCCGACACCGGGGAATTGATTTTTGAGGATTGCGAGGTGCCGGCCGAGAACGTGCTCGGGGCGGTCGGGGGCGGGGTCAACGTGCTGATGTCTGGCCTCGACTACGAGAGGGTGGTGCTGGCGGCAGGTCCTCTCGGCATCATGCAGACCTGCCTCGACGTGGTGCTGCCCTATGTCCATGACCGCAAGCAGTTCGGTCAGTCGATCGGCAGCTTCCAGATCATGCAGGCCAAAATCGCCGACATGTACGTCACGATGAATGCGGCCAAGGCCTATGTCTATTCGGTGGCGCGGGCCTGCGACGAGGGCAAGACCACCCGCGAAGATGCGGCAGGAGCCATCCTCTATGCCGCGGAGCGCGCGACCTGGGCGGCGCTGGAGGCGATCCAGTGCCTGGGCGGCAACGGTTACATCAACGAGTTTCCGACCGGCCGGCTGTTGCGCGATGCCAAGCTCTACGAAATCGGGGCGGGGACCAGCGAAATCCGCCGCATGCTGATCGGCCGGGAGATTTTCGAGAAGACGTCCTGAGTAAGCCAATGAACGAATCGGCCGCTGGCGCACAATTCATTGAACGCGTCAGCCAATAGCCTGCAATCCAATGGTCTAATCGGTCTTTGACCACGAGCCGCTGAGCCATTCGGCCCTTGACCCTGCTCCTGCGGGCCAATCGTTAACCTTTCATTAACTAAATCAGTCCACGCATCGGCCTCTGGATGAGGGGAGAGCTTCCATGATGCGGGTCAGACTCAAGGCAGACGGGCGTCTCGTTGAAATCACCTCCGAAGGACAGGAGCGGGTGCTGCCGCCGCCAATCCCGGAAAAGCAGGCGGCTGCGCCGACCGGGGCAAGCGCGCCCGACGCCACAAATGCGCGGCGCATTCGCTCGCAGACCCGGCTGACGCAGGCCGAGTTCGCGGCGCGGATCGGCGTTCCGATCGAGACGGTGCGCAATTGGGAGCAGGGCAAGCGCTCGCCACGCGGTCCGGCCCGCGCGCTGCTCAAACTGCTCGACCATGCGCCCGACGTGGCCTTTTCGGTGCTGGGAACGACACAGCCACCGCGCTGATTGCTGCTCGCGCTGGGTTGGCACGCTTCAGGTGATGCGGCATGTTCACTGCCGTATCGAGGAGGCGTGTTATTCAATCTGTCCAAGCCAACGGCGCCCGCATTCCAATCGTCGGGCTCGGCACCTGGGACCTGCGCGGCAAGACCTGCGCGCGCATGGTCGAGGCCGCGCTCATGCTCGGCTATCGCCACATCGATACCGCTTCGATGTACGGCAACGAGGAGGCAGTGGGCGAGGGCTTTCGCGCCTCGGGCCTGCCGCGCGGCGAGGTCTTCATCACCACCAAGGTCTGGCAGAGCGATCTCGCACCGCGCGATTTCGAGCGCTCCGCCAAGGACAGCCTGACCAAGCTCAAGCTACCGTTCGTTGATCTGCTGCTGATCCATTGGCCCAACCCGAGCATCCCGCTGGTCGGCACGATCGGCGCGCTGTGCAAGATGAAACGGGAAGGGCTCGCCCGCCACGTCGGCGTGTCGAACTTCACGCCCGTGCTGATCGAGGAGGCGGTGACGCTCGCGACCGAGCCGCTGGTCTGCAATCAGTTCGAGTGCCATCCGTATCTCGATGCGTCGAAGGCCATCGCAGCGAGCCGCAAGCGCGGCATGGCGGTGGTGGCTTATAGCCCGATCGCGCGCGGCCGCGTGAAGGGCGACGCTGTGCTCTCGCGCATCGGCAAGGCGCACGGCAAGACCGCGGCCCAGGTCTGCCTGCGCTTTCTGGTGCAGCAGGACATCGTGGTGATCCCGCGCACCAGCGACACCGGCCGCCTCAAGGAGAATTTCGAGCTATGCGATTTCAAGCTGTCGGCCGTTGAAATGAACGAGATCGCGGCGCTGGGCAGCCCCAATGGCCGCATTGTGCAGTGGTCGGGATCGCCCGATTGGGATTGAGGCATGTTTTTCGCGCTCTCCAAGATCCTGGGTTTCTTCGCTGTCCCTTCCAACCTGTTGTTCCTGATCGCGGCCGCTGGTGTCGTCCTGGTGTTCACGCGGTTCGCCCGCGCCGGCCGATGGCTCGCGGTGCTCGGTGTCGTGCTGATCGGGATCGCGGGCCTTTCGCCGTTCGGCAATGCGTTGATCCTGCCGCTGGAGCAGCGCTTCCCTGCGTGGGACGCCTCGCGCGGCGCGCCCGACGGCATCGTGGTTCTGGGCGGCGCGATCGGTCCGGCGATGTCGGACGCGCGCGGCGAGCCTTCGCTCAATGAATCCGCCGAGCGCATGACGGCGGTCGCGGACCTCGCGCGGCGCTATCCCACGGCCCGCATCCTGTTCAGCGGCGGCGACGGCAGCCTGATGGCTGACAGCAGCCCCGAGACGAAATACGCGCTGCCGCTGTTCGAGAGCTTCGGAATTCCGGGCAAGCGCATCGAGCTGGAAGGCCGGTCGCGCAACACGGCCGAGAACGCGGCCTTCAGCAAGGCGATGGCCGATCCGAAGCCTGGCGCGCGCTGGCTGCTCGTGACCTCGGCACATCACATGCCGCGATCGGTCGGATGCTTCCGCCGCGCCGGTTTTGCCGTCGAGCCCTATCCGGTCGACTGGCGCACGCGCGGCACTGTCGATCTCACCACGCCGTTCGACGGCTTGGCCGCGGGACTGGCGCGCACCGACGTCGCGGCCCGCGAATGGGTTGGGCTGTTGGCCTACTGGATCACCGGCAGGACCTCGGAGCTGCTGCCTGGTCCGAACTAATCGTGCTGCATTGCGCAACAGGTCGCGGCGTGTTGCCGCTTGTCGTCGCCATTGTGGGGCGTATGGTGTGGGTGTCCGGACGATTCGACTCCGAGTTGCGTACTCGGACGGACCAGGGGCGCCGAACGGGGAATCGTCCGATGTCGCTCGATATCCTTTCGCATGTCGAGTCGGTTGAACTTTCCGATCCGGACTTCGAAGGCGATCTCGACAGGCCGTGGGCCGAGAACATCATCACCGCGGCGGCCGCGGTCTTGACCGTGGCGATGGTGTCGTCGGTCGCCGTGCTGATGTATCTCGCCTGACCTCGATCAGCTGCCGACAACGGCGCGGCGCGAGAGCCGCGCAAGCTTCCCGCCGTTGCGTTCGGGGCGGCGCATCTGCCACGATGCGCCCACTCCGGAGTGCCCCATGCCGCAGAACATCACCGTCAGTTCGAAGTCGATGGTCGAGCAGGCCGAGCGCGAGATCGAAACGCTGGCCATCGAAGACGCGATCAAGCTGCACGGCCGCGATGACGTCGTGCTGGTCGACATTCGCGATCCCCGCGAATTGCAGCGCGACGGCAAGGTGCCAGGCGCTTTCCATTGCACCCGCGGAATGCTGGAGTTCTGGATCGATCCGCAGAGCCCGTATCACAAGCCGAAATTCGCCGAGGACAAGAAGTACGTGTTCTTCTGCGCCGGCGGAATGCGCTCGGCGCTGGCGGCGCAGACCGCGCACCGCATGGGATTGAAGCCGGTCGCGCACATCCGCGGCGGCTTCGGCGCCTGGAAGAAGGTGGGCGGGCCGGTGGAAGAGGGCGAGGGGCCGAAACCAAAGGCTTGAGTTGAAACAGCTTACTCGGGCTGGATGCCGGCTTCAGCCGTCACCTTGCCCCACTTCGCGACCTCGGCCTTGATGTAGTCGGCGAAGCGCTGCGACGTGCCGCCCTGGATGTCGATGCCGGCGGCAGAAAGCTTGGCCCGCACGTCCTCGGCGGCCAGCGCCTTGTTGATTTCGGCATTGAGCTTCGCGACGACGTCCTTGGGGGTGCCGGCCGGCGCCAGGATGCCGCCCCAGGTGTTGGCGTCGTAGCCCGCGAGGCCGGACTCCGCGATGGTCGGCAGAGTTGGCTGCGACTTCGAACGGCTGATGGTCGTCACCGCAAGCCCGCGGACGCCACCCGATTGCACATGCGGCTGGATCGCTGTGATGGTGTCAAAGATCATCGCGGTGCGCCCGCCGAGCAGGTCCGGATGCGCCGCAGTGCTGCCGCGGTATGGCACATGCAGCATGGTTTTGATTCCGGCCATGCTCCTGAACAGTTCGGCCGCCATGTGCAGCGAGCTGCCCTTTCCGCTCGTAGCGAACGAGGCCTTGTCCGGGTTGGCCTTGATCCAGGCAATCAGCTCCTGGACGTTGGTCGCTGGAACGGCGGGGTGCACGGCGAGCAGCAAGGGCACGACGTGGGTGAAGACCACCGGCTCGAAATCCGTCACCGGGTCATAGGGCAGTTGCTTGAAGATGAACTTGTTGGTCGCGTGGCTCGAAGCCACGATCACGAGGTTGTAGCCGTCGGGCGGACTCTTGGCGACAAAATCGGTTCCGAGATTGTTCGAAGCGCCCGGCTTGTTCTCGACGACCACCGACTGGCCGATGGACACGGTCATCTTGTCGGCGACGAGCCGCGCGATGGTGTCGATGGCGCCACCCGGGGTGGCCGGCACGACAATCCTGATCGACCGCGTGGGATAGGGCTGCGCACGCGCGCTGCCAGTGACCGCCGAAAGCGCCACCGCGACCGCAATGGCCGCAATGCGATGGGCCCTGCGCATGACGCCCTCCCTGTCTTGTTGTTCGCCATTCCCCGTATGACTGGGGATTGGCATGAACGCTAACATTCGGCTGGGGCACACGGAAGCCTATCGGACGATTGATGGATCCCATCAATGGAATTCGCTTGCGTCGACTGGCGCTTCGTCTTGAAGCTTGGGCCGGTCGCAAGAATGGGAGGGCGTCTTGGCGCTCACGCTGGTCATCGGCAACAAGAACTACTCGTCGTGGTCGTTCCGGCCGTGGATCGCCATGGAGACCGCCGGCATTGCGTTCGACGAAGTGCTGATCTCCCTCGAAGCCGAGGACTTCAAGGAACGCGTCTTCAAAGTTTCCGGCACTGGCAAGGTGCCGGTGCTGGTCGACGGCACGGTGAAGGTCTGGGAGTCGCTCGCGATCCTGGAATATCTGGCCGACAAGTTTCCGGCGGCCAGGCTCTGGCCGTCCGATCCGGCGGCTCGCGCGCACGCCCGTGTCGTGTCGTCGGAGATGCACGCCGGCTTCGTGCCGCTTCGCAACCATTGCCCGATGAATATGTGGCGTCCGGTGATCAAGCACGACCTGCCCGAGGACGTTGCCGGCAACGTCAAACGCATCGACGCGCTCTGGACCGACTGCCGGGCCCGGTTCGGCGGTGGCGGACCCTTCCTGTTCGGGGCGTTCGGCGCCGCGGATGCCATGTACGCCCCGGTGGTGTCCCGCTTTCACACTTACGGGATCGAGGTGGGGCGAGCCTCGAAAGCCTACATGGCCGCCGTGATGGCCCTTCCGGCCTGGGCCGAGTGGCGGGCGGCGGCGCTCCAGGAGCCCTGGGTTCTGCCCCATGACGAGCCGGACTGGCCGACCGTCCTGAAGGCCTGATTTCTGGGCATTTTCCGCGCGCGTCTTCGTGGCATTTAGCCGTCCAAAATTTAACGCGCGGACTCTTGCCAAGCAGGGGGTAAATCCCATCTTGTTGCCCCGAAATTGGCCCCCGGGTCCGCATTGGATGGACAGGATCGTTTCGGGGTTCAACAGGGACGGAATTCTGCCGGAGAGGACACCATGCGAATTGTTGCCGCTTTGATTGCTTTGGTCACGCTCGCCATTGCGCCGGCCCTGCCGGTCGCCGCGCAAGAAGCGCCGGCCGGCGTGAAGGGCCTGTTTCTGCTCACCGATTACCCCGCCGTCACCGTGCGGCCGGGCACCGCCTCGACCGTCAATCTGCGCCTGCAGAACTACGCCTTGCCTCCCGAGCGGCTGTCGCTGTCCGTGTCGGGTGTGCCGTCGGGATGGACCGCGACGCTGCTCGGTGGCGGCCAGCCGGTGGCGGCTGCGATGCCGGCGAGCAACCAGAGCGTCTCGCTGCAGCTTCGCGTCGACGTTCCGGCCGGGGCCGACATGGGCACCCAGACCCTGACCGTGACCGCCAAGGGCGGCTCGACCGAGGTCAGCCTGCCGGTCGCGGTAACGCTCGCCAAGGAGTTGCCCGCCAAGCTCACCCTGGAGCCGCAGCTACCCTCGCTGCGCGGCAACGCGCGCTCGAGCTTCGAGTATCAGCTCAACGTCAAGAACGACAGCGGCCGCAACCTGGTGGTCGGCTTCTCGGCGGCGGGCCCGCC
>JBEVIJ010000136.1:0-4031 GCA_040510745.1 Xanthobacteraceae bacterium
AGACGCACCGCATCTCGCTTGGCATGAAGCAACTGCTCGACGATCCGTGGCAGGGCATCGAGGCCAAGTTCCCGGTCGGCACGCGGTTCAAGGGCCGTGTCACCAACATCACCGACTACGGCGCGTTCGTCGAGTTGGAGCCCGGCATCGAGGGCCTGATCCATGTTTCGGAAATGTCGTGGACCAAAAAAAATGTCCATCCGGGCAAGATCGTCTCCACCTCGCAGGAGGTTGAGGTTCAGGTCCTGGAGGTCGATCCGGTCAAGCGCCGCATCTCGCTCGGCCTCAAGCAGACCATGCGCAATCCGTGGGAGGTCTTCGTCGAGAAGCATCCGCCGGGTTCGGAGGTCGAAGGCGAGGTCAAGAACAAGACCGAGTTCGGCCTGTTCCTCGGCCTCGATGGCGACGTCGACGGCATGGTCCACCTGTCCGATCTGGACTGGAAGCGTCCGGGCGAGCAGGTGATCGACGAGTACAAGAAGGGCGAAATGGTGAAGGCGCAGGTTCTCGACGTCGACGTCGAGAAGGAGCGCATTTCGCTCGGCATCAAGCAGCTCCAGGGCGACCCGATGGACAGCGCCCCCGGCGAACTGAAGAAGAACGCCGTAGTCACCACCGAGGTGCTTGAGGTCAAAGAGACCGGCCTCGAGGTCAAGATCGTCGACACCGAGCTCACCGCGTTCATCAAGCGCAACGAGCTCGCTCGCGACCGCAACGACCAGCGCACTGATCGCTTCCAGGTCGGTCAGAAGGTCGACGCCCGCGTCACCCAGATCGATCGCAAGGGCGGCAAGATACAGCTCTCGATCAAGGCGCTGGAAGTCGCCGAAGAGAAGGAGGCGATCGCCCAATACGGCTCCTCCGATTCAGGTGCGACGCTCGGCGACATTCTCGGCACCGCGCTCAAGCGCCGGGAGGATAAAGCCGACGCCGAGGAGGAGAAGAGCTAGCCTTCTTCCGGCGAAGAACGTTCACGCAGGCCGGAGCGACCCGGCCTGCGTCTGTTTTTGGGCAGGGCGGAATCCGCTCCGGGGTCCACTTTCTGACGCAATGTTGGTGCGGTGCTTATTGGGAACGCCGGAACCGGCTAGTATGGCGCTCGAATCAAATCCGAAGGGTTGAGGGATCAAACCATGTCGCTCGATGCCGATCATATCGTCGACCGCCGCCGCATGCGGCGCAAGCTGACGTTCTGGCGCGTGCTCGCGGTGTTCGTCGCCGTCGTCGCGGTGGTGGGCGGCGGGGTGTTTCTGACGACCGGCCGCTCCGGCATGGCCGGCGCGCCGGGTGGTACGATCGCTCGCGTCCAGATCGAAGGACTGATCCGCGCCAATCAGCAGCGCACCGAGGCGCTCAGCCGGCTCGCCGACTCGCCCGCGCGGGCCGTCATCGTTCACATCAACAGTCCGGGCGGCACCGTGGCCGGCTCCGAGCAGCTTCATGACTCGCTGACCAAGCTGAAGGCCAAGAAGCCGGTGGTGGTGGTGATCGACGGGCTGGCCGCGTCCGGCGGCTATATCGCGGCCATGGCCGCCGACCACATCGTGGCACAGCAAAGCTCGATCGTCGGCTCGATCGGCGTAATCTTCCAGTTCCCTAACGTGTCGGAGTTGCTGAAGACCGTTGGGGTCAAGATCGAGGAGGTCAAATCCTCGCCGCTCAAGGCGGCGCCGAACGGCTACGAGCCCACCAGCCCCGAGGCGCGCGCCGCCATCGAGGCGCTGGTGATGGATTCCTACGACTGGTTCAAGGACATGGTCCGCGACCGCCGCAAGCTCGACCAGGCCGGGCTCGACAAGGTATCGGATGGCCGGGTGTTCACCGGACGGCAGGCCATGGCGCTGAAGCTCGTCGATTCGCTCGGTAACGAGCAGGTCGCGATCGATTGGCTCGCCAAGGAGAAGAACATCGATCCCAAGACGCCGGTCCGCGACTACCGGATGGCGCCGCGGTTCGGCGACCTGCCGTTCCTGCGGGTCGCGATGGTGCACCTGTTCGACGCGGCCGGCCTGACCGCGCTGGCCCGCCGCCTGGAGGACTGGGGCGCCATCCAGGCGATCGAGCGGCTCAACCTTGACGGTCTATTGGCGCTTTGGCACCCTCCTATGACCAATTGAAAATACGGGCCTTTTCGGCCCGAGCCAAAGGCGGGCCGATGATCAAGTCCGAGCTTGTCCAGCGCATCTCGATGGCGAATCCGCATCTTTACCAGCGCGACGTCGAGAACATCGTGAATGCCATTCTCAACGAGATTACCGGCGCGCTCGCGCGCGGCGACCGCGTTGAGTTGCGCGGCTTCGGCGCCTTCTCGGTGAAAAACCGTCCGGCCCGCACCGGGCGCAACCCGCGCACCGGCGCGCATGTCGCGGTCGCACAGAAGTCCGTGCCGTTCTTCAAGACCGGTAAGGAGATGCGCGAGCGGCTGAACAAGAGCGGCGGGTAGCCGGCTCCGCGCTTCGGCTCGCCGCGCCATAGGGCGTCCTTCAGGGCGTTTACGCCCGTCTTCGGCGGGCTATGGAGCGCGTGAACGCGCTTATGGCCTCGCTAACCGGGGGCACGAGATTTAGCCATGCGCAAATTCGTCACCGTTTTTTTTCTTGTCCCGCTCGCCGTGCTCATCGTCATGTTCGCGGTGGCGAACCGCGAGATCATCACGGTGTCGTTCGATCCGTTCGATTCGACGAATCCTGCGGTCGCGTTCAAGATGCCGCTGTTCATCCTGATCTTCGTGCTGGTCGGGCTTGGCGTTTTGGTCGGCGGCATCGCCGCTTGGCTGCGGCAGCACAAGTGGCGCGCGCGCGCGCGACGCGCCGAGGCCGACGTGCGGCGGCTGCGCACCGAGCTCGATGCAGAGCGTTCGCTTGCCGCCGCGCCGCCGCCGCGCGACGCGCATCCGCCGCTGATCGTCCCGCCGGCGGCCTGACATGCGGATTGTCAGTGCCGACGACATTTCGCGCGTGCTCACCCACGCCGCGCTGGTCGACGCCTTGCACGACGCGTTCCGGGCGGACATCGAAGTGCCGGCCCGCCACGTCCATATGATCCCGCAGCCGTCGGGCAGCGAGGCGAAGCTGCTGCTGATGCCGGCTTGGACGAACTCTCGGACCAACGGCTGCGAGCGGCTGACCGGCTGCAAGGTGGTCAGCGTCTATCCGGACAACGCCAAGCTCAACAAGCCGTCGGTGTACGGCAGCTACCTCCTAATGTCCGGCGAGACCGGAGAGGCGCTGGCTCTGATGGACGGCACCGCGCTGACCGCCTGGCGCACCGCGGCGGCATCCGCGCTGGCGGCGCGTTATCTCTCGCGCGAGGATGCCGAGCACCTTGTCATGGTCGGAGCGGGCGCGCTGAGTGGGCACCTGATCCGTGCGCATAGCGCGGTGCGGCCGATCAAGCGCGTCACGCTGTGGAACCGCACCCGCTCGCGTGCCGTCTCCACCGCGTTCGCGCTGCACGCCGCCGGCATCGAGCCGCTGATCGCCGACGATCTGGAGACGGCGGTGCGAACCGCCGACATCGTATCGTGTGCCACGCTGTCCGCCGAGCCGCTGATCCGCGGCGCTTGGCTCAAGAAGGGTGCGCATGTCGATCTGGTCGGCGCCTTCACGCCGAAGATGCGTGAGGCCGACAACGACGCGGTGCGCCGCGCCCGGATTTATGTCGACGTCCGCGCCAGTGCGCCGAAGGGCTCCGGCGACATCGCCATCCCACTCAAGAGCAAGGTCATCAAGCTTGCCGATATCCAAGGCGACCTGTTCGAGCTGTGCCGTGGCAAGAAGAAAGGCCGCAAGCGCAAGGACGAGATCACGCTGTTCAAGTCGGTCGGCAGCGCGATCGAGGACTTGGCGGCGGCGATGCTGGTGTGGAGGAAGGTGAGCTAACGCCGTCATTCCGGGGCGCGGGCCAAAAGCGCGTTCACGCGCGTCTTCGACGCGCTATGGCCCGCGAGCCCGGAATCCATAACCACCACCGGGAGGATGGATTCCGGGTTCCTCGCTTCGCTCGGTCCCGGAATGACGGTGGAGAGTTGG
>JBEVIJ010000137.1:0-19557 GCA_040510745.1 Xanthobacteraceae bacterium
CCGCTCGGCGTGTCCGGCGCCAGGCGCGCCGAGGCGCTGCCGAACGTGCCGACCTTCGCCGAGCTCCAGCTCGACGACATGAACTGGATGGCGTTTTTCGGCCTTGTCGCGCCGAAGGGAACGCCGGACCCGATCGTCAAGCGGCTCAACGAGGCGCTGGTCAAGGTGCTGGCGATGCCCGACATGCGCGGCAGGCTGTCGGACCAGCAGGCCATCGTGGTCGGCAATTCGCCGGCGGCGTTCCGGGCCGAGATCGAGCGCGAGCTGGCGCGCATGCGACGCGCCGCGGCGGCAGCGAAGATCGAGCTGAATTGAATGCGTCCCAGGCTGGAAATCCGGGGACGCTAAACCGTGCTCGCGCCCCTGACTTCGAGGTGGAGGCAGGCCGGGCATTCAAACGTGTAAAGATCGCGGCCAGGCTTCTCAGGCTCGATCCCAAACACCCGCATTTCGGTCTTGCACTTAAAGCAGAGCAAGAGCGGCTCGGCAGGGCGGGGAGTTTTGGCGTCGGGAGCCTTGGCCATGCCGGGCACGTTGCGCGCCGCGCCGCCCAATAGCGAGTCGCGGACGGGACGGCCCAGGCTTCTTGTAAGCCTGCCGGCGGTCAGTCGCCGCCACTGGTCCGGACGTTGCCGCCGTCCAGCACTCCGAATGCGCCTGATTTAATACCTGAGGCTGCCGGCTTGATGCCCACGGCACCCAGGCCCAGCCGTAGCAGATCGCGTACCGCCGCAGCACGGCTCGGCATCCGCTGCTTGAAGCGAAAATTATCAACCGCCTCGAGTTCCTCGGGCGAAAGCATGATCTGAAGCCGCTCCCCGCGTGTCAGTTCACCGCCATTGTCCGTCATATCCCCCTCCTGTCGGGAATGTTTGACGCGCCGAAGATAGCAATGTTCTCAAAGTAAGCAAGCTACTCATTAGTTGGTTTAGCTGTTTTCGCAGCTATTAACAGCCAAAGCTTCCTTTTGTTCCTTTCTATATTTGTCGATATATCGTTTGTTACATAAAGTAAGATTACCAATTATTTTTGTAGAAATGAATTAAACGCGTGTAATGACGTGCAGAATTACGAAGGAACCAAAGTATTCATGTCGAATTTACTATCAACGACTGCTCGACTGTGTTTGAATACAGGTAGGAGGGAGTCGAGAAATGGTGACAGACATGGCCAGGACAGCCGACTACCGAAAACGTGCGGAGGAATGCGTTCAACTGGCGCAGTCCGTGCGCACTGCCGAGCAGCGGGTCATGCTGCTGCACATCGCGGAGACTTGGCTGCGTTTGGCCGATGACGTCCGCCCCCGCGCGATGGAAGAATCGCAATCGGTGAACTGAATTAACTTGGGCGGCCGCAAAGCCGTCCGGGCAATTAATTCCTGTCTGGCGCTCCGTCGGAGTGACCAGCACTCGCTAGAATCGGCTTTCCGCCGGAAAGGAAATTTCGATGTCGTCTCAGGATCAGCACGGCGCGGGCATGAAGGCAAAGAGCGCCGATGTTCCGTCCTGTCCAACGTGTCAGAGCCGGATGACCGTCAAGCAGGTCTCGCCCGTGTTGTTTGCGTCGGGCCTTGACGATGTCGTCTATGGCTGCGCCGGCTGCGGAGCCGAAGTTAAGCAAACCGTGAAGCGCGCGTAACCGCCGCGCCTATTTGATCTGCAATCCGAGCTTCTGCACGATCGCCGCATAGCGTGCCATGTCGTCGGCGATGAACTTCCGATAGTGCGCGGTGCCGTTCTCCTGCATGACCACGCCGAGCTGCACCATGCGCTCGGCCATCTTCGGCTCGCGCAGCGCCTTGCCGGTTTCGGCTTGCAGCGTCGCGACCACCGCGGCCGGCATGCCGACGGGACCGAGCAGGCCGAGCATCGTCGCGATGTCGAAGCCCTTCACGCCGAGTTCGTCGCAGGTCGGCACGTTCGGCAGCGTCTTGGAGCGCTCCAGGATGCTGACGCACAGCGCCTTCAGCTTGCCGCTCTCGATCAGTGACAGCACGTTGGGGATGCCCGACCAGCCGGCGTGGATCTCGCCCCCGAGCAGCGCGTTCACCATCGCCGAGCCGCCGCGGTAGGGCACGTGCAGCATCTCGATGCCGGCGCGGTCGGCGAACGCCGCCATGGTCAGATGATGGATCGAGCCGGGGCCAGCCGAACCGTAGGTCAGCTTGCCGGGCTCCTTCTCGGCGAGCGCGATGAACTCGGCCGGCGTGTTGGCGGTGACTGTGGGCGGCACCACGAACGCGGTCGGCAGCGTTGCTATCGCGGTGATGGCGGTGAAATCCTTCTGCGGGTGATAGCTGGTGTTAGGATTGAGCGCGGGATTGATCGCCAGCGCGCCGGAATCCGCGAGCATCAGCACGTGGCCGTCCTGCGGCGCCTTCGCCACCATGTTGGCCGCCACCACGCCGCCAGCGCCGGGCACGTTCTCCACCACGAACGGCTTGCCGAGCGTCTCGGCGAATTTTGCCGCCAGCAGGCGTCCCAGCACGTCCGGATTGCCGCCGGGACCGGCTGGTGCGATCACGCGCACCGCGCGATTTGGAAACGGCTCGGATTGCGCGAAGGCAGGTCCGGGCAGCGCCATCGCCAGCGCCAACGAAAAGACTGCCGAAGTCCAGCGCATGCCGTTGCCTCCTTGTTGCGCCACCATAGGCGGCGCGGCGCGATGCTGCTAGCCTCCGGTGCGAAACGCATGAACGAGGCGCAATCGCATGAAGGCTGCATATCTCGAGCAAACCGGCGGACCCGAAATCTTCAAATACGGCGACCTGCCGGAGCCCCAGGCCGGGCCGGGCGACGTTCTGGTCGATGTCGTCGCGGCGAGCGTCAATGGCGCCGACTGGAAGGTGCGCCGCGGCGAATACGCCGCGCTGAAATTTCCATACGTACTGGGGCGGGATTTCTCCGGCACCGTCGTCGCACTGGGCGAGGGCGTCTCCGACTTCAAGGTCGGCGATGCGGTGTTCGGCGTGATGCCGGCGGGACACGAGGGCACCTACGCCGAGAAGCTCGCGGTCAAGGCCGCGGTCATCGCGAAAAAACCGGACAGCCTGTCGCATGTGAACGCCGCGGCGCTCGCGCTGATCGGCCTGACCGCGCAGAACTCAGTCGAGGACACGCTCAAGCTCAAGCGTGGCGAGACCATCCTGGTGCAGGGCGGCGCCGGCGGCGTGGCGAGCTACGCGATCCAGCTTGCCAAGCACATCGGCGCGAAGGTCATCACCACGACGAGCGCCGCCAACGTCGACTACGTGCGCTCGCTCGGCGCCGATCAGGCGATCGACTACACCAAGGAGGATTTCACCAGGATCGGTCAGGTGTGCGACGCGGTGTTCGAGACGGTCGGCGGCGACGTGGCGACGAAATCATACGACGTGCTCAAGCCGGGCGGCCGCGCCGCCTTCATTGCCTCCGGGCAGAAGGCGCCACCCACCTCGCGCACCGACGTTCAAGGTCTGCGCCCTCCGGTGCCGCGCACGCGGGCGGCGATGGAGCGCGTCGCAGAGTTGTTCGCCGCAGGCGCGATCAAGGTGCCGGAGATCAAGCTCTACAAGCTTGAGCAGGCGGCGGAAGCGCACCGCGTCAGCGAAGGCCGGCACTTCCGCGGCAAGATGGTGTTTGAGGTGAGGTGAAAGCCGACCTATCGTGAACCGGTCGAGAGCTTTGTTGCGACGTCTTTAGAAAAATCGACTCGCAATTTGTATCTTTGCTTCAAAAATTGTTGGAGGTATGAGTGCATCCTGGCGGCACCACATGCAGGAGGTCGCCCATGCGGGAATGGCTCCTTGGCTTGGTGCCGGTCGCGCTCTTGATTGATGTCGTGATCAATCCGGCACATTTATCCTTTGCATTGAGCATGGTGAAGCATTTGTTCCGTTGACGGGCACGCGTCCCTGTCGCGGCTTTTTTTTCGGAAAATTTTACGCTGATTCAACGACAGTCGTCGCTGCTGCTGTAAACAGCGGTAAAAGGGTGCTAAAAGGGTCGGTAGCGGATCCAGCAAAGGTGTCCGATGAACCGGTATTTCTTCGACGTCGCTGCCAAAACATATGTGCAATATGATTACAAGGGACGCGACTTTGAACGGCCCGACCAGGCGCGCGAACTGGCGGAACTGATTGCGCTCGACGTCGAATGCATCGATGGCGACGGATCGGTTGGCATGGAGGTTCAAGTGCGAAATATTGGCGGAGAAACGTTGTTCGCCGTCCCGATCCGCGATCCGGCATTGATTGCGGCGTGACGGCCGATCCGGCGTAGCCTGGGATTTCGCTGCAGCCTGCCGCAATCAGCCGACGGCGCCCGCCGCGTCCCGTCGCAACACCCGCCCCGGCAGCGCACCGGTGTGGGCGGCGTTCTCCACCACCAACACGCCATTGACGATCACGTTGGCCCGCTCGCCGCTCGGATACTGGTGCGGATCGGCATAGGTGGCGCGGTCGCGGAAGTCGGCCGGATCGAAGATCGTGACGTCGGCGCGAAAGCCTTCGCGCAGCAGGCCGCGGTCCTTCAGCTTGAGCGCCTTCGCGGTCGCGCCGGTCATCTTGTGGATCGCGGTTTCCAGCGGCACCACGCGCTCGCGCCGCACGTAACGGTCGATGATGCGCGGGAAGGTTCCATAGAAGCGCGGGTGCGGCATGCCCTGGCTGGTCGTGCCGGAGGTCGCGACACAATTGCCGTCGGAGCCGACCAGCGCGGTCGGTTCGCGCACGATCGTGGCGATGTCGTCTTCCGAAATCGAGGTGACGAGCACGCGCGTCGCGCCCTTGTCGTCGCCGAGATACTGGCACAGCGTATCGACCGGATCGGCGCCGCGCTCCGCGGCGAGCGCGGCAATGGTCTTGCCGGCGTGCTGCGGCAGGTTGGGCGAGATCGAGATCTGCACGCAGTCCCAGTCCGGGATGCGGCCCCAGTTGTTGAGGCCGTCGCGCTCGATGTCGGCGCGGATGCGCGAACGAACGTCGGGCTGCGGCAGGCGCTTGAGCATCTCATCGACGCCGCCGGCCTGCACCCATTGCGGCAGCAGGTTCTTCAGCGGGTTCGATCCGGCCGCGTAAGGGTAGGAATCGCAATCGACGTCGAGGCCGCGCGCGCGGGCGTCGGCGATCATCTTCAGCGCGGTCGCAGCCTTGCCCCAGTTGTCCATGCCGGAGCACTTGAAGTGCACGATCTCGACATGGACGTCGCATTGCCTGGCGACGTCGATCGCCTCCTCCAGCGCGTCGATCACCTTGTTGGATTCGTCGCGCAGGTGGGTGAAGTAGCCGGCGTTGTATCGCTTGAGCACGTGGCCGAACGCGATCATCTCGTCGGGCCTGGCGTAGGAGCCCGGCGAGGTGAACAGCCCCGAAGACATGCCGAGCGCGCCGGCTTTCAGTCCGTCCTCGAGCAGTGCAATCATGGCGTCGAGCTCGGCCGGGCTCGGGGCGCGGTCCGCCATGCCCATCACCATCAAGCGCAGCGTGTTGTGGCCGACCAGCATGCCGGCGTTGACCGACGTCGCCGGGAACGTGTCGAGATATTGCGGAAAGGACATTTCTTTGAAAGGCAGCCACGGCGCGCTCGGGCTGAGATAATCCCTGAGCAGCGCGACCTTGCCGGGCAGCGCCGGCGCGACCGAGAAGCCGCAATGGCCGATGATCTCGGTGGTGACGCCCTGGCGCACCTTGCTCTCGGCATTCGGGTTGATCGGCAGCGTGAAGTCGGAGTGCGTCTTGATGTCGATGAAGCCAGGCGCGACGGCGAGGCCGGTCGCGTCGATGGTTTTCTTGGCGGTTCCTGAGACGTTGCCGATCGCGGCGATGCGGCCATTTTCGAGTGCGAGATCGCCGGCGATGCCGGGACTGCTGCTGCCGTCGAACGATGTGCCACCACGAATGAGTATGTCGTAAGTCACCAGTCTCTCCACGTCATGCCCGCGCTTGTCGCGGGCATCCACGCCTTGCTTCTGGACACGATCGTTGGGCGGCGCTAGGCCGCACGCAATCCCGCAATCGCCGCCACCACATCATCTCGAACCTTCGGCCCGTGCATCCGCATCGCGGCAAACTCGTCCTCCGAGATCAGATCGCTTGGCGCGCATCGTGATGCGCACCTTCTGACAGCACACCGAATTGCCGAAGTCGTAGAGCGTGAGCATGATCTCTCCGCCGTCATTCCGGGTTCGCGCCTTGCGGCGCGCCCCGGAATGACACCGTTGGTTCAGTCACCCACTTTTATCCCCGCTTCCTTGGTGACGCGCACGTAATCCGCGTGCTGGCGCTTGATATGCGCGCCGAAGTCGTCGCCGCAGACGCCGATCGAGCGGTAGCCCTGCGGCGCCAGCTTGGCTTGCACGTCGGGCGCATGGAGCGCGGTCTTGAACATGGCGATGTGCGACGCGATGGCGTCCTTCGGCGTCTTCGCCGGCACCACCAGGCCGAACCATGCGGTGGCCTCGAAGTCCTTGTAGCCGGCCTCGATGATGGTCGGAGTGTCGGGCAACGTCGCAACGCGCTCGCGCGAGGCGACCGCGATGGCGCGTAGCTTGCCGGCGCGCACCTGCTCCATCACCTCGGACGGATTGGCAAGCACCGCCATGACGTGGCCGCCGACCAGCGCGGTGGTCGCCGGTGCACCGCCGCCGAACGGGACGTAAGTGAGCTTGATGCCGGCGGCGCGGTTGAACATCTCGAAGGCGATGTGCTGCGTGGTGGCGGGGCCGACGGTGGCGTAGTTGAGCTCGCCGGGCTTCGCCTTCGCGGCCGCGACGAAGTCGCCCAGCGTCTTGAACGGCGAGCCGGCGTTCACCACCATGATCTGCGGCGAGTCGACCATCAGGCACACCGGCTCGAAGCTGGTGAGCGGGTCGTAGGGCAGTGAAGCGCGCACGCTCGCGTTGATCACGAACGAGTTGGCCATCAGGAGCAGCGTGTTGCCGTCGGGTGCGGCGCGCGCGACCTGCTCGGTCGCGATCACGGTGCCGCCGCCGGGCCGGTTCTCGACCAGGATGGTTGGGCCGCCGGTCTTGCCGATCTGCTCGCCGAGCACGCGGGCGAGAATGTCGGCGGTGCCGCCGGGCGGGAAGGGGACGACGATCCGGATCGTGCGCCCAGCCGCGGTCTGGGCGCTGGCTGCGCCGGTCAGCATGAGCACGATGATGGATCCGCAAAGACTTTTCAGCAGTTTCATCTGACGCCCCTCGATTGATCGCCGAAGCTTGCGGTTTTGGGACGAACCGCGCAATGGGTGGCTATCGGGCGAACGGCCAGACCAGAGCGATCAGCGGCACGCCGACAACGACCACGATGATCGATAACGGCAACCCCAGCCGCCAATAATCGCCGAACCGGTAACCGCCCGGTCCCATCACCAGCGTGTTGCACTGGTGCCCGATCGGCGTGAGGAAATCACACGCAGCTCCAATCGCGACCGCCATCAAAAATGGATCGGGATTGTAGCCGAGGCTCTTGGCGAAGGTTGCTGCGATCGGTGCCACGACAAGCACCGTCGCCGCGTTATTGAGAAAAGGCGTCACCGCCATTGCTGCGATCATGATCAGCGCGAGCGTGCCGAGCGGCGGAAGGTGCTGCGCTGCCACCGCGAGCCATCCGGCAATCAGGTCGGTGCCGCCGGTTGTGCGCAGCGCATCGCTGACGGGAATCAATGCACCGAGCATGACCAGGATCGGCCATTCGACGGTGTCGTAGGCCTCGCGCAGCGTCAGCGAGCGCAGCAGCAGCAAGATCACCGCCGCACCGAAGAACGCGATCGCGATTGGCGCGCGGTCGAACGCCACCAGCAGCATGGCCGCGGTGAGAACGATCAGCGGCAGCAGGCTCCTTCGCCCACGGCCCATCGCCAGGTCGCGCTCGGCGAGCGGCAGCAGCCGCAGCGCGCCGAGCGCCTCCGGCATGGTGGCGAGATTGCCCTGCAGCACGATCACGTCGCCGGCGCGCAGCTTGGTGGAGCGCAGCCGCTGCGTGATGCGCCGGCCGGCGCGGCTCACCGCCAGCAGGTTGATGTCGTAGTGTTCGTGAAGGCGCGCCTGCACCGGCGTGCGGTCGACCAGCTCGGAGTCGGCGGTCACCACCGCCTCCATCACTCCGATCTCGTCGGCCGGTGAATCCAGCGCGTGGCCGGCGTGGTCGCGGGTGAGCGTGAGCTTCTCCAGCGCAACCACGCGCTCCAGCGCCGCGGGTTCGCCCTGCAGAATCACGATGTCGCCGGCCTTGAGCACAACATTGCCGTTGGGGTCGTGGCGGCGGTCGCGGCCGCGCATCAGGGTGACGACCTCGATCTCGTTCTCACCCGCCAGTTCGAGCGCGCTCACCGTCTTGCCGGCGATCGGGGAATCCTCGGGGAACGCCGCCTCGGTGATGTAGCCCTCGATATTGAAGGCGGCCTCCATCGTGGCCGCTCCCTTGCGCCCGCGCGGCAGCAGCCGCCAGCCGAACGCCAAAAAAATCAGGCCGGCAAGGGCGATTCCGGCGCCGACCAGCGTGAAGTCGAACATCTTGAAAGGTTGCCCGACGATGTCCTCGCGCACCCGCGAGACGATGATGTTGGGCGACGTGCCGACCAGCGTGACGATGCCGCCGAGCAGCGCTGCGAACGACATCGGCATCAGCAGCGCCGAGACCGGCTTGTTGTTGCGCCGCGCAAGCTGGAACGCGACCGGCATCAGCATCGCCAATGCGCCGATGTTCTTCACGAAGGCCGAGAGCAGCGCGACCGTGCCGGACAACGCGATCACCTGCGCGCCGGTCTGCGTGAGATGCGAGCCGTAGCGGCGCAGCACGCGCTCGATCACGCCGGAGCGCGCCACCGCGGCGCTCACGATCAGCGCCGAGGCGATGATCACGATAATGTCGTCGGAAAATCCGGAGAACGCCTTGTCATGCGGCACGACGCCGGCCACGACCGCGACCAGCAGCGTCAGCAGAGCCACCATGTCGTAGCGAAATCGCCCCCAAACGAATAGAGCCATCATCCCTGCGATGATGGCGAAGGCGAGCGATTGCTGGAGAGTCATTGGGCCTTTCCGCGGGGCCCGATGCAACGCGCCGGCGTGACTTGGGGTTCCCGCCGGCGCGGCAGCTCAATCTGCTAGAACCCGTCGCTGACGTCGTCGACGTAGCGGTTGGCGCGGTCAACCTCGGGGCCGGCGATCACGAAGAACACGATGCCCTTGTCGGTCGCGCAGCGGATCTTGGCGGAATAGTCGCCGCGCTCGCCGAACGCCGAATACTGCAGCACCTTGATGCCCTTGAACTTGGCGTCGCGCAACGCGTCCTCGCCGCGCGCCTTGCAGCGCTCCAGCGACAGCGTCGTGGTGTTCCATTTGGTTGTCATGCTCGGGCCAGCGAAAGCGGCGCTGCCGCCCAAGATACCGAGTGCGGACTGCGAAAACGATCCGCTTCATACTGGTCCTCCTTGCCCCCGGTCGGAGGACAACGGTAACGGGGAAATTGACAAATTCAATCGCGATTTGGCCATGGTGACACGCCGTCAACGGTTGACATGCCGTCAACGAAGCGTGTTCGAGCCGTCCATCCAGTTGTCGATGGGTTCTGGCACAATCCAGGGCCAGAGGAAGGTCGTCAGCAAAGCGGCGACGAACCCCCAGACCTCGCCCGTCATCATCGTGCCGAACAGAGAACCCACAGCGGCGCCCGCCCCGATCCAGAGGGCGATCCAGCAGGTCAGAAACACGACGACCCGATAGCCCATGACCATCTCCTTCCCAGTCAACCTCCTGAAGGAAGGCTGTGTTCCTCGCGGCGCGACCGCGAGATCCAGTATCGTGCTCCGCAACTGCGGCCGAATCTGGCCTGGCTAGGCCTCGCCGGCTTCGCCCCGTGTCATCCAGCGGTCGATGACCCGGGGCATGATCCAGGGCCATGCGAAGCTGGTCAGCACCGCGAAAAAAGCCCCGTTGAATATGCCGTAATAGATACCGGTGGTGACGACCTCGGTCTTCGGCGCAGTAAAGCCGCCGACCGCGCCACCGACGATCATCCAGAACGCAAACCAAAATCCTGCGATAACGGCGGTGCGGCCCATGATTCGTACTCCTTTCCTCGACAACGGAGGATGTGGAGCACCGGTTCCAGCGGGATGGCCAATGAAATCAAATCGTTAGAAGCGATAAGGAAAGCCAGCGAAGGAACTTTTCAGAACATATTGCGAACATAGAACAAATAGTGTACATTGCCAATTCAGTGAGACTTCAATGACCATATGGCGCGGTTTTCCCGGGAGTGCGCCGGTTTGTCGGTCTTTCGAATCCCGGTCATAAGGAGCGCAAAATGGCTTCGGCAGCTGCCCTGCGAGTAATTGAAGGAACGTCGTCCATGGACAAGAGCAAAGCGCTGGACGCGGCGCTTTCCCAGATCGAGCGGAATTTCGGCAAGGGCTCGATCATGAAGCTCGGCAAGAATAACAAATCCATGGATGTGGAGACCGTCTCGACCGGTTCGCTCGGGCTCGACATTGCCCTTGGAATCGGTGGTCTGCCGCGGGGGCGGGTGGTCGAAATCTACGGGCCGGAATCCTCCGGCAAGACCACGCTGGCGCTGCACACCGTCGCCGAGGCCCAGAAAAAAGGCGGCATCTGCGCCTTCATTGATGCCGAGCACGCGCTCGATCCGATCTATGCCAGGAAGCTCGGCTGCAACGTCGATGACCTGCTGATCTCGCAACCCGACCACGGCGAGCAGGCGCTCGAAATCGCCGACACGCTGGTGCGCTCCGGCGCGGTCGACGTGCTGGTGGTCGATTCGGTTGCCGCGCTGGTGCCGCGCGCCGAGCTCGAGGGCGAGATGGGCGACTCGCTGCCCGGGCTGCAAGCGCGGCTGATGTCGCAGGCGCTGCGCAAGCTCACTGCTTCGATCAACAAGTCTCACACCATGGTGATTTTCATCAACCAGATCCGCATGAAGATCGGGGTGATGTATGGCTCGCCGGAAACCACGACCGGCGGTAACGCGCTGAAATTCTACGCCTCGGTGCGGCTCGACATCCGCCGGATCGGCGCCATCAAGGAGCGCGACGAGGTGGTGGGCAACCAGACCCGCGTCAAGGTGGTCAAGAACAAGCTGGCGCCGCCTTTCAAGCAGGTCGAGTTCGACATCATGTACGGCGAGGGCGTGTCGAAGAACGGCGAATTGATCGACCTCGGCGTCAAGGCCGGCGTGGTCGAGAAGTCCGGCTCCTGGTTCTCCTACGACAGCCAGCGCATCGGTCAGGGCCGCGAGAACGCCAAGATCTTTCTCAAGGCCAATCCCGACATCGCCGCGAAGATCGAAGCCCAGGTCCGCCAGAACGCCGGCGTGATCGCTGAAATCATCATGGTTGAGCCGGAAAAGGATGATGACGACGACGCGGCCGCCGAGGCCTAGATCGGTTCCTGCGCCGCATCCACGCAACAGGTGTAACCCCCGGGCTTGTCCCGGGGGTCGATCTTTCAAGAGCGCCTCGCTCAAGCGTTGGATTGCCGGGTCCGTAGGCGAGCGACGCGACGCCGTCCTTGGACGGTTATTCCCGGCAATGACAATCGCCACAGTTCCTGGACACCCCTTGCCGCGGTAGCTAAATAACCTGCGGAAATTCAAGCGAACCCGCCATTTCGGCGGGTTTTGTGGGTTATGTAGGGACCATGAGCGGCGTCAACGACATCAGGTCGGGCTTCCTCGGCTATTTCAACAAGGCCGGGCACGAGATCGTCTCGTCGTCGCCGCTGGTGCCGCGCAACGATCCGACGCTGATGTTCACCAACGCCGGCATGGTGCAGTTCAAGAACGTCTTCACCGGCCTCGAGAAGCGCCCCTATCAGCGCGCCGTCACCTCGCAGAAGTGCGTGCGCGCCGGCGGCAAGCACAACGACCTCGACAACGTCGGCTACACCGCGCGGCATCACACCTTTTTCGAGATGCTCGGCAACTTCTCGTTCGGCGACTATTTCAAGGATCGTGCCATCGAGCTCGCTTGGAACCTGGTCATCAAGGAGTTCGGGCTGCCGAAGGACAAGCTCACCGTGACCGTCTACATCGACGACGATCAGGCCTTCGATCTTTGGAAGAAGATCGCGGGCCTGCCGGACAGCCGCATCATCCGCATCGCCGGCTCCGACAACTTCTGGGCGATGGGCGACACCGGCCCATGCGGGCCGTGCTCGGAAATCTTCTACGACCACGGCGACAAGGTTCCGGGCGGCCCGCCGGGCTCGCCGGACGCCGACGGCGACCGCTTCATCGAGATCTGGAATCTCGTGTTCATGCAATACGAGCAAATGCCTGGGGGCCTCCGAACCACGTTACCTAAGCCGTCGATCGACACCGGCATGGGGCTCGAGCGCATCGCCGCGGTGCTGCAGGGCACCCACGACAACTATTCGATCGACCTGTTCCGCGCCCTGATCGGCGCCATCGCCGAGCTGACCAAGGTTTCGCCGGACGGCCCGCAGAAGGCCTCGCACCGCGTCATCGCCGACCACCTGCGCGCTTCGTCGTTCCTGATCGCCGACGGCGTGCTGCCGTCGAACGAGGGCCGCGGCTACGTGCTCCGCCGCATCATGCGCCGCGCCATGCGCCATGCCGAATTGCTCGGCGCGCGCGAGCCGCTGATGTGGAAGCTGGTGCCGGTGCTGACCCGCGAGATGGGGCAGGCCTACCCGGAATTGCTGCGCGCGGAGGCGTTGATCGCCGAGACGCTGAAACTCGAGGAGACCCGCTTCCGCAAGACGCTGGAGCGCGGGCTGTCGATCCTCGACGACGAGACCAAGTCCCTCAAGCAGGGCGGCCAACTCAAGGGCGAGACCGCGTTCACGCTCTACGACACCTACGGCTTTCCGCTCGACCTCACTCAGGATGCGTTGCGCGCGCGGGGCATCGGCGTCGACGTCGATGCCTTCAATGCGGCGATGGAGAAGCAGAAGGAGAAGGCGCGCGCCTCTTGGTCGGGCTCCGGCGATGCCGCGACCGAGGCGGTGTGGTTCGGCCTGCGCGACAAGGTCGGCGCGACCGAATTCCTCGGATACGAAACCGAGACCGCGGAGGGTGTGGTCAAGGCGCTGGTGCGTGACAACAAGGAAGCCGCCGAGCTCAAGGCAGGTGAAACCGCCGCGGTGCTGCTCAACCAGACGCCGTTCTATGCGGAGTCGGGCGGCCAGGTCGGCGACACCGGCGTGATGGTGGCCGACGGCGTGCGCTTCAAGGTGACCGACACCCAGAAGAAGGCGGGCGACGTGTTTGTCCACATCGGCACGGTCGAGCAGGGCACCCTCAAGCCGGGCGCAGCGCTGTCGCTCGAAGTGGATCGCTCCCGCCGTGGCGCAATCAGGCGCAATCATTCGGCGACGCATCTCCTGCACGAGGCGCTGCGCCAGGTGCTGGGCGATCATGTGGCGCAGAAGGGTTCGCTGGTGGCGCCCGACCGCCTGCGGTTCGACTTCTCGCATCCCAAGCCGATGACGGCGGACGAGTTGGAGAAGGTTGAGGACTTGGCCAACGATTACGTGCTGCAGAATTCGCCGGTGACGACGCGGCTGATGACGCTCGACGATGCGCGTGCCTCCGGCGCGCGCGCGCTGTTCGGCGAGAAATACGGCGACGAGGTTCGCGTCGTGGCGATGGGCCAAAATCCTGAAAGCCGCGGCAATTCGCTCGGCTGGTCGGTCGAGCTGTGCGGCGGCACGCATGTCCGCAGGACCGGCGACATCGGTGTCATCTCGGGTGTATCGGATGCGGGCGTCGCCGCGGGCGTGCGCCGCATCGAAGCGCTGACCGGCGCCCAGGCGCGCAAGGCAGCAAACCACGCAATGGCGCTCGCCCGCGCGGCGTCGTCCGAGCTCAAGGTGTCGCTGGAGGATCTGCCCGGCCGCATCGGCGGGCTGCTCGACGAGCGCAAGAAGCTGGAGCGCGAGCTGTCCGACGCCAAGAAGAAGCTCGCGATGGGCGGCGGAGCGGCGGCATCGGGCGGCGAGGATTCCGAGACGGTGAACGGCGTCAAGGTGATGGTGAAGAAGCTCGCGGGCGTCGATGCCAAGGACCTGCGCAGCCTCGCCGACGAAGGCAAGAAGAAGCTCGGCTCGGGCGTGGTGATCCTGCTCACCACCGACGACGAGCAGAAGGCGAGCCTGGTGGTCGGCGTGACCGACGATCTTAAGGCCGCCAATAGCGCGGTGCAGTTGGTTCAGGCGGGCGTCGCCGAGCTTGGCGGCAAGGGCGGCGGCGGCCGGCCCGACATGGCGCAGGGCGGTGGGCCGAACGGCGCCGCGGCCGAGGCGGCCTTCGCTGCGATCAAGAAGCTGGTGAAGACCGGGTAGATAACGCGCCCTCGTGTGCCGGCCCAGCGGGCCATAAGCGCGCGTCTTCGACGCGCTATGGCGAGCGCGAGCCGGGACCCAGCTTTTTTGCTTCCTTGCAATCAAACCGCGGTCCCGGTCTCGCTCGCCCGGGACACGAAACCGGACTACGCCATCGCCTTCTTCAGGTTCTGGTCGATCTTGTCGAGGAAGCCGGAGGTGGACAGCCACTTCTGGTCGGCCCCGACCAGCAGCGCCAGGTCCTTGGTCATGTCGCCGGCCTCGACCGTGTCGACCGTGACCTTCTCCAGCGTCGCGGCGAACTTGGCGAGATCGGGGGTGTTGTCGAGCTTGGCGCGGTGAGCGAGCCCGCGCGTCCAGGCGAAGATCGAGGCGACCGAGTTGGTCGAGGTCTCCTGGCCCTTCTGGTGCTGGCGATAGTGCCGTGTGACGGTGCCGTGCGCGGCCTCGGCCTCGACTGTCTTGCCGTCCGGCGTCATCAGCACCGAGGTCATCAGCCCGAGCGAGCCGAAGCCCTGCGCCACCACGTCGGATTGCACGTCGCCGTCGTAGTTCTTGCAGGCCCAGACATAGCCGCCCGACCACTTCATCGCGGCGGCCACCATGTCGTCGATCAGGCGATGCTCGTAGGTCAGCTTGCGCTTCTCGAACTCGGCCTTGAACTCCTTGTCGAACACCTCCTGGAACAGATCCATGAAGCGGCCGTCGTACACCTTCAGGATGGTGTTCTTGGTCGAGAGATAGACCGGATAGTTGCGGTTCAGGCCGTAGTTGAAAGACGCGCGGGCGAAATCGCGGATCGAATCATCGAGGTTGTACATCGCCATCGACACGCCGGAGCCCGGCGTCTTGAACACCTCATGCTCGATCACCTTGCCGTCTTCGCCGGCGAACTTGATGGTGATGGTGCCCTTGCCGGGGAAGCGGAAGTCGGTGGCACGATACTGGTCGCCGTAGGCATGGCGGCCGATGATGATCGGCTGGGTCCAGCCCGGCACCAGGCGCGGCACGTTCTTGCAGATGATCGGCTCGCGGAAGATGACGCCGCCGAGGATGTTGCGGATCGTGCCGTTCGGCGACCGCCACATCTTCTTGAGGTTGAACTCCTTCACGCGGCCCTCGTCGGGCGTGATGGTCGCGCACTTCACGGCGACGCCGACCTCGCGGGTCTTGTTCGCCGCGTCGATGGTGATCTGGTCGTCGGTCTCGTCGCGCTTCTGGACGCTGAGGTCGTAATAGAGAAGATCGATGTCGAGGTAGGGATGGATCAGCTTGTCCTTGATGAACTGCCAGATGATGCGAGTCATCTCGTCGCCGTCCATCTCGACGACCGGATTCTTGACCTTGATCTTCGCCATTGCGGTAAACGCCTTATTGGAAAACCCGAGTGCATCGCGAACGGATGCGGCGGCGTCGCTATAGCATCCGCCCGGGCGGGGCGAAAGCGCCATTTCCTGAGCATCCATGAGGGTTTTCAGCGCTTTCGAGCCAGCCGAGGCCCCGCTATACAACGCGCGGAGCGTGTGATGCCGGGCGCCGGTACCGACAAGACGAAAAACTGGGTCGCGCAGCCCGGACCGATCGTGGTCCTGGTTGAGCCGCAGCTCGGCGAGAACATCGGCGCGGCGGCGCGCGCCATGGCGAATTTCGGCCTGTCGCAGATGCGCCTGGTCAAGCCGCGGCAAGGCTGGCCGAACGAAAAGGCGCATGTCATGGCGGCCGGCGCCGACCGCGTGCTCGAGGCCGCCGTGCTCTATGACACGGCTGCGGCGGCGGTCGCGGACTGCAATTTGGTGTTCGCCGCAACCGCGCGGGCGCACGATCAGGCCAAGCCCGTGGTCGGGCCGGAGGAGGCGGTGCGGCTGATGGCGGCTGCCGTCGGCGCGGGACAGAACGTCGCCATCCTGTTCGGGCGCGAGCGCTACGGTCTTGAAGGCCACGAGGTGGGCCTGGCCGATCGCATCGTCACATTTCCGATCAATCCCGCCTTCGCCTCGCTCAACCTGTCGCAGGCCGTGCTGGTCATGTCCTATGAATGGTTCAAGCTCGCGGGCGCCGGCCTGCCGTTTGCGATGCCGCAGAAGTCGCCGCAGGCCACCAAGCAGCAGTTGCTCGCGTTCTTCGCCAACCTGGAGCGCGAGCTCGACAAGGTCGAATTCTTTCGTCCGCCGGAGAAGCGCGCCGGGATGCTGCTCAACCTGCACAACATCTTTCACCGCATGGAGCCGACGCAGCAGGACATCCAGACCCTGCATGGCGTGATCCTGGCGATTGCCGACGGCCGCAAGGGCCCGGCGCGCGGCGGGCTGCTCGACAGCGATGAAGCTCTGATGCTGCGCGCGCTGCTCGCCGAGCATGACAAGGGCAAAGGCTCGGGGGCCGGCGGCGCGGTGCGCGGGCTGTCGCGGCTGCTGCGCCGCAATCCGACAGATACTGAACGCACGCTGTGGGACAAGCTCACCAAGGATCGCCGCTTTTCGGGTCACGACTTCAAGCGTCAGACCCCGATCGGGCCGCATGTCGCCGACCTGGTGTCGTTCCGGCAGCGGCTGGTGGTCGAGCTGGTGCCGCCCGACGAGACCGAGGCGGCGAAGAAAAGCCGCGCCGAGCGCCATGCGTGGCTCACAGAGCGAAAGTATTCGGTGATGGAATTGAGCACCGCCGACACGGAGGCCAATCTCGGCCAAGCGCTGGATCGTATCGCCGCCGCGCTCAGCCCTTCAGAATTTTGAGTTCGGCGGCTGCGCCGTTGCGCAAGAACGTAAGGTCGCTGCCCACGGCGAGGAACCGGATGCCGCGCTTGGCGCAGGCGACCGCGCGTTGCGCGTTGGCGCAGTAGAGCCCCGCGATCTTGCCGGCCTTGTTCGCCGCCGCGATGATCTTGTCGAGCGCGGCCTCGACCGTGGCGGAATGCGGGTCGAGCTCGGTGCCGTTGCTCAGGCCGATCGAGAGGTCCGAGGGGCCGACGAACAGGACGTCGATGCCCGGCGTGCCGGCGATGGCGTCGAGATTGTCCATCGCGGTCTTGGTCTCGATCATGGCGAGCGTGACGATGTTCTCGTTGGCGTCGCGCAGATAGGCCTTCGCGTCGGTCACGCCGGCGAGCGTCATGGCGCGCTGCGGCCCCCAGCTCCGTTCGCCGAGCGGCGGAAATTTCGTCGCGCTGACGAACGCGCGCGCGTCGGCGACGGTGTTGATCATCGGCGCGACGATGCCCTCGGCGCCCATGTCGAGCACGCGGCTTGCGACCGCGTAACCGTTAAGCGGAATCCGCACGATCGGCGCCGCGCCGCCGGCGCGCACGGCGGCGATGCCGACGACTGTTCCCGCGGTGTCCCAAAGCCCGTGCTGGTGGTCGAGCGCCACGGTGTTGAAGCCCTCGCGCGCCAGCGTCTCGGCTACGATCGGCGCGCCGAGCGGACACCAGCCGATGTAAACGGTTTCGCCGGCGCGCAGCCGCTTGGCGAGAGAAAAGCCGGGAAGGGGAGCCATGAGGTAAGCCTCGATTTGTTTGAGGCCGGATACTAGGCGGATTGCGGGCGCTTCGCCAGATAACGTCAGGATAGTTTGCGTACGATGACCTGGAGGCCCTTCGCCAGCAGGCGGTAGTGTCCTTCGTGGCGGCGAGAAATGCGTCGATCGCCGGCTGCGGCCGTTGCTCCGGCGGCGCGTCCGGCGACCATGTGTAGTCGTCCCAGATCACGATGCCGCCGGGCCGCACCAATGGCCATGCGTGATTGGAATCCGCCGTCACGTCGTCGCGCAGGTGGCTGCCGTCGATGTAGGCGAGGTCGAACTGCCGCCGTTCGGCCGCGAGCTGCTGCAACGCCGGAACGGACGCGCTTGTCATCTTCTCGACGCGTCCGGCAAACGCAGCGAGGTTGCGGTCGAACCGCTGCTCGATCTGAGGCACCTCCGCAACGAACGGCCCGGCGGTCTGATGCTCGACCCCGCCGGCGAACGTGTCGATGCAGACGATTTTGCAGTCGCGAAGGTAATTCAGGAAGAAGATCGCGGAGCGGCCTTCCCACGATCCGATCTCGAGGACCTGCGCGCCGCGGCCGCGCAGCGGCGCCACACCCGCCGCCAGACCCAGAAATGCGATGTCGCCCAGTCGGTGCTGAATTCGCCATGGCGGAACCAGGGACGGAAGCGCCACTTGTCGAGCTTGCGGGTTAGCCGCGGCGGCTCGCCGATAATGGGCGGCGGATCGTCGGGCAGGGCCGGCGAGAACGATGCGGCCTGGCTCATGCGTTTGCCTCGTGTGGCGCGGCCGCCGGCCGCGCCTGCCGGAAGATCGCCGGCCGGCTAGCTTCCGGCCTTGATCTGGGCAATCGCCGCGTTCATCAGTTCGTCCATGGTGCGACGGATCTGATGCTCGGACTGCGCCACGCCCTTGGCCTGGAAGTCTGTGTTCACCTTGCGGAACACGTCGTCGTCTCCCGCCTCCTCGAAGTCCGCCATCACGACGGCTTTGGCATAGGCCTCCGCATCGGCTCCTGTGAGGCCTAGTTTCTCGGCGGCCCAGTGTCCGAGCAGCTTGTTGCGCCGCGCGTTCGCCTTGAATCGCAGCTCCTCGTCGTGCGCGAATTTCTTCTCGAAGCCTTCCTCGCGCTTGTCGAACGTCGTCATGCTTGGCCTCGTGTCTACTGCATCTGGTGTGGAGTCTGGCATAAACACCGCGCCTTGCATAACGACCTTGGAGGGTCAAGGCAATCGCGGACACTGCGAATTGCCCGGTTGCGCGTGTGTGGAACAAGGCCTATGTCGATTGTGCTGCCCAGCATGATCGGTTAGGTTTTCAACGTGAACGGATGGTCGTTCGTTTCCGTTTGTGTGTTCCTTCCGGTTTTCGCCGCCGCGGACGCAAAAATCGAAACCCAAGCCACGGCACCCAATGGACATTAACAAACCACGGTACATTCCGATGAGCCGCCGCCGTCGCATCTATGAAGGCAAGGCGAAGATCCTTTACGAAGGACCAGAACCTGGAACGCTGATTCAGCATTTCAAGGACGACGCCACCGCGTTCAACGCTAAGAAACACGAAGTGATCGAAGGCAAGGGCGTCCTTAACAACCGGATTTCGGAATATGTTTTCCAGAATCTGAACGACATCGGCGTGCCGACGCATTTCATCCGCCGGCTCAACATGCGCGAGCAGCTGATCCGCGAGATCGAAATCATTCCGCTTGAAGTCGTCGTGCGGAATGTCGCCGCCGGCTCGCTGGCGACCCGCCTGGGGATCGAAGA
>JBEVIJ010000138.1:0-12671 GCA_040510745.1 Xanthobacteraceae bacterium
CAGTCCAAAGCCCAACTCGATAACTGTGCCGGATATCTACGCGCCACTCGCGGGCAACATCGTCCCGCAGTGCGGAACGTCCCGTCCGGGCGCGACATGGACTCCGGGCGTGATGCCGACCGGCGCCGCCATCAAGACGGTCACCATTGGGGGCCGAACCGAGCACCACATCTGCGGCGACCTCACCCTCTCGGGATCGGGCCTGCTGAACGGCAGCATGCCCAGTTCGGACGCATTGATCGTCATCGAGAACGGCAGCCTCAACATCGATGACCATGCATCCTTGACGGTCGCCCGAATGGCGATCGTGATGACCGGCAACAATTCGTATTCGAGCACGATCAACTTCCCGAACGGCGGAGGGAAACAGGGAAGCCTGACGTTGACGCCGCCGATCGAAGCCGGCAACCCGTGGCAGGGCGTGGCGCTGTATCTCGATCCCAAGCTGACCAAGGACGTCAACAACAAATGGGGTCCCGACGCGAGCTTCAGCGCCGACGGCCTGGCTATCTTGAAAATTCCAATGTCGTGACGGATGGAAATACCTCGAGCAGCAACGCGAAATGCTCGAAGTTCGTCATGAACCAGTTCAGAACCAACGGGCACGTCAACCTGGATTTCAATCAAACCATCGCATCCTGCGCGGCGATCGGCCTGAAGCAGTGGGGCGGGATCATCGTTCACTTGACGAACTAGTGGCTTCTTCGCGCGACGCAGCAATTCGGTCGCTTTCGGAGCGAAGCGGGCATTCAGCGAGCCGCGCTTACGAACCGGATTTATGAGTACGCGCGCTAAATTACCGCATCGAAATCTGCACTTGGCCGAGCTGGAGCTCGGTGCCTGCAGGCACCGGCCCGCTGGAGCGATCGATCAGCGCGACCTCGACCTCAGCCGAACCGGCGGCGACGCCAAGCTGCTTTAGCGCGCTGGTCACCTCGAACCGGTAACGCTGCTCCTCGTCGGAATTGGACGCGGTGAACGACTGCGCCGGTAAAATGGTGAACCGGCCGACCTCGACCGCGCCGCCGCCCGGCTTCTTGAGCCGCACCACGCCGCCGATGTTGCCGGACGCCGGCTTGCGGAATGCGCTCACCACGACTTCAAGCGTCGCCATGCCCCGGCCGTCCGTCTGCGGAACGGAAACGTGGATGCGCGCCGGCGCGCTCGCCGTCGCGGTCTGCTGGGCTTCGGCGCGCCACGGCATCGAGAGGGCTACCAACGTGATGGCGAAAGCTGCGACCGCATTGACGGTGCAACGCAGCAGCCTGGATTTCAACGCTTGCTTGATGAATGCGATCATCGGTTGTCCCCCGCGACTAAAGAATTGCGATTTCCACCCGCCGCGGCCGCACCATGCTGGTTGCCGGGTTGGCGCGGCGGCAGATCGGCAAGAGCTGGACCGTGAGCGTATCGGTGCGCACGTGCCTGGTGCCGCGCAATCGCGCGAGCGCCGGCGTGAGATCGATCGAGACTGACATCGCGCCCGCGGGCGCGGGCTGCGCGTGGTGGCTGCCGTGCCCGGCCTGAGCGTGATGATCGCCGTGGCCGGCGCCGAAAAAGCTCATGGTCGTCACGTAGTGGGCGTCGCCCGCGCGCGCGCCGTGAGCGCCCTCGCGGTTCACGAACACGCGCACCCGAGTGCTCGGGTCAGTCGGCGCAACGCAGTCGCGCAGCACCGCCCAGATGCATTGCCGGTCGCGGCGGCGGTCCGCCGCGGAAGCTGACGCCATCGGCCCGGGCTTGAGGATCTCGGAGAGCGGCCGGCCGAGCGAAACCGGAATGCTGATGGCGCGCTCATGCGCCGCCGCCCGGTCGTTCTCGGCCGCCGCGGCCAGGAAGCCGCTGCCGGACGCCAGCCCATAGCGTTGCAGCCCGGCCGAGGGCTGCACCGCGTTGCCGGCAAACCGCCGGTAGACCTGCAGCGAGCTGCCCAGCGGGTCGACCGCGTCAGCCGACTGGCGCTGAAAGTCGACGTCCGCGGCGAACGGCCCTCCTCGTCGTCATAGCGATAGCCCAGCGCCGCCGGCGACTGCAGGCCGTTCACCGTCACGTTCCACGGCGATCCGTCCGCGTTGATGAAGTTCCAGTTGAACGCGAAGTTGCGCCAGAACGGCTCCGGGCTGTTGGCGTTGCCGCGCGCATTCCAGACCGCCCAGAGGCGGTCGACGTTGGCGTGGTGCAGATAGAAAATCGGATCGCGCGATGCCGGGCCGACCTGCCCCATGTCGCCGCCGAGCGAGCCGTGCACGCCGTCGTGCGGGTTGAATTCGAGCTCGGTTCGGGCGCCGGCGCGGCGCTGTTCTGGCCGCGCGGGTGGGCGCTGCCGAACGCCTCGAAATCGGGGCTGGCCAGGATGCGCGAGATCACCTGCGGGCCGACCATGTCGTCCGGCAGCGTTTCGTCGACCTCGAACTCCGGCCGCGGATGATTCAGCGGGTTGTTGCGCGGGTTGCCGGCGGCAAACACCGGCGGCAATTGCCGCTCGGCGGTCCAGTCCCATTACGGCAGCGCGAAGTCGGGATTGTCGGCCAGATCGCGAACAATGTTTTCCAGCGCGACCAGATAGGCGCGATGCCACGGCAGAAAATACCAGTTGCCGTGCGGGCAGAAACTGGCGTGGACGGCGGCGAAGCGATTCCAGTTGCGCGGGTCGGACGCCGGCAGCGCCTTCATCGCGGCAACGGCGCGGCGGTACGCAGCGAGATCGGGATCGTTCGCGCTCATGCCTCGCACCGAGCGGCGAGTGCCGACCGCGCCCTGCCCGACACTGACCCGCAGCGTTCCGAGCATTGCAGCGCCCAACGCGCCGGCGCCGCCTACGAACGCACGTCTGTGCAACATGGAACCCCCACCGCAGCGATATGAAATGGGTATCGAAGCGGGAGGCCAAATCCAATTCGGCGCGTGCTCTTCTTTGCCCGCGTAGTTATCGGCCGTGGTTAGCGCGGGTGGTTAACGCGCAGCACCGTCGATCAGAATCGATTAAAAACTGCGCATGCCGGGCAAAGATTTCTGAACAGAGTGGTCCTATACGTGGGCATTCCAAGGCCACGAGCATTGCGTAGACCCAGTGTTGAAAGACCGCAGACAATTTTCCCGCCGCCCCATCAATCGCGTCGCCAAATTCCACAGCGGGATCGGCGGCCCGCCGCGGGATTGCATGGTGACCGATATTTCCGACCGCGGCGCGCGGCTCTACTCGGACCTGGAGATTCCCGAGCGGTTCACGCTCTCGCTGTCCCGCGGTGGAGTGGACGTCCGGGAGGAATGCCGCGTGGTCTGGCGGCTCGGCGGCGAGTTCGGCGTCGAGTTCACCGGCCGCCAGGCGGGCACAGCTTCGCGGAGTTGACCATCGGAAGCAGTAGCCGTTCGAGGTTGCGCTCGACCGCGAGCACCAGCACGACGTCGGGCTTGATGCGCGCCACCAGATCGCCGTCCACCGTCGTGCTGATCACGCGATGGACCTCGGCAAAGTGCTGCTGGAAGTAACGCACCGGGGCGCCGGTAAACGAATCGCCGATCACCAGCAGCCTGCCCTTCCCTTCCGGATTGCGGGCGACTGAATAGCGCGGATCGATTTGCTGCTCTGGCGGCAAGCCTGCGAGCCGCGCGCCTTGCACCAAAACATCTTCATCCGAAAACCGCCACGGCGAGAATAAAATAAACGTCGCCATGTCTCCGCCCGGATAGTTCCGCCGCGGCGAAACCTCGTACTGCGCGATTGACGTCAATTCAGGATGGTTGAGCGGCATGGATCGCCGTAGCGCGTCCATGACCCCGGCATAGCCATAGAACGCGCCAAGCTCATTCCAGTGCGTCTCGGTCTTGTTGTATGGGCGGAGCGGCGCGTGCTTTGCCTTTGCCGCGCGAATAGCATCGCGAGTGTCTACGATCTGCGAGCGTGCGGCGGGGCTGAGCGAAGCAAGCAGGCCGTCGAGCCGCGACGGCGATCCATATTCGCCGGACGCGGCAATGAACTCGCGGTAGATGCTCTGCTTGTTGGGCGCAATCGCAACGGCAAACGGGATGCGGCAGGCAGCGAACCGGTCGCGCACCGCCAGCAACTCCGCTTCGATGCGCTTGATCTCCGCCGGCGTGAAACGCAGTTTGCCGCGCGAATCCGCCATCGTCGACGGCACGCGGTCGGCGTCCTCGGTCCAGAACATCCAGCCGTCCGCGCCAAAGAAGATATGGCGGTCGAGCGGCCGGCCGAATGCGCCGAGATGAAACTCGGTGCCGAGATAGATCAGCGGATAGCGCAACCCGATCCGGTCGGCGAACCACTTGTCGAGCACCTGGAAGGCACCCGGTCCCATCCGGCCCGGCAACTCGGTGCGCTGGCGGACCGGGAACTCGCCCTTGCCGAGCCAGGGCCCATCGGTGCCAAAGAGCGCCACCGGCAGCAGGACGATCACGAAATAGACGATGACCGTCAGCTTGCGCGGAAAGGACTGGAGTGCGGACGGCATGGGTCAGAACCGGAAATAGATAAAGGGATTGTGCTGGTCGAGCGCCATGGCCGCAACACACAGCAGTGTCAGGCCACCGACCACCAGCGCGCGCCCGACATCGTAGGCGACCCGCGAGCCCGGCTTCTGCTGCATCGCCGCCAAGCGCTCCTTGACCGCGGGCCAGACCGGAAACGCGAACACGATGGCAGCCGCGATCAGCACCAGGATCTGCGGCGGAGCTTGCGCCGAAATCAGCAGGACGTTCCCCGCCGCGGCCACCGGAACGAACATCCGCCACAGCATCTCGCATGCAAGATCGAGGGAGGTCTGGCGGAAGAACACCCAGCCGATCAACACGATCAGCAGGACGTAGGCGGTCCTTATGAAACTCGGCAACGATGCCAGCAGCCGCTGCACCACACCAATGCGCTCGATCGACAGGAACAGGCCGTGCCACATGCCCCAAACGATGAAGTTCCAGCTCGCGCCGTGCCACGCGCCGCACAGCAGGAACACGATCCACAGGTTGATCGTGGTGCGCCACAGCGAACCGCGATTGCCGCCAAGCGGCACGTAGACGTAGTCACGGAACCACGCCGACAGCGTGATGTGCCAGCGCCGCCAGAAGTCCTGGATCGAGGTTGCCCTATACGGATAGTTGAAGTTCTCCGGGAAGCGGAAACCGAACATCCGCGCGATCCCGATCGCCATGTCCGAATAGCCGGAGAAGTCGAAATAGATCTGCAGCGCGTAGCACACCACGGAAAGCCACAGCGCCCATGTCGGGAGGCCGGACGGCTCAATGGCGAAAAGCTGGTCGGCGACGGCGCCGAGCGGGTTGGCGATCAGCAACTTCTTCGCCAGTCCCGCGACGAACCGCATGACGCCGGCGTCGATGTCCTCGAACGTGACGTCACGCCGCGCAAGCTGCGGCGCCATCGGCCGGTAGCGGATAATCGGGCCAGCGACGAGCTGCGGGAAATTGAGGATGTAGAGCGCAAACGGCACCGGCGAGCGCTGCGCCTCGGCGGTGCCCCGGTACACGTCCACCAGATAGGAGATGAGATGGAAGGTAATGAACGAGATGCCGAGCGGCAGCGGCAGCTTCGGATCGGGGACTTTCCAGTCGCCGAACGCGCCGAGTACCCCGTTGACGTTATCGACCAGGAAGTCGGCGTACTTGAATACGATCAGGACCAGGAGATTTCCGGCGACCGACCAGCGGATCAGCCGCGTGCGCTGCTCGGCGTCCGCCGCAGCGATCGCCCTGCCCAGCATGAAGTTAACGGTGATCGACACCAGAACCAGGACGATCGCGACGCGGCCGCCCCAGACGTAAAACACCATGCTGGCGACGACCAGCACGAGGTTGCGCACCGAATGCGGCGCGCCGTGATAGAGCGCGAGCACGATCGGCAGGAACAGGCAGACGAACGTCAGGTTACTGAAAACCATCGGATCCCTGCGTGCCGTCCCGTCCGCGTCCCGTCATTCCAATTCCTAGAGATTGCGGATCAGCGGCATCCACAAGGTACAACGATCAATCCAAATCCATGCCGCGTCACTGGCTTGCCGGCTTCCTGTTGCGCGGCAGGAACGCCTTGAGCGGACGCTTGATCACGCCGGAGCAGGAGCGCGTCACGATGCGGCCCCCAACTGTCCAGGTCTGCGTGCCCGTCAGCTTGGCGCTGCGCCGCACGAACGAGCCGCTGTAGCTTGCCTGGTATTGTCCGGCGTCACCTTTCCAGTTGCCGTCCAGGGCGATCCGTGCGCCGTCCATCTTGGCGGTGCCCTTCTCCTCGTTGGGCTCCGGGCTCTCGCGCAGCCGAACCACGTGCGTATAGGTGCCGGCGCCACCGGTCAGCATCACTGCGATGGCCTCGCGCATCGCAAACTCGTTGAACGGCAGCTTCGCGCACACCATCGTGCCGCGATACGTGGCATCGAGCACCTGAGGTTGCCGCTTGGTCTGCGCCGTCGCCTGGGTGCCCGCCGTCGTTAGCGCCAGCGCGGCGAGCGCGCCGATCGTCTTGATTTTCCGCATATGAGTTCCCTCCCCCTCGAAGCTATCCAGTCGCACTCTCGGCTATTCGATCCGCAGCTTGAGCTTGCGGATCAGATCGCCCCATTTCTTGTCTTCCCGCTCGATGTCGGCGGTGTATTCCTCCGGGCTCGACGGCATCGGGTCGCCGCCATCGGCGGCGATGCGCGCTCGCACCTCCGGCGTGTCGACCCCCGCGCGCAGCGCCGCATTGAGCCTATCAATAATCGCGCGCGGTGTGCCGGCCGGAGCGAGCAGCCCGTAGTTCAGCCCGGACTCGAAGCCCGGCAGGCCCGCCTCGGCGGAGGTCGGGACCTCCGGTAGCAGCGTCGAGCGCTTCGGGCCGAGCACCGCCAGCGCACGCAGCCCTCCGGATTTCAGGTTGCTCAGCGCCGGCGCCAGCACGTTGAGCGCGAGTTTGACGTGCCCGCCGATCAGATCGGTGGTGAGCGGGCCGGTGCCCTTATAGGTCACGATGGTGAAATCGATCGCGGCCAGCGACTTCAGGAGTTCGGCGCCGAGATAGGCGCTGGTGCCGGGTGGCGGCGTGCCGATGTCGAGCTTGCCCGAGTTTGCCTTGGCGAACGCGATCAGCTCCGCGAGCGTCTGCTGCGGCGCCGACGGATGCGCCATCAGCACGACCGGCGTCGAGGAGATCAGCCCAATCGGGACCAAATCCTTGCGCGGCTCATAGCCGGGGTTGGCGTAGAGCGTAGGATTGATCGCAATCGATCCCGACGTCGCCATCACCAGCGTATAGCCATCCGGCGGCGCTGCCTTGGCGACGCGGGTGCCGATCACGCCGGCGGCGCCGCCGCGGTTGTCGACGATCACCTGCTGTCCGAGCGAGGCCGACAATTTTTCCGCGACGATGCGGCCGATCACATCGACACCGCCGCCGGCGGGAAACGGCACGATCAGCGTGATCGGGCGGGTCGGGTAATCCTGCGCCGACGCACCGCCCGCGCCGAGCAGCGCAATGGCGAGAGCAAAAGTACGAGCCGGCGTTCGCAACATGCGTTCACTCGAATTTCAGGTTGAGACTTTTGACCAGCGCCGACCATTTCTTTTCGTCGGCGTCGATGTCGGCGGCGTATTCCTCCGGCGTGCTGGCGATCGGCTCAGCGCCCTCGCGGCGCAGCCGCTCGCGCATGTCCTCGGAGCCGACCGCCGACCGCAGCTCGCGGCTCAGCCGGTCGACGATCGGACGCGGCGTGCCGGGCGGCGCCGAAATTCCGTAGCGGATTTCGGCGGAGAAACCCGGCAATCCCGATTCGGCGATGCTTGGCACGTCAGGCATCAAGTCGGAGCGCTTGGCGGTCGTCACGGCAAGCGCGCGCAACGTGCCGGCTTGCACGTTGCCGATGATCGGCAAAATGGAAAGGAACATCATCGACACGTGGCCGCCGAGCAGGTCTCCCATCGCGGCACCATTGCCCTTGTAGGGCACGTTGATGACCTCGATGCCTGCGGTGCGGGCGAACATCTCGGTGGTGATGTGCCCGACCGTGCCGGGTACGAAGGCATACTTAATCGCCCCGGGCTTGCTCTTGGCATGGGCGATCAGCTCGGCGGTCGAGCGCGCCGGCACCGAAGGGTGCACCACGAGCACGCTCGGCAGCGACGCGATCAATCCGATCGGCGCGAAGTCCTTGCGCGGGTCGTAACCGGCGTTGGGATAGAGCGTCGGATTGATCGCGAGCGTGCCGGTGTAGGTGAGCAGCAGCGTATGGCCGTCGGGCGCGCTGCGCGCCACCGCGCGGGTGGCGATGGTGCCGCCGGCGCCGCCGCGGTTCTCCACCACCACCTGCTGGCCGAGCGGTTTGCTCAGCTTCTCCGCGACGATGCGCGCCAACGTGTCGTTGCCTCCGCCCGCCGGGAACGGCACGACAAGTATGACCGGGCGCGTGGGATAGTCCTGCGCCGAAGCGGGCGCGCCGAGCAGGAGTCCGGCGAGGACGGCCGTCGCGGGGGCACGCAAAGTAAACATTACTCGACCTTCAGGTTGAGCTTCTTGATCAGAGTGCCCCACTTGGTCGCTTCGACGTCGATGTCCTTGGCATATTCTTCCGGCGTCGAGGTCAGCGGATCGCCACCCTCGTTGTTGATGCGTTTCTTGACGTCTTCCATGGCGACCAACTGGCGCAATGCCGCGTTGAGCTTGTCAACGATAGGCCGTGGCGTCCCAGCGGGCGCCAGCACGCCATAGTGCAACACCGACTCGAAGCCCGGCAGCCCGGACTCGTTCGCGGTCGGCACGTCCGGCAGCAAGCTGAAGCGCCGATTGTCGAGCATGGCAACGCCGCGTAGCGAGCCGGCGGCGAGATTGCCCATCGCCGGCGGCAGCACACCGAACGCAACCTTCATGTGGCCGCCGATCAGGTCGTTCATCAGTTGCGCGGTTCCCTTGTAGGGAATGATCTGGGCCGGCACGCCGGTGATCGACTTGAACAGCTCAGCCGACAGATATCCGCCGGTGCCGACTGCCGAGGTGCCGATGTTGAACTTGTCTCCCTCTTTCCTGGCCATCTCGACCACCTCGCCGATCGTCTTGGCGGGGAAGCTCGGATGCGCGAGCAGCGCGACCGGCATCGAGGCGACCATTCCGATCGGCGCGAAATCCTTGCGCGGATCGAAGTTGGCATTGGCGTAGAGGGTCGGATTGATCGAGATCGAGCCAGTGTGGCCGAGGAAGAGCGTATAGCCGTCCGGCGCGCTGCGGACGAACGCACGCGTGCCGACGATGCCTGAGCCGCCGACACGATTGTCGACGATCACCTGCTGGCCGATCAGGCCGGACAGCTTGTCCGCAACCACGCGCGCCAGCACGTCGACGCCGCCGCCAGGCGGATAAGGCACCACCAGCGTGACGGTGCGGGATGGATAGTCCTGCCCCGGCGCGGGGCCGGCGAAAACGCACGCGGCCAGAGCCGCCGCCAGCGCCATCGTTGTTGATGTCTTCTTGCGCATTGCGCTCTCCTCCAAAAAACCAGGGCTCAAAATAGCACCGCCGGCTCTCGATGCGAGAGCCGGCGGCGAAAACCTGAACCTTTCAAGCCGACGGGATTGCAGCCTTCAGTGGAGGCTGGCCCCTTCGCTGGTTCTCAAGCGGGTAATCTCGTCCTTTACCTGCAGCTTTTGACGCTTCAATTCCGCGATTTTCAGATCGTCGGTCGAGGGATGCGCCATCGCCTCGGCGATTTCGTCCTCGAGCCTCTGGTGCCGCCTCTCAAGTTCGGTCAGATGAGCTTGGATGGTCATTCTGCGATGTCTCCATCGGATTTGAACTCACCCCAGACTCAAAAGAGTCTGCCACGAGGTCCCCGGCAAGTCGAATACCGACTCTTGTGCATCGCAACAAATCCCCGCTATCATTAAACCAGCCGGTTACCCTGCAGCTTGAACGACCCTTGAGAAACGGGTGACAATTGCCTACCTGTGCGGACGCGCCTCGCGCGCCCTGAATCGGTCCTCGGCGCGACGGGGCCTGCGCGTCCTGCCTGGTGAGTTGCGAAAGTCATGCGAATTCAAGATTTTGTGCTGGTTCCAGGCTTCGCCCCGGTGGCGGCAGACCAAGGCAAGGTGCTGCTTGGCGTCTCGAGCCCAAGTATGACCGACGAGGAAAAGCGCGAACTGGTCGCGTTGCTGGAGCGGCTGCGGCAGGAGCACCGCGACCTCGACACCGCCATCGAGGCTTTGCACACCGCGCCTGGGGCGGACCGCCTTCAGGTCCAGCGGCTGAAGAAGCGCAAGCTGATCCTGCGCGACCGCATTATCGCCGTCGAAGACCAGCTCACACCGGATATCAGCGCGTGACGCCCTGCAGGCGAAAAAGCCCGTGGGAGATGGACTTTTATTAGCTTTCCTGCTACCAGCGCCCGACCCGGAAGGGTTTTGCGACCCTTCCACACACCCAAACCGAACATCGGATTGAGAAGGATCAACGAGTGCAGGTTCTTGTCCGCGACAACAACGTCGACCAAGCCCTCAAGGCGCTGAAGAAGAAGATGCAGCGCGAGGGCATTTTCCGCGAGATGAAGCTTCGCGGCCATTACGAAAAGCCATCCGAGAAGAAGGCCCGCGAGAAGGCGGAGGCGGTTCGCCGCGCCCGCAAGCTGGCGCGCAAAAAGATGCAGCGCGAGGGCCTCCTTCCGATGAAGCCCAAGCCGGTGTTCGGCGCGCCTGGCGGCCCAGGCCGCGACGGCGGCGGACGGGGCGGGCCAGGGCGTGGCGGTCCGGGACGCAGCGCCGGCGGTTTCGGCGGCGGCGGCTTCGGCGGCCGCTAGAAATTCCGGTTCTCCGAGCTTTTTGGCAGGTTTTCCAGGGCGCGAGCTCGGGTTTCGTCCCAGGCTCGCGCTGTCGTTTTCCGCCCCTGCGCGCTATCGTCGAACCTTCGCCGCATTCCTTGGCTGCAAGGTCGCCGATGACAGCCGTGAGCCTGATACGCCTGTGTCTGGCCGCAGCCGCGGCGGCGGCGCTCGCCGGCTGCGCGAGCTCCACCTTCACCTCCGCGACAGCTCCAACCGAATCCGAGGGCAGCCAGCTCGCCGCCTCGCCCTCCAACATCGCGTCGCTCTCCGGCGTCGTGCAGCGCAACCCGAACGACCCGCAGGCGGTCAACATGCGCGGCACCGTGTACGGCCAGGCCGGCAAGAACCAGGAGGCGCTCGCCGACTTCAACAAGGCGATCAGCCTCGATCCGAACTATACCCAAGCCTACGCCAACCGCGCGCTGATCCACCGCAAGACCGGCAAGCTCGATCTCGCACTCGCCGATTACAACAAGGCGCTGGAGCTCGACCAGAACTACGCCGTCGCCTACATCGGCCGCGGCGTCGTGTACCGGCAGCAGCAGCAGACGCTCAACGCCTTCAACGATTTCAACAAGGCGATCGCGATCCGGCCCGATAGCGCGCAGGCCTATTTCAACCGCGGCCTGCTCTATCAAAGCCAGCGTCAGCACCGCTTTGCGATCGACGACTTCTCGACGTCGATCGGCCTCGCTCAGAACGAAGCCGACCCGTTCATCGCCCGTGCGCTGAGCTACATGTCGATCAGCGATTTCAAGGCCGCCGCCGCCGATCTTGACGAAGCAGTCTCCGCCGATCCGCAGAACCTGCAGGCCTGGACCAGCCGCGGCCTCGCCTACGAGCGGCTCGGCGACAAGGAGCGCGCGGCCGGCTCCTACGCCAAGGCGATCAACATCGAGCAGGACCATGAGCCGGCAAAGGCCGGCTTCGCCCGGCTCGGCGGGCAAATCGGGCGCACCTACCAGACATTCTAGGGCGTAGACTCATAAAATTTCCAGATGAGACACCGACTTGGACGAAGCGTCGGCTATGCCCGCTTTTGGGGGTAGACCGGACATCGCGCGAACTCGCTGATACGCCAATGACCCAAAGCGGACATCGGCTCCGCACGTCTGAAGGGCTTCAATAGCTCAATCCAACCCGGTACGCTGATCTGCCTTGAGAGGCGATCGAGCATGAGACGGCGCGATTTCATCATGGGGTTCAGCGGGGCTGCATTGCCGCTGGTAGCGCGCGCGCAGCAGGCAGCGCCGCCGCCTGTGATTGGCTATTTCAGCAGCCGCTCGTCGGAATCCGAAGACCCTATCCGCGAGCCGTTCTTAAAGGCATTGGAAGAAGGCGGCTTTGTCGTAGGGCGCAATGTTGCGATCGAATATCGCTTTTCGGGGGGCGGGACGATCGATTGCCGGCGCTGGCGGCCGAATTGGTTGGCCGCCAGGTCGTGATGCTGGTCGCCACTGACAGAGCCTCAGCACTGGCGGCAAAAGCAGCGAGTGCGACAATTCCAATCGTGTTCACCAGCGGCGTGGATCCAGTTCAACTTGGTCTTGTCGCAAGCTTCAACCGGCCGGGTGGCAACGCCACCGGTGTAAGCTTGTTCACGACGGAACTCGGGCCAAAACGTTTAGGACTTGTGCGCGAATTGTTAGCGAAATCGGGAACGATCGCCTTCGTCGTCAACCCGTATTCCTCCTTCACGCCATCTCAGGTCAAGGAGATGCAAGCCGCGGCGCAGGCCGTCGGGCAGCCCCTGCTCGTAGTCGAGGCCGGGACTGAAGAACAGGTCGACAGGGCGTTCGCGATGATGGCGGAGCGCAACGTCGCAGCGATCGTTTATGCAGCAAACCTATTCTTCCAAGTGGTCGGTGA